>CAIYCW010000066.1 GCA_903924855.1 uncultured Rhodospirillales bacterium | reverse complement strand
ATCCAAACTCCACAATCTGAGAGTTTGAATCACAGCACTGCCGAGCCGATCAATGTGGTAATTGGGTTTGGAGCCTAGAGCACGGTCCGACCGATTGGAATCAATCGGTCGGACGGTCGTGCTCTAGAAATCATAACATCTAGAGCAACTTAGTCCGATCTGACTGACCGCAAAGCGGTTCAGTCAGATCGGACGTTGCTCTAGCCGGAAAGCCGGGTTTTTTGCGAAGCGGAGCCGAATCCGCGTTGCTTGATGCCTGACGCTGTGGCGCAATGTAGTGAATGGGCCGGCTCGGTGTGCCAGCTAAAGGAAAAAGTTTTTTTGCTTCTTTTTGTTCACAAAAAGAAGGCCTTAATTCTCCCTTTCGCCGCGCAGCCAGGCGCGAACGCCCGCGGCATCGCCGAACATCTCCTGCACGCGCCAGCCCAGGCCGCCTTGGCGGCGGGCCTCGGCCATGCCGTCCTCATCGGTCACGTCATCGCCGATGAAGACCGGGGTGCGGCCGGCGAAGGGCGGCGCTTTCATCAGTTCGCGCACGGCGCGGCCCTTGTCGATGCCGATCGGTTTGACCTCCCACGCCATATGGGCCTGGCCCACGCGGTAGGTGGTGGAGCCTTCGAGCCAGCCGCGCAGGGCGGCTTCGATCGCGGGGCCTGACTGCGGGGCGAGGCGGTAATGCAGCACGAAGCCGCGCGCCTTCGGTTCGAACAGCGCCCCTGGATGGGAGGCGATCAGCGCGCGGGCCGCTGCTTCCAGACCATCCTGCAGCAGGGCGACCGGGGCGCATTCCTCTGGGCCGCCCGGATGGGCGCGGATGGCGTAGCCGTGCTCGCCGACCACGGCATAGGCGGCATTGGGCAGCAGCGCCTCGATCTGGGCGATCGGCCGGCCGGAGACGATGGCCAGCGCATCGCCCAGCCGGCGGCGCAGGGCGGACAGTGACGGAGGCAGATCGTCAGGCACCACCACGCTGTCCGGCGTGGGGGCGATGTCGATCAGCGTGCCGTCCAGATCAAGGAACAGGGCCGCGTGCGGGGGCAGTTGGGCCGGGCTCAACTGTGGCAGCCCACCAGATGGATGTCGTAGACCGGGTGTTCGACCACGGAGACCGCGGGATCGGAGACCAGCATCCAACTGTGGAAGCCAAAGCTGGGGTCGCGCGTGTCGGTGATATCGAGAAAGGCGGTCTGGTCCGCCGGCATGTCGGGCGGGCGGATGTTGCAGGCGCGCAGGGTGATCTTCAGCGTGCCGAAGGCCACCGTGTCGCCGACCTTCACCGAGAGGGCGGTCAGGCGTGCGGTGATCTTGTCGAGCCCCATCAGGTCGGCGGCCGGCTTGGGCAGCCAGACATCCGCCTTTGGCGCCTCCGGCTTGGTTGGTGGCGGCGCATCCTGGGCCTGCAGGCCGGTGGGCAGCAACAGCAGGGCCGTGATCAGCAGGCGGCGGATCATGTGCCGCCGATCATCGGAGAGCGCAGCTGCTGCACCGCGATCACCAGAATGTCCTTCATGGAGTCGGCATCGACACCCATCAGCACGGCGTCCTCAAAGGCGTCGTGCAGGGCCTGCAGCACTTCGAGGTGGTTTTCCTGCAGCACTTTCAGCTTGTCGCGGCAGGAGACCGGCTCGCCATCCGGCTGGCGCCAGATGGGGAAGCTCATTTCGGCGCCGCCTGGTTTTCGCGCAGGGATTTCTGCACGTTGGTTGACAGGTCGGACACCGAGAAGATGAACTTGCCGAGCAGCTGTTCGAGGCTGACCGCGGATTGGGTGATCTGGATGCGCCCGCCATCCTTGAGCATCTTGTCATCTCCGCCGGGGACCAGCGAGAGCACCTTGCCGCCCAGCAGACCGTCCGATGCGATTTCGGCGGAGCTGTCCACCGGCAGCATCACATCGGGGCGCACGGTGAAGGTGATCTGGGCCTGGTAGGTTTTCGGATCGACCGAGGTTTCAACGATGCTGCCGATCTTGACGCCGGCAAGGCGGACATCGGAGCCGGCGCCGAGCCCGTCGATGCGCTCGAAGGCGGCGTGCAGCTTGTAGCCGGAGGATGGGGTGCGGCCGGTGTTGGCGACCGCGTAGCCCAGAAAGCCGACCGCCACGGCGAGCACCACGGCACCCGCCAGCAGCTCCGACAGGTTGCGTTGGGCCACGCTCAGGCTCCTGGGGACCAGGCTTCGTAGTCTGCGCTGGAGGCGGCGCGGCTGCCGCCCTGATAGTCGTGGCCGGGCGGGCGGTAGCTTTGCGCTGTGCCGGTGTGGTTGGCCTCATGCGGCTTCTGCCACGGCTTGCGGCCGGAGGCGGGCAGCGGCTCATCGACGGTGTAGTGCAGCCAGGCATGCCATTCCGGCGGCACCGCCGAGGCGTCCGCAGGGCCGGCATAGACCACCCAGCGCCGCGTGCGCCCGGTGGCTGGCACCCGCTTGTCGGTGTAGTACTGGTTCCCGTCGGCATCCGTGCCAACCAGGCGACCATGAAGATAGGTGTTCAGCCGGGTTACGATATCCATGGACACCGGTATAGCGCCAAGCCTGTCACGGGTCCATTGTCCTGCCGCAGATTCCGGGCATGCACAAAGTTCTCCACAGGATTTTGTGGCCCAGGCCCCGAAAAACACCAAATGTGCTTTTCGCCCAGTAGTCGCTTCGATACTCTGTGGCCATGAGCACGATCAAATCCTGGCACGGCATTCGCACCCGCAGCATTGCGGCCCGCCCCGACCCCGATGCGGCCTCACGCGAGGTTGTCATTCCGGCCGCGTGGGAGGACAGCGCGGGGGACGCGCTGGCGGCGTTGGCGCCGGGGGAAGGGCCGGTGCGGCTGGAGGATGCGGCGCAGGCCTGGATCGGGCCGATTGCCGAGCGCGCGCGGCGCGCGGGTCTGGGTGATGCGGCGGCAAGCGCCATGGCGCAGGGGCTGCACGCGCTGCTGATCCATCGCTGCGGCGCACCGTCCGACCTGATCTGGCGCGGCTTCGGCTTCAAATCGCCGAGCTTCGTGCTGAATCTGGCGGGGTTTCACACGCCGGGATCGGGCTTCGAGGCGCAGGGCTTTGCGGAGGCTGCGTCGCTGGCCGCAACCGCGATGGCCCTGCTGTCGCCGGCATCGCCGCGAATTGCCATCACCATGACCAACCTTGCGGGTCTGCTGGCCGAGATGGGGCTGGCGTATGACAGTGATGCCGCGCGCGATCTGGCGGCGGAGTTGGCCTTCATTCTGCGCAGTGCGGCCGATTGCGCCTCGGCGCGGCTGCCGGATCTGCTGGGGGTTGCCGCCACCAGCGAAATGGTGCCGCCGCCTTCGCGGCGCAGCCTGCGGCATGCGATCACGCCGCTGCCGGCGTCGTGCGACATGCGCCACACCGCCACCACGGCGCTGATGCCATCCTGCCTGGCGGAGGCGCTGCTGGGGGTTGAGACCAGCGGTATCGCGCCGGAATTCTGCCCGCTGTCGGACACTGGCAGCCTCAGCCGCACCGCTCGGGCAACGCTTGCGGCGCGCGGCCTGTCCGCCGAGGCGGCGCTGGCGCGCACGCTGGCCGGTGAGACCGTGTTTGCCCGGCCCGATGGCGCAGCACATGCGGCGATGCATGACGCGGTTGCGCGCTACATTCAGATGATGCCGGAGCGGCCGGCGCAGGCGGAGCCGACCAGTGTCGCCAACCGCCGCAGCCTGCCCACGCGGCGCAGCGGCTACACCCAGAAGGCCAGCATCGGCGGGCACAAGGTGTTTCTGCGCACCGGCGAATACGCCGATGGCAAGCTGGGCGAGATCTTCATCGGGCTGCACAAGGAAGGCCCGGCGTTTCGCGGCCTGATGGACAATTTCGCGGTGGCGGTCAGCCTGGGCCTGCAGAACGGCGTGAAGCTGGAGGAGTTTGTGGAGGCCTTCACCTTCACCCGCTTCGGGCCCGCGGGCGCGGTTGAGGGCGATCCGGCCGTGGGCCGCGCCACCTCGCTGCTCGACTATGTGTTCCGCAACCTGGCGGCCAACTACCTCAGCGGCCTTGATCTGCCCGAGGCGGAGGATGAGACCGCGGACACGCTGGGCGATGGCGCGCGCGATCGGGCGCCCTTGCTGCCGCTTGACCTGCCGGCGGAGGCGGACCGACATATCCGCCGCCGCGCCCTTCGGCTGGTGGCGAAGTAGGAGAGTGTGATGGGTCGTATCGATGCGCGTCTGGCCGAGCTTGGGATCACGCTGCCCACGCCGACCACGCCGGTTGCCAATTATGTGCCCTTCGTGATCACCGGCGATCTGGTGGTGATCTCGGGCCAGATCCCGATGCGCGACGGCAAGGTGGCCTATACCGGCAAGCTCGGCGATGCAGTGCCCAACGAGATCGGCGCCCAGGCGGCGCAGCTTTGCGCGATCAACGTGCTGGCCCAGTTGAAGGTTGCCTGTGGCGGCAATCTGGACCGGGTGACGCAGGTGATCCGCCTCGGCGGCTTCATGGCCGCCACCGCCGAGTTCACCCAGCACGCCACCATCATGAACGGCGCGTCCGACCTGATGGTTGCGGTGTTCGACGATGCCGGCCGCCACGCCCGCACCACGATCGGCGTGCCGTCTCTGCCATTCGATGCCGCGGTCGAGGTTGAGGGCATGTTCCGGATTGCCTGACCGGATCGCCCGCCTACATTGCGGACATGGATGAACTGACCCTCACGCTGCATCGCCATATCGCCGAGATCTCGGCTGTTGACTGGGATGCCTGCGCGGGGCCGGACAATCCGTTTGTCAGCCACGCCTTTCTGTCCTGCGTCGAGGAGTCGGGCTCGGCCGGCCCGCGCACCGGGTGGCTGCCGCAGCATGCGGTGCTGCGCGAGGCCGGCGGACGGGTGGTGGCGTGCGCGCCGATGTATGCAAAATCGCACAGCTACGGCGAATATGTGTTCGACCATGCCTGGGCCAACGCGTTCGAGCGCGCCGGCGGGCGCTATTACCCGAAGCTGCAGGTGGCCTCCCCGTTCAGCCCGGTGACCGGACCGCGGCTGCTGGTGCGGCCCGGTGCCGGCATCGGCGTGGAGGCACTGGGTGCCGCCCTGGCACAGGGCTGCGATCAGCTTGGCCTGTCCTCCGTGCATGTGACGTTCTGCGAACGCGCCGAATGGGACGCGCTGGGCGAGGCTGGCTGGCTGCAGCGCCTGGGCGTGCAGTATCACTGGTCCAACCGCTGCTATGGCGGGTTTGACGATTTCCTGGGCGCGCTGTCCTCGCGCAAGCGCAAGGCGCTGCGGCGCGAGCGGCGCGATGCCAATGCCTGCGGGCTGGAGTTTCGCGCCCTGCGCGGGCCAGAGATCACCCGCGCGCACTGGGCCGCGTTTCACCGCTTCTACCTCTCCACCGTCGATCGCAAATGGGGCAGCGCCTATCTCACGCCGGAGTTCTTTCCCCTGCTCGGCGAACGCCTGGGCGATCATGTGGTGCTGATGATGGCGTTTGACGCAGGCCAGCCCGTGGCCGGCGCGTTGAACCTGATGGGGACGGACACGCTGTTCGGCCGCAACTGGGGCTGCGATCGGGATTATCCGTTTCTGCATTTCGAGCTGTGCTATTACCGCGCGATCGATTTTGCCATCGAACACAAACTCGCCCGCGTGGAGGCCGGTGCCCAGGGCGAGCACAAGATCCAGCGCGGCTATCTGCCGACCGAGACCTATTCCGCGCATTTCATCCGCCACACCGGGCTGCGCGATGCGGTGGGCGAATTCCTCGAGCAGGAGCGCGCGGCGCGGCGGGCGGAGATTGTCGAGCTGGCGACGCTCAGCCCGTTCCGGCGCGACGGCGAGGCCGAATAGACGGGACTTTGCCGCCACAACGGCGCATGGTCCGCCGGCACGCCCCGCACTCTGATTTTCGGGGGCATTGACGGGTTG
Organism: uncultured Rhodospirillales bacterium; assembly: GCA_903924855.1. Classification (GTDB taxonomy): domain Bacteria; phylum Pseudomonadota; class Alphaproteobacteria; order Acetobacterales; family Acetobacteraceae; genus CAIQQQ01. Next base: position 47,904 of record CAIYCW010000066.1, on the reverse strand, counting down.
TCCTGCATCGGCACGAGGCCCGGCATGTTGATCCGTTTTGGCTACGACATCACCTATGAGTTCGCGCAGCCCTCCCCCATGCTGCTGACATTGAACGTGCATGCCTCGCGCGCCGGCGATCTGGTGGTGCCGGACCGCATGACCACCTGGCCCCAGGTTCCCACCTCCGCCTATTATGACGGGTTCGGCAATTGGTGCACCCGGCTGGTGGCGCCGGCCGGGCTGTTTCGCATCCAGGCGCAGGGCGTGATCCGCGACAGCGGGCTGTTCGAGGCCGCCCCGGTTCAGGCCTATCAGCACCTGGTGCCCGAACTGCCGGAGGACGTGCTGGTCTATCTGCTGGGCAGCCGGTATTGCGAGACCGATCTGCTGATGGACATTGCCTGGCAGCATTTCGGCCACACACCGCTTGGCAGTGCCCGCGTGCAGGCGGTGTGCGACTTCGTGCACAACCACATCGCCTTCGCCTATGCCGATGCGCGGCCGACCCGCACCGCGTTCGAGGCCTATAACGAGCGGCGCGGCGTGTGCCGGGATTACGCCCATCTGGCGGTGGCGTTGTGCCGCTGCCTGAACATCCCGGCGCGCTATTGCACCGGCTATCTGGGCGACATGGGCGTGGTGCCGCCGCCCGGCCCGATGGATTTCGCCGGCTGGTTCGAGGCCTATCTGGGCGGGACCTGGCATTGCTTCGACGCACGCAACAACACCCCGCGCATCGGGCGCATTCTGATGGCGCGCGGACGCGATGCCACGGACGTGGCGTTGAGCACGGCGTTTGGCGTGAACCAACTGGTGCGGTTTGAGGTGGAGACGCAGGAGGTGACGGACGCGAAACTTACGATGTAACGCGTCTTGTGTGTTGCGGACTTGTGAGCTGACGACTTGAGTGTTGTCGAATGGTACAAGGTGGCATCGCTTGTCAGACAGCGCTTACTCAGCCTCTGTTGCGGATTTTCTGTCTCGCGACCCGCAAGAGCTGCTGCAGATTTTGAGCCTTTATCAGGCCCGCCGGTTTCGGACCAATGAGCAGGCCCAGCTGCGCGCGTGGGAGCGCAGCATCGCCATGCTGCGTGATGCTTTGGAACCGCTGCCGATCGCTCAGCATGGACATCTGATTCTGGAATATCCGATCCGGAGGTTGGGCAAACGGCTCGATGCGGTGCTGTTGCTGCCATCCGCGATTTTTGTTTTGGAATTCAAGGTCGGGGCGGACAGTTTCACAGCAGCCGATCGCCGGCAGGTGGAGGATTACGGCCTTGATCTGCGTGATTTTCATGCCGCCAGCCGGGCGCATCCGATTGTGCCGATCCTGATCAGCGAACACGCAGGCCCGGGCGGGCAGGCTTCGGACCTTTTGCTGCCGAGTGGCGTGGCGCAGGTTCGTGATGCCTCCGCCAAGACGTTGGGTTCCGTCTTGTTGGATCTGGTATCGCGGATGCCACCGCCCGCGAGCCCATTGGACCCCCTGGCTTGGGAACAAGCCGACTATTGCCCCGTACCCGGCATCATTGACGCGGCCTGCCGCCTTTATACGCATCACGATGTGGCGGATATCCGCGCGGCGCGGGCAGATGCGATCAACCTGGCGGCCACGTCGGACGCCATCCTGCATGCCGTGCGGACGGCGCAGAGCGAGGGGCGAAAGATTTGCCTGTTCGTCACCGGTATTCCGGGCGCTGGCAAGACGCTCTGTGGGCTCAATGTGGTGTTCGGCGCGGAGAAGGCCGCGGGCGCCACATTTCTCACCGGCAATCCAACGCTGGTGCACGTGCTGCGTGAAGCGCTGGCCCGCAGCACGGCCGATGGTGGGCGCGGATCGCTGCGCTCGGCGCGGCAGTCCACCAAGTCGCGGATCGCGGCTTTGCCGTTGTTTCGCGACGAATACGTGGCCAACCCGCAGAAACAGGCGGCCGAGCATGTTGCGGTGATTGATGAGGCGCAGCGCGTTTGGGATCTGGATCACGCCGTGCGCAAAAGTGCCGATCGCCCGGTGCGGTTGACCGATTCAGAGCCGGGCCATCTGCTCGACATCATGGCGCGGCACGAGGATTGGGCGGTTCTCGTGGCGCTGATCGGCAATGGGCAGGAGATCCATGATGGGGAGGGCGGGCTAGCGGAATGGGGAGCGGCCCTTGCCAGGCGCCCCGACTGGCACGTTCTGGCCTCTCCACAAGCGCTGCAGGCGACCGACCGACGCCAAGCTTTGCCTGCTCTGCCAGGCATGCGGATCGAACCAGCCCTTCATTTGAACGTTTCAGTGCGAAACCTGGGCAGTTCGGCGGCGGCGGACTGGGTGAACGCCGTGATTGAGTCAGATCTGCCGGCGGCGCGGGCGATTGCGGCGGAGCACTTCCCCCTGCCCTTTCGCTTGACGCGCGATCTGGACCATATGCGGCTGCATTTGCGGCACACCGCGCGTGGCCTGCGACGTGCCGGGCTGGTGGGGAGTTCCGGCGCCAAGCGGCTGCGTGCGGATGGGCTTGGTGTGGAACTGCCACACATGGATGCGGGAGCCGTTGCGCATTGGTTCCTGGATCGCTGGCCGGAGGACGTGCGCGCGTCCGATGCTTTGGAACAGGTGGCCACGGAATTCTCTTGTCAGGGGCTGGAGCTTGATGTGGTTGGGTTGTGCTGGGGCGGTGATCTGCTGCGCGCATCTGGCGGTGATGGCTGGCGGGTGCGGGAGTTCTCCGGCACCAAATGGCAGCTGCGGCGAACGCCGGAGGCGGTGTCAAACCGGCTCAACACCTATCGCGTTCTGCTCACCCGGGCGCGGTATGAGACGGTGATCTGGGTACCGCGTGGCGATGATGCGGACCGGACCCGGCTGACCGCGGAGTTGGATGCGGTCGCTGATTTTCTGATGGCCTGCGGGGTGGCTGAGTTGGAAGCGCCACCGGTTCAGGTTCCTTCGCCTCCCGATGTGCAGTTGCAGGGACAGCTGTTGTAGCGAGCGGTCTTGCATCGGGGTGGGCGTGAGGCGAGTCGTGGACCCGCGCTACGGGTGTTTGGTTTGCGGTCGGCAGGCCGCAAGGATTTGGGCTGCCGTTTCGGGGTCGCTGGCCCGGGCGATCACGGCAGCGCCCACCATCATCGCAAGCGAGCGGGCTGCGCGCGCCTGGCGGGCTTGTTCTGCGCCGGCGCCACCCTTTGCGAGCAAGGCGATGATGCGGCGCACGCCTGCCCCGAACCTTGTCTTGAGCATGGGGCCGGCGCGGGCGATGTCAGTGCCCAGGGCCGCGATCGGGCAGCCATGCTCCGGTGTTCCGATATGCAGGTCGGACAAATAGAAGGCCTGAAACGCGGCAGCGCGGGCGGCGGCTTCCGGTGGGACGAGATCCGCGCCGAGGCGCTGGGCCGTCTCGTCGAAGGCATGATCGAGGGCGGCGGCCAGCATGTCCTCCTTGGCGGGGAAGTGCTTGTAGAAGCCGCCATGGGTCAGGCCGGCCTCGCGCATCACATCCGCCACACTCGCCCCATCCAGCCCGGCCCTGCGGGCCAGACGCGCCGCACTGTCCACAATCCGGCCGTGGCTGCGGGCCTTCTCCTCCTGCGACATTCTCATCGGACTCACCACAGCGTTTGACTGAACACAATTCACTTGACGACTTGGAGGATAACCATCATCCATATAGCGGTCAATCAACATCCAAACTGAGGTCTTGTCCGATGCTGTCCACCCTTGAAAACAGACTGCCGCCGCCGATCCTCGTGATGGTGTTGGCTGGGCTCATGGCTGTCGGGGCGCGGATCGGGCCGACGGGGGCACTGCCCGAGGCATATCGCACAGGGTTGGCGGCACTTTGTTTCCTGGCGGCTGGGTTGTTCGGCTTTCCGGCCATCCGTGCCTTCATCCGCGCCAAGACCACGATCAATCCGGTGGCGATCACCCAGGCTTCGAGCCTGGTGGTTGGCGGCATTTACCGGGTGACACGCAATCCGATGTATGTGGCGCTGACGTTGTTGCTGTGTGCCTGGGCTTGCTGGCTGGGGACAGCTGTTGCGGCACTTGGGCCGATGGTGTTTGCAGCATTCATCGACCGCTTCCAGATCGTGCCGGAGGAACGCGCCCTGCAGGCCCGGTTCGGGGCCGAGTATGCGGCGTACCGGCTGCGTGTCAGGCGCTGGCTCTGAGCCGGGCGCATCATCCCAACCGCCTGTTTCTTTTCAAAAAACCGTCACGCTCCATATAAGAAGGAGGGGGCAGATTGCCGCAACCGTTTGAAGGGGAGACAATCGCCATGGCGATGATGAAACGCGCGCTTGGGCTGATGCTGGCCACCGCCATCACCAGCAACCCGATCCTGGCCACGATGGCCGCCGCACAATCCGCAACGCCCATGGTCACCGCGCAGCCCAATCCGGGCCCGGCCATCATCCCGTTCTTCAACGATCCGGCCAAAAGCCCGAAAGTGGCGCGGGAGCAGCTGATCCGTGAGCTGCGCCAGAAGGTGAAATACGTGTTCGTGGTGTTCAACGAGAACCACTCGTTCGACAACGAATACGGCACCTTCCCGGGCGCCAACGGGCTCTACGCCGATGCCAAGGGCCCGCGCGATGCGGCGCATACGCCGGGTCTGGTGCAGTCCTACAAGGAACTGGCCGGCCAAAGCCATGAGGTGACGGCGTTCCGCATGGGCCCGTCCGAAAATGCCTCGTTCCGGGACAGCGTGGATCACAGCCACACCGGCCTTGCCAAGAAGCTGCATGTGGTTAACGGCACGCCGCAGATGGATCAGTTCGCGCAGGCCGATTACGACCGCGTGGCGAAGCCGGGCAATGCGGCGTCCGACAAGGCGGGGCAGCAATTCGCCAATCTGGTGATGAGCCATATCGACTGCGACACCATCCCGTTCTTCTGGAACTACGCCTCGCGCTTCACCCTGTTCGACAACATCTTCGCCACCGAGGACACGCCCTCCACCCCCAACGCGATTGCGATGATCGCGGGCCAGGCCGGTGAGACGCAGTGGGTGAAGCACGGCACCGATGCGGTGCATGTGGAGGCCGGCACCCATAAGGCCAATCTGCAGCTCGCACCGTTCGTGAACGACCCGCAGCCGATCTGGGGGTCGCAGTTCGACCCGAACACCCCGAAGAAGATGCCGGACAGCCCGTCCGAGAGCTATGCGGATGCGAACATCGCCGAGAACGCCACCTTCGCCTCGCTGCCGCTGACCTTTGCCGGGCGCGACCTGGCCAAGATGGTCAAGCAGGACACCATGGCGGAGACCGATCTGGCGGATGTGAAGAAGGACATTCCCTTCATCACCGGCCGCGGCGGCAAGCCGGTGAACTGGCGCTGGTATCAGGAAGGCTTCGACCATGAGGCCTATGAGGCGGCGGGTGTGGCCAGCCATGTCGGCTATGTGAGCCACCATCAGGGGCCGCAATATTTCGGCTATGTGGCGAACAACCCGGCCTTTGCCGGCAATATGCGCGGCATGAGCGACTTCATGGACGACATGAAGGGCAACAAGCTGCCAAGCGATGGCGGCGTGTTCTATATCCGCGGCGGCTTCTCCAACGTGGAGAAGATGCAGCCGCCGATCCAGAACGCCAATTTCCCGGGCGCGCTGACCGAGGCTGATATCGCAGCCATCAACAAGACCAAGCATGGCGATGATGATCACCCGGGCTACACCGATGGCATGATCAGCGAGGCGATGGCGGCCCACGTGGTCAACGCGGTGGCCGGCAACCCGAAGCTCTGGGCACAGTCCGCGATCATCATCACCTATGACGAGTCGGATGGGTTCTACGACCACGTGGCCCCGCAGATTTTGTCCTATGGGCCGGATGGGCTGCCGCTGGCGCGCGGCGTGCGCATTCCGCTGATCCTGATCTCGCCCTATGCGCGGGTGCATGCGGTGTCGCATGCCGAAGGCGACCACAATGCGGTGATCGAGACGCTGAACGCGATCTATGACCTGCCGGCGCTGTCGAGCCTGCCGGAGGAGAAGGCGGCGTTGATCTCGGGGCAGGACCCGAAGTTCAACGGGCCGAACGGCTTCAAGCAGAGCTATCTGGGCCCGCGCGACACCAATTCGCCGGCCACCGACGATCTGCTGTCCGGCTTTGATCCGGATCGTCTGTCCGGCAAGAAGCCGATGCTGCCGGCGAGCTATGCGATGATCGATGAGGCGGTGGTGAGCCATCTGCCGCATTACGATGGCAAGGGGTGCCAGGCGATCGGCATGACGCCGACCGATGCTGCGATGACCCGCAAGCTGCCGGAGCATTTCAATTCGCTGCCGGCAACGCTGCCTGCCTATAACTGAGGATGGCAGCTCTTTCAGCGGCAGGATGGCGCCTGGCCATCCTGCTGTGGCTTTTGCCCTTGGCTGGGCACGCGGCATCACCGTTCACCTGTGTTGCCGAGGATCGTGACGGATTCGCGACACAGGCGGCGGATGGCACGATCTCGGGATCGGCGACGACACTGTGCCAGCAACTGGCCACCGCCCTTGGCAGGGAGGTGGCTGCCGGCATTCGGTTGATTCTGGTGGAGCCGGACACCGGGGGCGCATTGCCGCCGGCGGATGTGGCCTTCGTCTCGGCCGATCTGCTGGCCGAGCGCGGCGTGGCGCAGAGCGTGATCACCGGGCCTGTGGTGTTTTCCGACCCGGTGCAGGTGCTGGTGCCGGCGGCCTCCGCCATCCGCACGCCGGATGATTTGGCGGGGCAGATTGTGTGTTTCATGATCGGAAGTCCGGCCAATCGGGCGCTTGAGAGCTATTTTGCGGGACGCCGCCAGGGGCCGATCCGCCTGCCGTTTCGCGAGGGGGTGGAGATGCTCGACGCATACAATGTCGGGCGTTGCGATGCGACGGTGGTGGAGCGCTCGGGGCTGGGGGACATGCTGGCGGATACCGGCATCAACCATCTGCAAAGCCGGGTGCTGGACCGGGCGATCGGGATATCGCCGATTGCGGCGGTGGTGAGCGTGGCGCGGAAGGACGAGGCGGCGCGGATTTTTGCCGGCGTGGCGAAATAGATATCTAGCAGGATTGCGGCAGGTTCCATTCCGGCTGCTGGCGGATGGGGGAAAGCTTGGGTGCCGCCTCTCCCAGCACGGCTTCCTCGTGGCGCATGATGCGGCGCACCAGTTTCAGCGCCTTGTAGCAATCATCCTCCTCCGCGGCCTGCAAGGCGCGGTCCAGGATTTCGCGGGCCAAGGGGGATGTGGTGCTGGCCTGGAATTCGGCGATGCGCAGGCGTGCGAGTTCGAGCCCGGCGGGGCGTTCCTGCTCGACGCCGATATAGGCGGTTTGCAGCGCGAAATAGATGCGCCGGGCCGGGGTGTTGGCCTCATCCGGGCCCATGATCTGTTTGCCGAACAGAAACCGCGCATGGGCTGCAAGCTCGATCCGCGCCTTGCTGCGAAAGCGGATGGGCGCGCCGTTGACGATCATGAAATCGCCCGGCCGCATTTCCAGAACCAGATTGGTCATCGATTTTTTCCGAACCGGCCCCCGCTTCTCGGGGGCCTGCGGGGATCAGTATCGCCGGGAATGGTGAAGGGGAGTTTAAGCCTCAGAGAAAGCTGACGAGAGACATGGTCTGCATCGAGGAGATGATCTTGTAGCTGATCTGCAGCTGCGTCTGCGCCTGGGTGAGGGCGGTGGCGGTGCTGGCGGCGTCGACATTCTCCACCGCCGAGATCTGGGTGGTGAGCGCGGTCTTGGTGTCCCCCAAAGCGGTTTGGGTGTTGGTCAGAGTCTGCTGGGCGGCGCCGATCCCAGCCTGCTCGTTGCTGATCGCCACAACCTGGCTGGCAAGCGAGCTCTGGGTGTTGGAGACCACCGTGGTGAAATCGGCGCCAAGCGTGGTCTGGCTGGAGTTCATCGCAGCGATGGTGGCAAGCGAGCGGATCAGGTCGCGCACATAGGAGCCGGTGGTGTTGGGGCCGGTCTGGCTGACATAGGCGTTCTGCCCCGCCACCACCCCCACCGGCACGGTGACGCCAACCCCCACCGAGGCGGTTTCGGGCGTGGTGCCCAGCGTGGTGGAGAAGGGCGAGTTGGTGGTGGCGGCGGCAAGCGTTGCCGCAACCGTGGCAGCCCCGGTCCCTGCGGCGAGGCCGCCCATGGCGGTGCGGATGGATGCGACATAGGCGTTGAACTGCGTGTCCGGCAGCGGCGGGTTGGCGCTGTCCTGGCCGGCAAAGATGTATTTGTCCCCCACCTTGGTGTTGAGCAGCGATTGCACCTGGGTCAGCGCCGCACTGGCCTGGGAGGCCAGCGTGTCCACCTCCTGCGCGGTGTCGGTGGAGACGCCAAGCTCGCTGGTGCGGAACTGGCTTGCGATCTGTTCCAGCTGGCCGAGCACCTGGTTGGTGCTGTCCATCTGGGTGGAGGCGGTGGTGATGTTCTGTGCATACACATCCACCTGCGCCAGCTCCGGGCGGAGATTGAGCGAGACCTGCGCCTGCGCCCCGAGGCCGCCATAGGTCTGTGCCACCAGGCCGGTGCTGGCCTGCTGGCTGGTGGTGGTGACCCGCGACTGGATGGCGGCGCTGTCCTGTACCAGCAGGCCGAGCAGGCCGCTTGGCATCTGCGCCGCATTGGGGGAGGAGATCACGGTCATGGCACGGATCCCGGATCAGGTGGCGATGCCCGATCCATCACGCAGGCACCATGGTGAGCAGCTGCGTCCACATCGACTGCGCCGCCGCCATGATGCGCGCATTGGCGCCATAGGCGTTCTGCAGGCCGATCATCTTGGACAGTTCGGCATCCGTGCTGACCCCGCTGGTGGCGGTGACCTGGGCGGTCAGGGTGGATTGCACCGCGGTTTCGGTGGAGAGCTGGCCGGAGATGCCGGACACGGTGGCGGATTGGGCGGACACCATGGTGGAGGCGAAGCCCGCGAGGTCCGCAGGCGGGGCAAACGGCGCCTGCAACGTGCCGAGCGGGCCGAGCCCCGCCACGTTGGGGGCCGGTTGCGCCACGCCGGGCTGCGCGTTGGTGCCAAAGCCGTAGGTGAGCAGACGGGTGATCAATGTCTCGAACCCTGCGGGACCACCGGCGGGGTTGGGCGTGAAGGCGCTCGCCCCGGTGGGGCTGCCGGCGATGGTCAGATTACCATCCCGAATCTGGGAGGGGTTGGCGAGCACCGCCGGATTGACGGCGATGGTGGAGGCATAGCCGACATAGCCGGTCTGTGACGGGGGAGGCACGATGGTGGAGCCGCCGCCGGAGGGGGCGGTGAACAGCTGCAGGCCCTGTGCTGCGAAGCGCTGCTGCAGCGTGTTGGAAAACTCATCCAGCTGGGCCTGGAAGCCGGGCAGAGTCTGGTCCCGCAAAGCGAGGTTGGCGCCGATCGAGCCGCCGGTGAATTGCCGGGTGACGTCCACGCCGCCCAGCATGATGGGCGCGATACCGCCCCCGGGATAGGCGGTCTGCGGGGCGATGGTGCTGCCCGCCATGGTAAAGCTGGGGGCGGGAGTGGTCATCGGGATGGTGAGGCCGGGGCCGATGGCGGCGATCAGCCCGCCATTGGGCTGGGCGATGAAGTTCACCGGGGCGAGGCTGCTCATATCCGCCATGGCGGCATCGCGCTGGTTTTCCAAGGCCGCGGTGCTGGTGCCGCCCGCCTTTGCGGTCATGATCTGCTGGGTGAGGCTGGAGACGGTGGCGATATCGGCGTTGAACTGGGTGAGGCCGTTGGAAATGCCGTCCTGCGCGCTTTGGCGGGCGGCCTGGTAGGATTGGCTGATCGTGTTGATCTTGGCGGCCAGCGCCTGGGCCTGCGACACCACCTGGGTTTGCGAGGCCGTGTTGGACGGGTCGGTCTGCAGATTGGTGAAGGCGCTTTGCAACTGGCCCAGCGCGCTGCCGAGATCGGTGCCCTGCCCCGGCACGCCCTGGGCGGCATCCACCGGGGCGAGACCCTGGCTTTGGGTGGACAGGCCGGCCACCACCGCGTTCTGCCGCCAGGATTGCTGCTGCAATTGCAGATCGATCTGGCGGGTAATGTTGCCGGTGAACACGCCAAAGCCCTGCCCGTCTCCGACCAGGGCGGTTTGGGTGCTGACCTCCTCCGCATAGCCGGGCGTGCTGGCATTGGCGACGTTGTTGGACACCACCGCCATCTGACGGGCGATGTTGGCCAGGCCGCCGGCTGCGATCTGCAGGGATGAATCCAGGCTCATGGCACGCGGTCCTCAGCCCGCCTATTGCTTCATGTTGATGGTCTCGGTCATCAGCTGATCGGCGGTGGTCACCAGCTTGGTGTTCGCCGAATAGGCCTGCTGTGCCACAATAAGCTTACTGAATTCTTGCGCGATATCGACGTTCGAGCCCTCCACCGAGCCGATCACCAGCGAGCCCGCGCCGTTGGTGCCGGCGTCCTGGGTGATGGGGTTGCCGCTGGCGAGCGTTGCGGTGAATTCCTGGCCGTTCTGGCGTTGCAGTGAGTCTGGGCTTGCGAAGGTGACAAGCGGCACGCGCGCGATGGTGCGGGACTGGCCGTTGTCGTAGTTCACCGAGATGTCGCCCGAGGACGCGGTGGTGATCGAGGAGAAATTGCCGGGTGGCACGCCGTCCTGGCTGATGCCGTGCAGGGCGTAGGTGGTGCCGGCATATTGGGTGAGCCCCGTCGAGGCGCCGAAATTGCCGAGATTGAGGGCGATCGCCTGCGGGCCCTGGCCGAAATTGGCGGTGAAGTTGATGGTGGCGGGGCTGTTGGCCGCGAAGCTGGTGGTGGTGACGCTGCCGGTGGGGGTGCCGAGGGCGCCCACCGTGCCGTCGGACACCGGATTGCCGCTGGTGGTGCCGAACTGCACATCCGCGGTGCCGCGCGCGGCACTGGTGGTGTCATCGGGCACGTTGATCGACACCGTCCAGTCATTGGTGGCGTTCTGTGTCCAGTTCAGCGTGACGGTGTGGGCGGTGCCAAGCCCGTCATACACCGTCACCTGCGAGGACACCGGGGTGCCGGTGCTGGGGGTGGCCGGCAGGTTGGCGGAGAGCGAGATGCTGGAGGTGGCCACCGGGTTGTAGACGGTCTGCGTGACCTGGATGGGGGCCATGGCGTTGCGATCGACGACGCCGGTGGTGGAGTTGACCGGCCAGCCATTGAGATACTGGCCGGCCGAGTTCACCAGAAAGCCCTGCGCGTTCATCTGGAAATCGCCGGCGCGGGTATAGGCCTGGGTGGTGGAGAAGGTGGTGACGTTGCCGCTGGTGCTGGTGGCGTTGCTGACCGGGAAGAAACCCTGGCCGGTGATGGCCATGGCCAGCGGGTCCTGGCTCTGGGCCAGCGTGCCCTGCACGTTGTTGAGATAATCTGGTTTCGCATCGACCGAGCCGGACACGTTCTGTGTGGCGTTGCTGACGGTGAGATAGTCGATAAAGGAGGTGTTGATCTCCTTGTAGCCGACGGTCTGCGAGTTCGCGACATTGTCGCTGATATTGCCGAACGCGGCGGATTGCGCGTTCAGGCCGCTGATCGAGGTGTTCATCGCCCCAAACAAGGACATCACATAATCTCCTGCAAGGCGCGGGATGCGCCGGTTGATGCGATGGACAGGGCAGCAATCGTGCCAGGGCGGAGTGGGCGGATTTCTGCGGGACTGCAGCGGCACGCCGGGGCGCATGGGCGGCGGCCGGGTCGAAACGGCTCGGCAGAAATTGCCGGGCGGGCGGAAACGGCCTGGGTCTGTGGTGGTGCGCGACGGCGCGATCCCTGGCTGAAGGGCCGGTTGACCGGGGTTTGGCGATGCCGGGGGTGGTGGCATGGGAGATGCGTTGGCGGTGGCACGACCCAGCTTGATCGCTCGCGGCGATGGCTCTGGCAGCCGGATGGCCCGCCACGCTGACACCGCGGCAAACCGGAAAACGACGCCGCATGCACCTCGCCGCTTCTTCCCCAGACGCCATGACAGGGCCTGCTCCACTTGCAGGCGTGGCGGCCTTGCTGCAGGCGAAGCCGCCTGGCGCTGCGCTGGGCTGCGATCAGCCGGCCGGGCCCGGTGGGTCGTTTGCCGATCTGCTGGCGGCGGCCACCGTCATGCCGGCGGGGGTTAGCACGGCTGCGGTGAGCGGACCTGTTGCTGCGACATCGAGCGCGCCGATCGGTGGCGCAGGGATGAGCGGTGCGACCGTGCTGCCGGTGGCGACCCAGGGCCGGCCGGAGCTTGCGCGTTCAGTGGCCGTGCTGGCGCGCCCCGCGGCAGCGATGCCGGCGCAGGTCAACGTTGCGGGGGCGAGCCCTGCGTCGGGCGCGGCAAGGCAGGATGCGGCCGACACGGGCCCGATCACCGTCGGGCCGACGCCGGAGGAGCCGCCACCGCAGGCGTCACCACCGGAGGAGCCGCATTCGGGGGGATCGATTGCGGCCGCCCCGCAAGCGGGAGGGGCCGTCGCTGAGGGCGGCATCACCGCCCGGCCCAACGCCGCGCGGCCGAAAGCTGCGGGAACCACCTCGACCAAGCCGGCCATCGCGCCGCACGGGGACGCCCATGGAACCCGGCTGCAGGGAGGCGCCAGGCAGGAAGGCTCCGCGATGCGCGACACCGCCATGCCCGCCGCCCCGTCTCTGCCGGCGCCCACGCCTCCGGCCGACAGCCTGGCTTCGGCCGCCACACCGCCGGCGCTGCCCGAGCTTGCTGCATCGCCGATCCGGGATGACGCGCAGCCGGCCGCGATCCCGGCCACCACGCAGCCTGCGGCACGGCCAGCAGCACCGCCCGAGCTTGCGGGGGCGCATGGCGCCGGTGCGCCGGAGCCGGGTTCGAGCAGCGCGGGGGCGGGGCCGTCTGCCCAGGGTGACGGCGCTGATGTCGCAGCACCCTCCCCTGTGCAGACCAACATCACTTCTGACACACCTGCCGTGCTGCCGGCCTCGGTGCAGGGTGCGGCACAGATCGCACCCTCTGGCGTGCACATGGCGCCCGCCCCTGGCACCGCATCGCAGCCGGCTTCGGCCGCTGCCCTGCCGGATGCTGTGCCCGCGGGCCGGATCGGCGCGCAGATCACACCCACGCTGATCAGCCTGTCCACATCGCCTGCGGCGGAGGGCACGCGCACGGTGTCCTTGCAGATCACCCCGGTGTCGCTGGGGCGCATCACGGTGGAGATGCAGACCGCCGAGGGCCAGCCGCGCGCGATCCAGATCAGCGCCGAGCATGCGGCCACGCTGAGCCTGCTGCAGCAGGATCACGGCGAGATCACCCGCGCGCTCACCGGGGCGGGGCTGGATCCGGGTGGCTATACGCTGCAGTTCAGCCTGGCCACGCCGCCCGCGCATCACGGTGCGGTGGCGGTTCAGGAGGTGCGGCATGACGCGGGCAGGCCGGGCTTCACGCCGGATGGCGCACGCGGCGGACAGGCCGGTCTGGGCGGAGATGCGCCGGACCCGGGGCGGCAGGAGAACGGCCGGCCACCGACATACGGTACGGCTGCGGACGATGGGCAAAGGCGCCCCCGGCCGCCTCTGCCGCGTGGGGACGCGCAGGCGTCGCCACAATCCGCGCCAGGCGTCTCAAGCCCCGGCATGAGACGCGTTGCGACCGCCCCGGGCGGCGCCATCTCCACCGGGCTCAACCTCATCACCTGATCAGAAAGGATCCATCCGTCATGTCCGGCTCCATCGCATCAAGCGGGTACAGCATTCCCAATCTGTCCTCGCAGGCCAGCGCCCTGCTGGCGCAACAGCAATCCAGCGGGCTGCAGGCGGCCGGCAGTGCGGGCAATGCCAGCGCCACCTCGGGTGCTACCGCGTTGGGGGCGTTGTCCAACAACTACAGCACGTTCCTGACCATGCTGATGACGCAGCTGAAAAACCAGGACCCGAGCAGCCCGATGGATGCCAACCAGTTCACCCAGGAGCTGGTGCAGTTCTCGGGCGTGGAGCAGCAGATCTCCACCAATTCAAGCCTGAGCCAGTTGATCCAGCTGACCCAGGCCAATGCGCTGACCCAGTCGACCGGGCTGGTTGGGCACAACGTGGCGCTGTCGGGCACCGCGCTTGCGCTGCAGAACGGCCAGGCCGAGCTCAGCTTCACCTCGCCGTCCGGGGGGCCGGTGTCGATTGCGGTGGCGAATGCGGCGGGGACGGTGGTGAAGACGGACACGGTTACAGCCAGCGCCGGCAGCAACAGCTGGAGCTGGAATGGCCAGAGCAATGCCGGGGTGCAGCTGAATGACGGCGCCTACACGGTGAACGTGACCGGGACGGATGCCACCGGCGCGCAGAACACGTTGAGCACGCAGACCACGGGACAGGTGACCGGTGTGACCGCGAGCAACGGCGCGGTGCAGCTGGAGCTTGGCACGATGACGGCGCCGTTGAGCAACGTGGTGGCGGTGACGAGCTGACACCGCCCCTGGAGGCTGGGCAAAAATTGCCGGGCGGGACGGGTGGTTTAACCCGATGGTAACCCGCGTGCTGCATCCATGTCTGGCGGCAAAAACGCTGTGGGACAGGGATGGCAATGCGGTTTCGGGGGCTTCACCAGATCGATGATCGCGTGCCGGCATCGCAGGGTGGTGCGTGGTGAACGGCCTGCTCGACAGTCTGCGCCAGCTTGGCGCGCCGCGGCTGGTGGCGCTGGCGGCGGTGGGCACCACCATGCTGGGATTGCTGGCGTTTCTATCGCTGAACACGCCCAAGCCCGCAATGTCGCTGCTGTATGGCGATCTGGACCTGCGGGAATCCGCCCAGATCGTGGATTCGCTGGACCGGCAGAAGATTCCCTACACGGTGGCCTCGGGCGGCAGCGAGATTCTGGTGCCGGCGGATCTGGTGGCGAAAACCCGGCTGGGTCTTGCGCATGAGAATCTGCCGACCGGCGGGTCGGTGGGGTACGAGATCTTCGACAAGGCCGACAGCCTGACGGCCAGCGCGTTTCAGCAGCAGCTGAATGTGGCGCGGGCGCTGGAGGGGGAGTTGGCGCGGACGATCCGCGGCATTCAGGGGATCAGGTCGGCGCGCGTGCATATCGTGCTGCCCAAGCGTGAGCCGTTCGCGCGCGATCGGCAGGCGGCGCAGGCAGCCATTCAGCTGACCATGGCCGGGCCTGGGCGGCTGGATGCAGAGGGGGTGCATGCCATTCTGAACCTGGTGGCCGCCGCCGTGCCCGGCCTGCATCCGGAGGATGTGGCGATCACCGACACCAAGGGCCGGGTGCTGGCGCAGGCCGGCAAGCCGACCGGTGCGTCTGATCTGGCACAGAGTGCGGATGAGCTGCGCCGCGCGGCCGAGACCCGCCTGTCCCAGGCGGTGGAGGACATGCTGGAGCGCAGCGTGGGCAAGGGCCATGTTCATGCCGAGGCGAGCCTGGATTACGATTACGACCAGGTGCACGAGACCCAGGAGCGTTACGACCCGGATGGTCAGGTGGTGCGCAGCCAGCAGAACCAGAACACCAGCAGCAAGACGACGGAGGCGAATGCCACCGTCAGCGTGCAGAACAACCTGCCCAACGCGGACACCGGCGCCAACCAGGCCGGCACGCAGGAGCAGAAGACCGACGAGACCACCAATTACGAGATCGGCAAGACGGTGCGCACCGTGGTGCACGAGCAGCCCCGGCTGTCGCGCATCAGTCTTGCGGTGATGATCGACCAGGAGAGCGTGAAGGGGCCGGATGGTCAGCTGATCTGGAAGGACCGTGATGCGGAGGAGATCGACCGGATCGGCCGGCTGGTGCGCAGCGCGATCGGCTTCAACGAGCAGCGTGGCGACAAGGTGGAGATTGCCTCGATGCGCTTCGTGGCACCGGATGACCAGGAGCAGGCGGGCGGGGACGCGCCGGTGCTGGGGCTGATCGATCAGCCGTTTCTGCTGAAACTGGCGCATCTGCTGCTGATTGCGGGCGTGTGCATCGTGGTGATCCTGGCGGTGATCCGCCCGATGACGACGCGGCTTGCCCTGGCGCCGCCGCTGTCTCCGCTGGGCCTGCCCGATGGCAGCCTGCGGCCGGAGCTTGGGGAGGCGGCCTTGTTCAACGACACGCAAAGTGCGGGGGCCATTGGCGGGCCGGCCTCTGGGCGGAACCTGCCGGCGCTGACCTCGGGCCAATCCGGCGGTGGCGCCATTGCCGGGCCTGCGGAGGATGAAAGCATGATCAACATTGCCAATGTGGAAGGGCAGTTGCGCGCCTCGTCGATCCGGCGGCTGGCCGATCTGGTGGAGAAGCATCCGGAGGAGAGCCTGTCGATCGTGCGCGCCTGGATGCATCAGGAGCCTGCCTGAATGCGCAAGATCGATGACAGCCGGGCGATGAGCGGGCCGCAGAAGGCGGCGGCGTTGATGCTGGCTTTGGGCGATGAGAACTGCGCGCGGCTGTTCAGCATGATGCATGAGGACGAGATCCGCGAGATTTCCAGCGCGATGGCGCAGCTGGGGGCGGTGCGATCCGATGTGGTGGAGCGGCTGTGCACCGAATTTGCCGAGAGCCTGGGGGGCTCGGGCAATCTGGTGGGCAGTTTCGAGAACACCGAGCGGCTGTTGCTGAAGACCTTGCCGCGCGAGCGCGTGGCGCAGATCATGGAGGAGATCCGCGGGCCGGCCGGGCGGACGATGTGGGACAAGCTCGGCAATGTGAACGAGATCGTGCTCGCCAACTATCTGAAGAACGAATACCCGCAGACGGTTGCCGTCGTGCTGTCCAAGATCCGGGCCGAACACTCCGCCCGCGTGCTGGCCTTGTTGCCGGACAGTTTCGCGATGGAGGTGGTGATGCGCATGCTGCGCATGGAGAGCGTGCAGAAGGATGTGCTGGACGGGGTGGAGCGCACGCTGCGCACCGAGTTCATGTCCAACCTGGCGCGCAGCACGCGGCGTGATGCGCATGAGATGATGGCGGAGATCTTCAACAACCTCGACCGCCAGACCGAGCTGCGCTTCCTGATGGCGCTTGATGAGCGCAACCGCGAGGCGGCGGACAAGATCAAATCGCTGATGTTCACCTTCGACGATCTGCAACGCCTGTCGCCCAGCGCGGTGCAGGCGCTGCTGCGGGTGGTGGAGAAGGACAAGCTGCCGCTGGCGTTGAAGGGTGCTTCCGAGCCGCTGCGCGAGCTGTTCTTCCGCAACCTGTCCGACCGCGCCGGCAAGATGCTGCGCGACGACATCGAGGGGCTGGGCCCGGTGAAGCTGCGCGATGTGGATGAGGCGCAGGCCGCCATTGTGGTGCTGGCCAAGGAGTTGGCGGCCCAGGGCACGATCGAGATCGGGGAGGCGAATGATGACGAGCTGGTCTACTAGGCCCTCGATGTCTGCCGCCAAGGCAGGGCGCTGACATGGCCCTGTTCGACGAGGATTTTGACATGGCGGCGCCGGCCGCCGAGGCCAGCGCAGCCGAGCAGGCAGAAGCGGTGCCGGAAGCCGCGGAGATGGCGCGTGAGGTGGCGCTGGATCAGGCCTGGAATGACGGCTACGCGGCGGGGAGCCGGCAGGCGCTCGATCTGATCACGGCTCAGACCACATCGCCTGCGACCGATCATGCGCAGAGCTTCGCGCAGATCGCGCACAGCCTGGCGCAGACGCAAGAGGCGGCGGTGGCGGAGGCGGCGGCAGCGCTGTCGCTGCAGTTTCACCGCCTGCTTGCCAATCTGTTTCCGATGCTGATGAGCTGCAACGGACCGTCTGAAATCACCGCCTTGGTGGCCGAGCTGCTGCGCCGCCTGTCCAGGCCTTCCTGCATCACAATCCGGCTGGCGCCGGATGTTGCGCGGGCGATCGGCCCGGCGATCGAGATGGGGGCGGCGGGTCTGGATCACCATGTGTCCATCCGCCCGGCGACCGATATCGCGGTGGGCGATGCCGAGATCATTTGGGAGCGCGGGGCGCTGCACCGCAAGACCGGCCCCATTCAGGACGCGCTGACGCGGATGCTGGCGCAGCACGGTCTTGCGGTGGACGAGGTGCTGCCTGCCGCGCGGGCAAGCGCAAACGGTATGGCGCAGCCCCCGAAGACGCCCGCGCTGCCGCTGCCCGCGATGGCAGACCCCGCCCTCTTTGCATCCAAACCCGTGACGTCCGCAACGCTGGCGCCGGTTCCTCTGGGACCCATCCCAATGGCGCCGATCCCCTTGGCAAAGGAGCCTGAGAATGCCGTCTGACACCGAGTTTCCGGCTCTGCCTGAGTCCGAGCTGGCACCGCCTGATCCCGGGCTGTCCCGCACGGCACGCGATCTGGAGGCGGTGTATGACATTCCGGTCACTGTCAGTGCCGTGCTTGGCAAATCGACCATGCAGGTTAACCAGCTGTTGAAGCTGGGGCGCGGTGCGGTGGTGGAGCTGGACCGCAAGCTGGGCGAGGCGATCGACATCTATGTCAACAACCGGCTGGTGGCGCGCGGCGAGGTGGTGATGGTGGATGACAACCGGCTTGGTGTGACGATGACGGAAATCGTCAAGACCGACCGCGCGGTCTGAGGCCGCATCATGCGCATGCTCTACGTGGCCGAGCCGACCCCCCGCGCGCATGAGACGCTGCGGATGCTGCGCTCGCTGAACATCGATGTGCAGGACATGTCCCCGCTGCGCGATGTGGCGGCGCATCTGCGGGGATCGGGCACGGTGGATGCGCTGCTGTGCGACATCGAGAGCAACGTCAACGATATCTGCAGCAGTTTGAAGCTGCAGGGCATTCAGCTGCCGGTGATCGTGTGCGGCAACAACGCGCCGGCCTTGCTGGCGCTGGACCGCATTCGCAACGGCGCCAGCGACTATCTCAATCTGGGTGAGGTGCGGCAGACGACTTCGGGCCATGCGGCCGAAATCGAGGATGACGACCACCGGCTGATCGCCACCGATGATGCCATGTTGCGGGTGTTGCAGACCGCTGACCGGGTGGCGGCGTCGGATGTGACAGTGCTGGTGTCCGGCGAGTCCGGCACCGGCAAGGAGCAGATCTGCCGCTATCTGCACCGACGATCGAACCGTGCCGGCGGGAAGTTCGTGGCGGTGAACTGCGCTGCCATCCCGGACACGCTGATCGAGAGCGAGTTGTTCGGCCATGAGAAGGGATCCTTCACCGGTGCGACGGCACAGCGTGTCGGCCGATTCGAGGAGGCCGCGGGCGGCACGCTGCTGCTGGACGAGATCACCGAGATTGATGTGCGGTTTCAGGCCAAGCTGCTGCGCGTGTTGCAGGAGAAGCGGTTTTCCCGGGTGGGCAGCAACCGCGAGATGGCGATGACGGCGCGGATTCTGGCCACCACCAACCGCTCCATCCTGGAGCAGGTGGAGCGCGGGCAGTTTCGCGAGGATCTGTATTTCAGGCTCAATCTGATCACCCTCATCATCCCGCCGCTGCGCAAGCGGCCGATGGATATCATTCCGCTGAGTGAGTATTTCAGTGCGCATTACGCGGCCGTGAACGGTCTTGCCGCGAAGGGCTTCAGCCAGGCGGCACTGTCGGCGCTGCGCGCGCGCAACTGGCGCGGCAATGTGCGGGAGTTGGAGAACACCATCCATCGCGCGGTTCTGTTGTCAGACGGCCCGATGATCGAGGCGTGCCATGTGGCGGGGGAAGAGGGCGAGCCCCGGGCGGCGAGCCCTGCCCCCACGACAATGCTGCGCGAGCCCGGGCAGCCGGATCAGCCGCGCACGATGAGTGACATGGAGCGTCTGTTGATCCTGGACACGCTGCAGCACACCGGCGGCAACCGCACCCATGCCGCACGCATGCTGGGGATCTCGATCCGCTCGCTGCGCTCGAAGCTGAAGGCGTACGAGACCGCGTGATGCGCAGGACAACGCCCGCAGAGGACAGACCGGTGCCATGCTGCCCGAATTGAAGATCGGCAAGATCCCGTCCGATCTGGCGCTGGCGGCCGGCATATTGCTGCTGCTGTCGGTGCTGATCGTGCCGCTGCCCTCGATTGTGCTCGACATGGGGCTTGCCGTCTCGGTGAGCCTGACGGTGCTGATCCTGATGGTTGCGGTGTTTTTGGAAAACCCGCTGGATTTCTCCAGTTTTCCGGTGGTGCTGCTGCTGACCACACTGCTGCGCATCGCACTCAACGTGGCGACCACGCGGCTGATCCTGTCGCACGGGCATGAGGGCCTGGGGGCGGCCGGCCATATCGTTGCGGCGTTTGGCGGGTTTCTGATGGGCGGCGATGCGGTGATCGGCCTCGTCGTGTTTGGCATTCTGCTCATCGTGAATTTCATGGTGATCACCAAGGGCTCGGGCCGCATTGCCGAGGTGGCGGCGCGGTTCACGCTTGATGCGATGCCGGGCCGGCAGATGGCGATCGACGCCGATCTGTCGGCCGGCACGATCGACGAGGCGACGGCCAGGCGACGGCGGTCTGAGCTGGAGCAGGAAAGCTCGTTCTTCGGCTCGATGGATGGTGCGGCCAAGTTCGTGCGTGGCGATGCGATTGCGGGGCTGATGATCACCTCGGTGAACATCTTCGGCGGGCTTGCCATCGGGGTGATCAAGCACGGATTGTCGCTGTCCGATGCGGTGCAGACCTATACCACGCTGACCATCGGTGACGGGCTGGTGTCACAGATCCCGGCCCTGCTGGTGTCCACCGCCTCGGGCATTGTGATCACCAAGGCGGGTGTGAAGGGCAAGGCGGATATCGCCATCGGCCGGCAGATGGGCGGCAGCGCCAAGCCGTTGTTCCTGGCGGCGGCGGCCTCGGGCGCCTTCGGGCTGATGCCGGGGCTGCCGGCGTTGCCGTTCCTGCTGATCGCGGCGGGCTTTGGCGGCCTGGCCTGGACGATCCAGCGCCGCCCGGCGCAGGCGGAGAGCGACGCGACGACACAGCCCCCTGCCCCGGTGGAGCCGCCGGTGACGGATCTGCTGAAGATGGATGTTCTACGCATCGAGCTGGGCTATGGGCTGCTGTCGCTGGCCACCGGTGACAACATCACCCTGACCGATCAGATCAAGCATCTGCGCAGGACCATCGCGGTCGAATACGGCTTCATCATTCCCGCGGTGCGCATTCAGGACAATCTGCAACTCGGCTCGAATCTCTATGCGGTGAAGCTGCGCGAGATCACCGCGGGTCAGGGGGAGTTGCGGGCCAATGCGCTGATGGTGATGTCGCAGGATGGCCGGCCGATCGATTTTCCGGGTGAGCCGACGCTGGAGCCGGCCTTCAACCTGCAGGCGCTGTGGATCGATCCGGCGTTGCGCGATGAGGCGGTGATCCAGGGGCTGACGGTGGTGGAGCCGGCGCGGGTGCTGTCCACCCATCTGACCGAGATCGTGATGCAGAACCTGTCCGACCTGCTGGATTTCGGCGAGGTGAACCGGCTGCTGGAGCTGGCCTCCGCCACTTCGGAGAAGCTGATCGGGGATCTGATCCCGGCACGCATCTCGATGGGCAGTTTTCACCGCATTCTGCAGCGTCTGCTGGCCGAGCGCGTGTCGATCCGTGATCTGGGCAGCATTCTGGAGGCGGTCCATGACGCAACCGTGCTGAACTCCAGCTCGATCACCGCGATCGTGGCGCATGTGCGGGCCCGGCTGTCGCGCCAGATCTGCAGCGCGTGTCAGGGGCCGGGCGGCTATGTGCCGCTGATCACGCTGTCGCCGGAATGGGAGGCGGCGTTTTTGGAATCGCTGTCCGGCCCGCCGCCGGATCAGCATCTGGCAATGGCGCCATCGAGGGTGACCGAGTTTGTCACCCGGCTGAAATCGGTGATCCAGAGTGCGTCCGCCGCCGGTGAGATCCCGGTGGTGCTGACCGGCAGCCAGATCCGTTTTCATGTACGATCGATCGTAGAGCGGATCAGCCCGTCCACCGCGGTGCTGGCGCAGTCCGAGATCTTCGCGCGCGCCAATATCCGCACGGTCGGCACGATCCAGTGATGATGGACATCGGCCGGATTTGCACCGATACCGTTTGACGCGTGCGGCGATTGAATGCCGCTTGCCTCCCGATCACGCCATGATCAGACACGATTATCGAAGGCAATGAATTGCAATGGTCACCATCAAAGAAAAAATGGAGGCAATGCGAAATCAAAGCACTGGATTTGACTACCTTCGAATAATATTGTCTTTTTCTGTTCTGGTCTTGCACAGCATCTGGTATAGCGGCCAGACCGACGCTGCCTTGCGGCTGATCCATGGGCGCTTCAGCTGGGTCGAGCTTCTCGTTCTTCCGATGTTTTTTGCACTGTCAGGGTTTCTTGTGTCCGGCAGTCTGTTGCGCAACAGGCTGCACCAGTTCATCACGCTTCGGGTGATCCGGATCATGCCGGCACTTGCAGTGGAAGTGCTGCTGTCCAGCCTGATACTGGGCACGTTGCTGACCGAAATGCCGATTTGGACATATCTCAGTGATCCGGAATTTCACATCTACCTTTTGAATATCATTGGCATCATCCATTTCAAATTGCCGGGACTTTTTCAAAACAACCCGGGCGGTCCTTGGGTGAATCCGCAGCTTTGGACCATTCCTTATGAATTGTATTGCTATGAGGCACTTGTCGCCGCGTCCCTTCTCACGCTGATCGGACGCCGGGCGGTGTTCTCGGCGATCGTGGCCGCTGTTTGCGTGGGCCTGGTGATCGCGGCACTCGCGGGCGCCTTGCCGGACGGCACCGAGTTCGATGCAATGGGACGGCGGATGGTGCTGGGTTTTCTGGCCGCGGTGAGCATCTACCTGTATCGCGACAGGCTGCCCTATTCGAACGCCGCCGGGTTGGTCTGCATCCTGTTGTCCATCGGGCTATACGAGACCGATGATTTCAAGCCGCTGGCCTCGTTTCCCATTGCCTATGTTGTCGTCTGGCTTGGGCTGATGCGGCCGCGCCCAATCCCGTTCGGCGATCTGTCCTACGGGGTCTACCTGTTCCATCTGCCGATCCAGCAGACGATTGTCAGCCAGTTTGCCGACATCCGAAGCTGGTGGCTGTTGAGCCTGACATCGCTTCCGGTCTCGTTGCTGTTTGCCTATGCATCCTGGAGTTTTGTGGAAAAGCCCATTCTGCAGCGCAAGCAGCAGATCCTGGCGTTCACCGACCGTGTGGCAGCGAGGCTCGGCGCGCGGTGGAAGGCGGGACGGTCGCACTTGGCCCGCGGCACGCGCGACGGGGCCGGAAATGGGCGGCGGTGATCATCTGCGGGGGTCGAGCAGATCCCGCAATCCATCGCCCAGCAGGTTGATGCCGAAAACGGTGGCGAAAATCGCAAGGCCGGGGAACAAGGCGAGCCACCAGGCGGTGCTGATATAGGCGCGGCCATCGGCCAGCATGCCGCCCCAGCTTGGGATTTCGGGCGGCACGCCGAGGCCCAAGAAGCTCAGGCTGGCTTCCGACAGGATGGCGGTGGCCATGGTGAAGGTGCCGATCACCAGCGCACCCTGCAGCAGGTTGGGGATCACGTGGCGGCTGATCACCCGCCAGGGCGTGGCGCCGATGGCCTGGGCCGCCACCACGAAATCGCGTGAGCGCAGCGACAGCGCCTGGGCGCGGGCCACCCGGCAATAGGGAATCCAGCGCTGGCTCACCAGCGCCAGGATCAGGATCGGCAGGCCCTGGCCGAGAAATGCCAGAATGGCGATGGCGAGCAGCAAGGGCGGGAAGGCCCAGACCACCTCCACCAGTTTTTGCAGCGTGTAATCCACCCAGCCGCCGAAAAACCCGGAGATGGTGCCCAGCAGCACGCCGATCAGCCCGGAGGCGAGCATCACCGCGGCTGCGATCACCACCGAGACTCGCGCGCCATAGAGGATGCGCGAGAGGATGTCGCGGCCAAGCTGGTCGGTGCCGAGCACATGCCCAGCCACCGCGCGGGCGCCGGACCAGATCGGTGGGCGCAGGGCAAGGCGCAGGCTCTGCTCGTCCGGGTCGAACGGGGCGAGCCAGCCGGCGGCCAGGCTCACCGCCAGCACCGCCAGCACGATGGCGAGCCCCAGCGCCAGCTTCAGCCGGATTTTGGGAAAGGCGCGCTCAGTCAAGGCGGATCCTGGGGTCGATCAGCGCGTAGCTGAGGTCGATGACCAGGTTCAGCAGCACGAACAGCACGGTGTAGACCATCACCAGGCCGATCAGCAGCGGATAGTCGCGCCCCTGCAGCGCCTCGATCAGCAGGGAGCCGGTGCCGGGCCAGACGAAGACGGTCTCCACGATGATCGAGCCGGAGAGCAGGGTGCCGAGTTCGAGGCCCACCACGGTCACGATCACCACCAGCGCGTTGCGCAGCACGTGGCGCCACAGCACGCGACGTTCGGTCTGGCCGGTGGCGCGGGCGGTGCGCACGTAATCCTCGTGCATGGTCTCGATCACCGCGGAGCGTGTGACGCGCATGATGATGCCGACCATGTTGATGCCGAGCGTCAGCGCCGGCAGCGCCAGGTGGCGCAGCGTGCTGGCAAACCCCGCCGCGTCGCCGCGCAGCAGCGTGTCCAGCAGCAGAAACCCGGTGATGGCGCGCGCATCCAGCCCGATCTCGGTGCGCCCGGAGCTGGGCAGCCAGTGCAGGCTGCCCGCCACCACCAGGATCAGCATGATGCCCATCCAGAAGCCGGGCACGCTGATGCCGAAGAACCCCACCATGGAGGCCAGATTGTCCAGCCAGGAATTCGGCCGGCTGCCGGCCCAGATGCCAAGCGGCACGCCGATGGCAACTGCGATCAGGCTGGCGGCCAGGGCAAGCTCCAGCGTGGCCGGCAGATGGGAGGCGATCACGCCTCCCACAGGCTCGCCGTATTTGAAGGACAGGCCGAAATCGCCGGTCAGCGCGTGGCGCATGAACAGCCAGAACTGCATGGCCAGGCTTTGATCGAGCCCGAGCTGCACCCGCAGGCGCTCGATATCGGCCTTGGTTGCATCCTCCGGCGAGAGCAGTTCTGCCGGATCGCCAGGCACGGCGTGGATCAGCAGGAACACCAGCAGCGCCACCAGGGCCACCACCGGCAGCACGCCCAGCGCGCGGCGGGCGAACTGGCCGGCAAACGGGCGCAGCAGGGAAATTGCCGCCGCGCGCATGGCTCAGTGCTTGAAGGTGATGTCGTTGCCACGCACGCCGACCGTGCCGGCGGGGGTGAAATCGATGCTGTTGGCGATGCCGGCGATCAGCCGCATGCGCCACAGGAAGGCCGCCGGCGCATCGTCGTTGAGCAGGCTCATGGCACGGCCGAGCACGATCTTGCGCTGCTCGGGCTGCATGGTTGCACGCTCCTGCACCAGAAGTTTGTCCAGCTCAGGGTTGGAATACATGGTGCGGGTGGTGACGCCGGTTTCGAAATACTGCGACAGGAAGGGGCTGGGGTCGATCACCGAGCCGCGGCCGAGATAGTAGAAGCCGATCCGGCCGGCCTCGGCATCGGCGGAGTATTTCGCCCACTCCGGGGTTTTCAGCGTGGCCTTGATGCCGACCGCGCGCAGCATGGCGGCGATCGCCTCCGAGGTCTGTTTGTCATCGGTGTAGCGGTTGACGGTGGAATACAGCTCCACCGCGACACCGTCGGGGAAGCCCGCCTCCTTCACCAGCGCCTTGGCGCGGGCGGGGTCGTAGCTGTATTTCGGGGTGAGATTGGGGTCGTAGCCATATTGGCCGGGGCCGATCGGGCCATCCAGCCGGTCGGCCAGACCATCCAGGATGCTGTCGATGATGGCGTCCTTGTCGATGGCGTGGTTGACCGCCTGGCGCAGCTTTTTGTTGTCCCACGGCTTGATGCTGGGGTTCATGATCAGGAAATTGTTCTCGATGCCGGTGCCGAGCGCCACATGCGCGGTGGAGGAGGCCTTGATGCGCTCGATCATGTGCGGCGGCACGTAGAGTGCTATCTGGATTTCGCCGTTGAGCAGGGCGGTGACGCGCTGTTCCGGCTCCTTCATCACCTGGAAGATCAGCTGATCGGGGCTGGTGGGGATGGCAAACGGGCTGGCCTGATTCTTTTCCAGCACCATGCGCTGGCCGGTGACGAGCTGGGCGATGCGATAGGGGCCGAAGCCCACCGGGTGCTCGCGATCCGCCAGATCGGCGCCGTACTGGTCGTAGACATGTTTGGACTGGATGGTCAGGCGGTCCAGGGCGGCGAACAGGAAGGGGGCGATCGGCTCGTTGGTGGTGATCCTGACGGTGTGGGGATCCACCGCCTCGATGGTTTTGACATCCTTGCCGTTGGAGACCTGGCGGGTGAGCTTGTCGTTCATCTGGCGCCAATGGGAATGCACCACGTCATCGGCGGTGACCGGGGTGCCGTCCTGCCAGGTCACGTCATGGCGGAGATGGAAGACCCAGGTGACGGGATCCGTTGACTCCCAGGAGGTGGCGAGCATCGGGACGAGTTCGCCGGTGTGGTAGTCGTAATAGCCCATGCAGCCATAGGTCTGGCAGCCATTCACATACCCCTCCGCGTCGCTCTGCGCGTAGACATTGGGGGTGAAATAGCCGGTGGAGCCGACCACGACGCGGGTTTGCGCGTGGGCCGCGGTGGCGAGCAGGAGGGCGACCAGGAAGGCTACTTGGCGCATCGGACACTCCAACACAGCATTTTTCACAGAAAAAGGGATTCTTCTTTTTGTGAACAAAAAGAAGCAAAAAAAACTTTTTTCACTTGCCGGTATCGCGGCCCGGGCTTGTCATGCAAAGACTCAGCTGACGGCGAGGCTCGACGAAAAAAAGTTTTTGCTTCTTTTTTCAAAAAGAAGCGCTTGCCTTACACCTTGTAATACCCCGCCATGATCGCCTCCCGCCACAGCTCCATCGCAACCGGCACCAGGCCGCGCGGCAGGCCTTCCTCGGGTTTCTGATAGGAATGCACGCCGGCCTCGAACTGCACCACGCGCGCCTTGGGGGCGGGGTCGAGCTTGGCGAGCGCGGGCAGGATGATGTCGTAATAGGCCTCGCGCGAATGGTCGCGGCTGTTGGCGGTGATGACGTAGAGCAAGGGGGGAACCGGCTTCACCCCTTCCCCGGTGAGCGGCAGCGGGTAGCCGCGGTAGCGGGCGATCAGATCCTCGGTTTCCTGGTTGCTCAGGCCAAGGCGCTGGGCGGTGACGGTGGCGGATTCGGTCAGTGCGTCCTGCGCGTTGAGGTGGATGACGTATTCGGCCTTGATCTGCGGCAGATAGGTGCTGCGGCCCCATTCAGCGTAGATCGCCTCGATGAAGTCGGGCAGGGAGCGCAGCACCTCGGCGGCGCGGGATTTCAGGGCTTCCGCGCCGCGATAGCGCGCGATGTCGCGCCAGGTGCGGACCACGACCTCGTTGAACGGGCGCGGCCAGACATTGCCGTTCACCATCTGCCAGATATAGCCGAAGGGCGAGTTCTCGATGCCGGCGATGCCGACCGCGTTTTCCACCCGCTGCAGCATCATGTGGGAGAACGGGCCACCGGTGGAATGGCCGTGGCAGTAGATGGAATAATCCGACGCCGGCAAGAAGCGCTTGCAGAGCTCGATGATCGCGGTCTCGAACGCCCAGGGCCAGGCGGCGAGGCGGTGGTAGAAGCGGGTGCCGGGTTTGGCATGGGCGAGGGTGAGGGTGCCGTAGGTCTTGGACAGCGAATTGTCCTGCACCACCTCGTATTGATCGAGCCCGTAGCTCTCGCCGCGCTGCCAGATCGGCGTGCGCACCGAGCCATCCGGGTGCTGGGTGTCGCCGGGCCAGTTGTGCTCGGGGTCGTCGAAATAGAAGCGGCCGGGATAGGTCATGTTGACCGAGCGGATGCCGTATTTCTGCGCCATCAGGATGCAGAGATCCTCGTGCACGCGATAGTCGCCGGCACCGCCATGCATGAGGAAGAAGCCGATCCTGCGGCCATCCGGGCCCACCGGGATGCGGCCTGCATCCTCCGGCTCGTAGATGATGGCGCCGATATCCCAATCCATGCCGGCGCATGGGATGGTGACGATCTCCTCGGTGCGGCGGATCGGCAGGTCCGGCAGGGCGAGCACGCGGTCCGAGATTTCGATCAGCTGGGCGCGGTTGAGGCTGCGCGGCGGTTCCCAGCCAGTGGCCTGGGGTTCAGCCTGGGTGAGCGGCATCGCGGGCCCTCCTCGTCATGCGCGGCCGTCTCGCCGGCAGGCAAAAGCTTGACGGTCGGTCTGACAAAACGCAAGCGCGCGGAGGGTGGAACGAGCCGATCTGTGTTCGATCAGGCTTCCACGTAGCAGCCAAGTCCTGCCGCGGTGAGCGAGGCGGAGACGTGGTAGTGCTTGTAGACCTCGCGCACGTGGGCGCCCATGGCGCCGCGCGCCACCAGCCACATGATCAGCTCGGCCCCTTCATGGCCGGCCTCCTTCATATAGGTGCCGAGCGGGATGCGGGTCAGTGCTTCGGGGTCGGGGCCGATCATGTCGAGGAACATGCGGTCAAACGGCGGGTGCATGAAGCCGGCGCGTTCGCCCTGCAGCTGGTGGGACATGCCGCCGGTGCCGAGGATGAGCACGCGTTCGTCGCCGGGCCAGGCCTGCACCGCGCGGCGGATCGCCTGGCCGAGCTTGAAGCAGCGCAGCGGTTGCGGCAGCGGGAACTGGATGGTGTTGACCACCACCGGCACCACGCGGGTGGGCCAGGCCGCGATTTCGCCGGAGCGGCCACCGAAGGCGATGCTCATCGGCACGCTGAAGCCGTGATCGACCTGCCATTCCTGGAACATCGAGAGGTCGAACTCATCGGCCACCAGATGCTCGATCAGGTGCCAGCTGAAGGCGGGGTCGCCCTGGAAGGGCGGGATGCGGCGCGGGCCCCAGCCTTCATCGCCGCTCTCATAGCGCTCGGCGGCGGCGATGCCGAAGGTGGGCACGCGGTCGAGGAACACCTCCAGGCCGTGATCGTTGTAGATGACGATGGTGATGTCCGGCGCGAGGTCGCGCACGAAGTCCTTGGCGGGGGCGTAGCCGTCGAACAGCGGCTTCCAATACGGGTCGTGGGTGATGCCGGTGTCCATCGCGATGCCGATGGAGGGGACGTGGCTGGTGGTCATTGCGCCAACGATGCGGGCCATGGTCGCTCCTGTCAGGTTGCGCGATAGGCGTTGAGACGGGCGCGGAACTCTTCCAGCGTGAGGCTGTTCTGCTGGGCGCCGAGATGCTGCATGGTGACGTGATCGATCGAGGCGATCTTGAAGATGTAGAAGATGTTGCCGCCGGCCTGGACCATGCCGAGCCAGTCCCGCGCGCGGACTAGGGCGGTGGTGGCCTCATCGAGCCCGTATTGGCGGCAATACGCCTCCTCATCGGCGGCGAAGGCGGCCCGGTTGGCCGCGTGTTTGAGGGACATGCCCATCTTGTTGAGCGCATAGTTCATCCGCGCGCGGGCGCCGTCGAACAGATAGGTGCCGGGCAGTTGGGCTGCGATCTCCTTGTCGCGCGCGATGCGTTCCGCGGGGGTCAACGCCTGCGTTTCATGGGTCATGGCGGGTCTCCTTGGCTGGGCACAGTGCAAAAAAAGCCGTGATTCAGCAACCTTGGCCGAATTCGATACCCGACCGGAAACCTGTTTGCTGCCTATTGCAAATCAGTTAAATCACCGTCATCTTGTATGACAACGTGATGTGGGGTGGTGAAAGCCTGTCCGCATCATCAACGATTGATGCCGAGTGAAATCGGCTTTTGGAGGAGATCGCATGAAGAAGATCATTCTGGCCGCGACGGCGCTTGCCGGGTTCGCGGCACCCGCCATGGCCGGTGACATGATGCTGGGCACCGACTCGTTCGCCTCGGGCCTTGCCTCTGGCGCAGCCCTTGCGCCGGGCGACATCACGGTGCGCATGCGCGCCCAGATGTGGGTTGAAGGCAGCTACGTGACGGACACGTTCCAGAAGACCTCCACCGGCAAGAACAGCGGCGTGCTGATGGACAGCTATGTTCGTCTGTATCCGAAATTCGACGCCAAGACGGCTGGTGGCCTGCAATACGGCGCGCAGCTTGAGATCCGCATGAATAGCGGCACCGGCGCCGGCAGCAGCGGCTCCAACACGCTGTATGCGAAGCGCTACGTGGCCTATCTCGGCACCGACTCGCTGGGCCGCCTGTATCTTGGCCCGGAACTGAACGCCATCGGCCGTGTGACCGGCGGCTTCACGATGGAAGATTTCGACTATAACGGCGGCTTCAACGGCGACATCCCGTATGCCACCAGCAATGCCAGCCCCGGCAACTCGGCTCTGTTGAACTGGGTGTCCGGCAAGGGCTCGGGCTTCTACTCCACCAACAAGATCGTCTATGTCACGCCGAGCTTCAGCGGTGTGACGATGGCGGTGGCGTATGAGCCGAGCCAGTCGAGCGGCGAATCGTCGCTGGCATCGGGCGGCACGCTGAACCCGACCACCAGCTCGTATAACGGCAGCTCCAACCTGCGTCGCAACACCGTCGATTTCGGCGTGCGTTGGGCCGGCTCGGTGGGTCCGCTGGCGGTGGCCGTTGGTGGTGGTTACATCACCGCGGGTCGCGTGATCGACACCAACAAGGCTGATGTGCCGTATCGCAACCTCAGCTTCGGCGATGTCGGCACGCGCGTGACCTATGGTCCGTTCGCGGTGGGTGGCAACGTCAACTTCGGCGCGATCGACGGCAACAGCGGCGGCACCATGCTGCGCCAGGGCCAGCGCAACGGCGTGAACGCCATCTTCGGCGCCCAGTACATCATCGGCCCGGTGATCATGGGCTTCCAGTATGTGGTGAACACCTCGGGCGGCAACTACAACCAGACCACGGCCGCCAATTCGCTGCATGAATACGGCATCATGGTTGGCGGCGGCTACGACTTCGCCCCGGGTGCCACGCTGTATGGCGACGTGTTCTACGATCAGCGTCACCAGTATGGCTGGAACTTCCTGACCGGCGCCGGCAACACCGGCACCACGGTGAAGACGCTGAGCGTGAACAACCGCATCCAGGCGCGCGGCTTCCAGATCGGCACCGCCTTCAAGTGGTAATCTGACCACGCCTGCTTTGGTGTGATGGAACAGGCGGGGGAAACCCCGCCTTTTTCATGTCTGGCCTTTCGGGGTGGCGGCCTCCGCATCGGCCTCGTTCAGGCGTTGCGGCCTGTCATCGAGCCCCTATCTTGCTGCTGATGACGATGCAGACCCCGCCTGATTTCATGACCGAGCTGGGCTCGGCGCTTCAGCATTGCCTGGCGATGTTGGGACGCGGCGTGTCCGACCGTCGGCATGCGTTTCACACGCCGACCTTGGCCAGCGTGGATGCGAACGGCCTGCCGCAGGCGCGCACGCTGGTGCTGCGCGGCTTTGATCCGGCCGGCCGGGTGCTGCGGTTTCACACGGATCGCAGGGCCGGCAAGTTTGCCGATGTCAGCGCAAACCCTGCTGTGTGTGTGCACACCTATGACCCGAAATCGGCTTTGCAGCTGCGCCTGGCCGGCACGGCGCGGCTGTTGCTGCCGGAGACGGATGCGCTGGCGCGGCAGGCCTGGGAGGCGTCGCAGGAGATGAGCCGCAGATGCTATGCGATCACACCGGGGCCCGGTGAGGTGATTGACGCACCGCTGCCGGCCCCTCCTGATGCGCAGGCAGGCATTGGCAATTTTGCGGTGCTGTGCGTGGCCGTCAGCCGGTTGGAGTTTCTGTGGCTTCATGCGAGCGGCCACCGGCGCGCCGCGTATGACTGGCACGGTGATGTCTGCGAGGCGCGCTGGCTGGTGCCGTGAGTTAGGCGAGCCCTCGCCCTACGGGGTGGCGAGATCGGCCATGTCCAATCGCTGGTCGTGGCGGGCGATCAGCTCGCTGCGATGGGCGATCGAGACCAGCGTGGTGTGGGGCAGCGTGCGGCGCAGGGCTTCGAACAGTTCGGCCTCCGATTGCGGATCGAGGCTGGAGGTGGCTTCGTCGAGGAACAGCCAGTCCGGCCGGATGAGCAGGGCGCGGGCGATGGCGAGGCGCTGCTGCTCGCCGCCGGAGAGGCGTTGGCCCCAGGCATCCTGCCGCTCCAGCTGGTCGCCGAGCGGGCCGAGGCCCACTGTGGTGAGGGCCTGGCGGATGGTGGCATCGTCGAAACCGGTGGGATCGGCCGGGTAGCAGACCGCCTGGCGCAGCGTGCCGAGCGGGAAATAGGGGCGTTGGGGCAGGAACAGCCTGGTGCCAGGGCCGGTGCTGACCTGGCCCTTGGCGAAGGGCCAGATGCCGGCAAGCGCCCGGAACAGGGTGGATTTGCCGCTGCCGGAGCGGCCGGTGATGACGGTGGCGCGGCCGTGCTGCAAGGTGAGATCGGTGTTGGCGAGCAGCACGCGGCCATCGGGCAGGCCGAGATTGAGGCCGGTGACGCGCCAGTTGTCATCCCCGGCCGCAACGAGCTGCAGGCCCTCGCCGGAGGCGGCGCGGGCGGCGTCGATGGCGGCCTTGAAGCCGTTCAGACGATCGATGGTGGCGCGCCAGGAGGCGAGTTCGCGGTAGGAGGTGACGAACCAGGACATGGCGCCCTGCACCGAGCCGAAGGCGCCGGCGGTCTGGGTGAGGCCGCCGAGATCGAGCATGCCTGCGAAATAGCGCGGGGCTGCGATCACGATGGGGAAGATGACGGCGATCTGGCTGTAGCCGGCGACCAGGCCGTTCAGCAGCTTGGTACGCTGCATGATGGCCCACCAGTTGGTGCGGATGGCGGTGAATTTTTCGCCCAGCTCGGCGCCTTCGCGCGCCTCGCCGCCATAGAGGGCAACACCTTCCATGTTCTCGCGCAGGCGGGCGAGCGAGAAGCGGAAATCCGCCTCGACCCGCTGTTGGCGGAAGCTGAGCCCGACCAGCGGCCGGCCGATGAAATGCGTGGCAAGGGTGCCGGCGATGGCATAGACCAGCGCCGCCCAGACCATGAAGCCCGGGATGGTGACGCCAAGAACCACCACGGGACCGGACAGCGACCACAGGATGGAGAGGAAGCTGAACAGGGTGACGATGTTGGACAGCAGGTCGAGCGAGAGGCTGAGCGTGGTTGCCACGTAATCGCGCAGATCCTCGGCGATGCGCTGATCGGGGTTGTCGGTGGCTTTCGCCTCCCCCTTGGCAGCGCCGCCATCGGAGGCGAGCCCGATGCGGTAATAGGCGCGATCGGACAGCCAGTCCTGCAGCATGTGGGCGGTCATCCAGCGCCGCCAGTCGATCTGCAGGCCCTGGTTGAGATAGGTGCGGTAGACCGCGACCAACACATAGATCATCGCAAGCCCGGTGAAGCCGGGCAGGAAGCCGCCCTTGCCGGTGTTCCAGGTGAGCAGCAGGTTGGTGAAGCTGTCCCAGTCCTTGTCCTGCAGGGAGTTGTAGAAGGCGCGGTTCCAGAAGTTGAACACCACATCCATGGCGACCATGGCGAGGTTGAGCACGATGATCGCGGTGAGGCGGGTGCGGGCGTACCAGCGGCGCTCCGAGTTGAAATAGGGGCGGGCCAGACGCCAGGCGTCGCGCGGCAGGGCGGCGATGGAGGGCTTCATGCGGTCCATGGTCGTTCGCTTTCGGGGGTCAGGTCTGGTCGGAGAGGGGCGAGGAGGGCAGCGCCAGGCGGATGACGCCGCGCGCCTCGGCGGGCTCGACGCGCTTGCCCTTGCGCAGAATGTCGATCTGGCCGGCTTCGGCGAGGCGGATGGCGGCGCGGCGCACCGCACTCAGCTTGCCACGCCAATCGGGGCCCAGCGCCTGGGCGGCTTCGGTGGGGCAGATGGATTTGCCGGCACCGCGGGCGGCGACCAGGCTGAGGATGGCGATGTCCACCGCGCGTTCGCCGGTGGCGGGTTGGATGGCGGGTGCCAAGCGGCGCGCGGGGCGTTGCGTGTCGTCACTCATGCCGGAAGCCCCAGTGTGGTGGCGACGGTTTGGGCCAGGGCCGTGCCGCTGTCGAAGGCGGCTTCGATGCGCGCCCCCAGGCACCAATCGCCGCAGACGCCGATGCGCGCGGTGCTGTCCCACAGACAGGCCTCACCCAGCGGGGTTTCGGTGAGCGCGTAGCGCCAGCGATGGGCTTTGGCCTGGACCGGGGTGCAGCCTTGGCCGGTGGCTGCGGTGAAGGCCGAAACCAGGGCCGCGATGACGGTATCGGCGTCGTCCTCCAGATGGGTGCGTGACCAGGCGGCGGAGGCGTGCAGCACCCAGGCCTCACCCGGGGCGGGCGCGCGGCCGGGGCGGGCGGAGTCGCGCGCGATCCAGGACAGCGGACCATCCGTGGGACGCAGCACGTCTGGTGCGGCGAGCGGTGTGTCGAGGGTGAGCATCACCGCCCAGCAGGGGGCGATCGCCACCGGAGCGAGGCGGCCAGCGAATTGGTGGGCGATGGTGCCGAGCAGCGGGATCGCCTGGGGTGCCGGCAGGGCGAGCAGCACCGCATCGAAGGGTTCTGTGACCTCGCCGCCCTGATCGCTGACGCTGCCAGGCTTGGCCTCGGCAGCCGGGTGGAGGCGCAGGCGCCGGTCGGGGGTGATGCGGGAGACATGGGCTGCGGTGCGCAGTGTGAGCGATTCGCTGCCCAGGGAGTCGGTGAGGCCGCGGGCGAGACCGGACATGCCGGGTTGACCGATCCAGGCAATGTCGGTGCCCTTCTGGGCTGCTTGCCAGGGTGTGGCGTGGCCGGATTGGGCGAGCGATGCCATCAGGGCTGCGAACCCGGCCCCGCGGGCGGTGGCGAACTGGGCGCCGTGGTCGAACTGGCGCGTGCCGTCCCGCCGTGTGGCGAGCCTGCCGCCGGTGCTGCGGCCCTTGTCGAACAGCGAGACACGGTGGCCCTGGGCCAGAAGCCCGCGGGCACAGGACAGGCCGGCCATGCCAGCGCCGATGATGGCGATGTGCGACGGCGCGGGAGGGGGGCAGGATGGTTCGGAGTGCATGGGCTGAAGCTGGCCCAAGCCCTGATGCGGCGCAAGGCGCCTCTGGTTGGCCGGTTGGTTAAGCCTTGGTCATGCTGCCAGCTCCGCCCCTGTTGGCTGGGCCGGTTCGAGCCAGGGCAGCACCAGGGAGGCGGGGCCGGCCTGGGCGAACAAGCCGCCCTGCACGGCGGTGCAGAAGCTGGCGCGCAGCTGGGCCAGTTGGTCCTGCCGCTCCACCCCGCAGGCGACCACGTTCAGCCCCATGGCGCGCGCGGTTCTGATAACAGAGAGCAGCAACGTGGCGTCCGCCGGGTCTTCCGCGGCGTGGCGCAGCAAAGCGGGGGCGAGGGTGAGGGTGGAGATCGGCAGGCGCCGCAGCAGGCAGAGGCTTGCCACGGTGTCGCCGAAATGCTCGAGCGCGAGATCGATGCCAAGGTCGCGCAGCTGCGACAGGTGCAGCAGGTCGGCGGCCGAGACATGGTCGAGAGCGGCTTCCGGAATGCGCAGTTCGAGCCTGGCGTGCGGGAGGTTTGCCTGCGTGAGGGCCTGCGCTGCCATGTCTGCCAGGCCGTGTGTGCGCCATTGCTGGCCGATCAGCCGCACCGAGACGCAGACCGGGGTTTCGCCCCATTGGGCGGCGGTGCGACAGGCGTGACGCAGTGTCCAATCGGTGAGGCGCGCGGCAAGCCTGGTGTCGCCGGCCATGTCGTAGAGGGCGCCGGCGCCCTGCAGCCCGTGGCGGCGATGCGGCCAGCGCAACGTGGTCTCCGCTCCCCAGAGCCTGCCGGAGTCGAGCAGCAGCCTTGGGCGGAAGACGAGGTTGAGCGTGTCGTTGGCCACGGCGAGATCGAGATCGCGCAGCATGCGCCGGCGACGCGCGGCTTCGGCGCGGCGATCGGGCGCTTGTGACGATCCTGGGCGGGTGGGAGTGGGGTGGGGCGGCATGATCAATCTCATTTTTGGGATGGTTTGCGGAAGTTTGGGGGGGAGGTGTGAAAGCGATGCTAATTTTGGAGATTTTGTCTCAATTTTTTGATTGTGGTGGATGGGATGCCGGCGAGAGGTGATTTCATCGGTTGTTAACCGGATGGCGGCACACTTCAGGGACATTGTGGTTGAAGGCACGCCATGTCCCTGTTTTCAGCTCCGCCCAAGCCCGACGCGCCGGATGGCGTGTGCATGCTGGATCACCGCGCGTTTCATGCGACCGGCGAGGTGATGTTTCGCCGGGATGGGTCGGACGGCACGCCGGTGATGGTGATGAAGCTGGGCGAGCGCGATGCGTCCTTGCCGTTGCGGGCGCTGCAGCGGGAATTGTCGATCAGCGATGACAGCCCGGATGGGCGAATGCTGGGGCTGATCGCGCAGGCGCTGGATTTCGTGCCGGTGCTCAGCCTGGGGGACCGCTTGCCGGCGGAGGTGCTGACCGGGGAGGCGCATTGGAGCCCGGCGCCGCATCATCGCTGGATCGCGGCCTCCCGATTGCAGATCGCGCTGGTGTCGTGGCTGTCCGATCCGGTGGCGGGTGAGGAAGGGGCGCTGGCGTTTTCGCAGCAGACCATGCACCGGCTGATCACCGATCCGGCGCTGCGCCAAGCGGTGCAGGCGGCGTTTGCCCAGGCGGCCGAGATGCTGGGGCTGCGCAACGCGGCGGAGGCGGTGGCGCTGGTGGATCAGCTTGCGCATGAGTTGGCCTATATCGAGGCGTTGCGCGAGTCGCTGCTGGGGCGGGTGCAGGACCTGGTGCGGCGCCTGGCGCGGACGCAGAGCTGGTCACAGCCCGGGCGCCACGGGCAACGCAGGCTCGTGGGCCAGCAGCGCCGCGAGACGGTGCAGCGTGTGGGGTTTCTGGCGGCTTCAGCCCTGCGCCAGTTTGCCACCCGCTTTGCGGCGGTTGATGCGCAGACCGGCTCGGTGCTGCAGTTGCTGCGCAATGCGACCCAGCAGATTTTGTTCATCCGCCAACATCGGGATGCGCTGTTCATCGATGCCAGCGGCTGGGATGCGGTGCTGACCGCGTGGGATGGCTGCCCTGACACGCAGGATGACGCGCTCTGGGAGTGTGTGCAGCAGACCTATCATCTGCTGGCGACCCGCCATCTGCCGCTGATCGAGTGGCGCCGTGTTGCAGCGCCGGCGCGGCTTGGCCGCCATGCGGGCGGGAGGGCTGCGATGGGGCCGCAGGCTGAGGATGGTGACAGGCCGCAGTTGCCGCGGCGGGAGGTGGCACGCATGGCGTGATGATGCACCGCACGGGGCATTTTTGTGGGGCTTTTGGTGCTGGCTCTTCGGGGTGCGCTTGGAACCCGTTGGGGCCAGTTGGGGGCGGGTTTGGGGGTGGCACAGGCCAGGGGCGCGCTGGATGGCGCAATCATCACTGGACGGCGGCGTGTTTCCTGCCTGGATTGCGCGCGACACCAGGCAGCAGGAGTGCGATTCGATGGAGCAGTGGGACCCATGTGCGGCGGTTGCGGCGCGGCTGCTGCCCCATAGCGGGGTGTCGCAAGCCGGCGATGGTGCGCATGACCTTGACCATATCGGCCGTGTCTGGACCAACGCGTTTGGCATCGCGGCCGCGGAGGGCGTGGAAACCGAGGCGGAGCGGGAGGATCTGGCGGCGAGCGTGATGCTGCATGATTGCGTGGCGGTGGCAAAGAATGATCCGCGACGGTCCCAGGCGTCACGCCTCGCGGCGGCGCAGGCCGAATTGGTGCTGGCGGCGCAGAGCTGGCCGCAGGACAGGGTGGCAGGCATTACCCATGCCATCTGCGCGCATAGTTTCTCGGCCGGCATCGCGCCTCAGAGCCGGATTGCCCGCATTCTGCAGGATGCCGATCGGCTGGATGCGATCGGCATGATCGGGGTGGCGCGCTGCTTCTACACCGCGGGGCGGATGGGTTCGGCGCTCTACAATCCAGAAGATCCGCGGGCGGAGCGGCGGTCGCTGGATGACCGTGCCTATGCGCTGGATCATTTCCGCGCCAAGCTTTTGCATCTGCAGGAGGGGTTTCAGACCGCAACCGGCAGGGCGCTTGCCGCGGCCCGCACGCAGCTGATCGCCGATTTCATGGCGGCGTTCGAAGCCGAGCTTGGGATGCCGGCGGCGCGTGTTTGACGCGCCTGCGACCGGGCGCTCAGTTCAGCCGGACCGGGTCCATGATCGCGGATGTCAGCGTGGGCCCGCAGCGGCGATAGGCGGAGAGGATGCATTCGCGGGCCATGGCAGCCACCATGCCGGGCTCGCGCCGGTCGGCCGCCTGGGGGCCGACCAGGCTGGTGGGCGCTGCCTCGGTGTTGCCGTTGAGGGCACTGACCGAGAACCAGAGCTGGGCCATCAGGCGGTTGGGGGCCACGCCGACGCCGTTGCCGTAGAGCAGGGCCAGCATGTATTGCGCCTGCACATGACCTGACGAGGCCGCCAGTTCGAAGAAGTGAAAGGCCTGGCTGTAATCCACCGGCACCCCGGCGCCGTCGGCATAGAGCAGGCCGAGGGTGTATTCGGCATCGGCATTGCCCTGCAGGGCGGCCTCGCGCGACCAGGACAGGGATTCGCTGGCATCGGCTTTCACCCCGATCCCGCGGTAATACATCACCGCGAGGCGGGCCTGGGCCGCCACATTGCCGTTGCGTGCCGCCATCTCATACCAGCGGGCGGCCATGGTGAAATTCTGCCGCACCTGGCTGCCGGTGTCGTACAGCACCGCGAGCTTCATCTGTGACTGCGCGTCCCCTTGGGTTGCGGCCACCCAGTACCAGCGCAGCGCCTCCGCCATGTCGTGCTCGACGCCCTCGCCGCTCTCATAGCGTTGCGCCAGGGTGACCTGGGCGGAGACACGGCCGTGCTCGGCGGCGTTGACCAGCTGGCGCATGGTGGTGAACGCGCCGGTGATGGTTGATTCGGTTGTGCTGTCCCCCACCGCGTCGGCGCGTGCCTGGGGCGCGATCATCAGGCCGGCCAGCACAGCGGCTGCCTGCAGCAGCTTGCTTGGTTTCAGGGCGGGATACCGCATCGACAATCCTCCGACCTGTCACCTTGGGCCGAAGCGCCCTTGATGACGTGTGTCGATGGAAAACTAGCGGTGGTGGGTGCCGTGCGACCAAACAGGTTTCATCCCGTTTTGTAGACGGCCTTGCCGCATTTTCTGACAAAAACAGCAGCGGTCGGATCAGCCTGGCGGCTTGGGTGCGGCGTGTTGGCGCAAGGCGCGGTCGAGCAGGCGGACGGAGTGGATGGCCTCTCGTCCGGCGAGGTCGCGGATCTGATGGCGGCAGGATGTGCCGTCCGCCACCACGATGTCATGGGGCTCGGCCGCGCGGATGGCAGGCAGCAGGCCAAGCTCGGCCATGGCGCGGGAGGCATCCTGCGTTTCGCTTTGATAGCCGAAGGCGCCGGCCATGCCGCA
This sequence comes from uncultured Rhodospirillales bacterium, assembly GCA_903924855.1. Classification (GTDB taxonomy): domain Bacteria; phylum Pseudomonadota; class Alphaproteobacteria; order Acetobacterales; family Acetobacteraceae; genus CAIQQQ01. Next base: position 8,818 of record CAIYCW010000066.1, on the reverse strand, counting down.
GCAGCCGGAGGCGATCGGCTTCACCGCGAGATCCGGGATCTGCTTGAGCACGTCCAGTGCCGGGGTGAAGGCGCCGAAGCTTTTCTGGTGGCAATGGCCGTGCACATGGGCGGTGATGGTCTGCGGCTGGAAGGCCAGAGCGGGTTTTTCGCGCGCCAGGAATTCGCCGAGCAGGACCGCCCTGCCCGCAAGCTCGGCTGACTCGGTGCCAGGCAGCAGGGCTTCCAGCTCGTCACGCAGGGTGAACAGGCAGGAGGGTTCGAGGCCGATCACCGGGATGTCGCGCGAGAACGCGCCGCGCAGGCGGGCGAGCTCGGCGCGGGCGCGATCGACCTGGCCTGCGGCGAGGTAGGTGCGGCCGCAGCAGAGCGGGCGAGCGCCGGCGTTTGGCAGGATCGGGTTGAAGCCGGCGGCGCGCAGGACGCGCAGGGCGGCGCGGAGATTCTCCGGCTCGAAGGCGCGGTTGAACGTGTCCGCCAGCAGATAGACGTCGCGCAGGCCTGGCTGCGCTCCGGTCTCGGCCTCGGTGTCTCGGAACGGGTTGGGGGCGAATTCGGGCAAGGGGCGGCTGGCGGCGAGGCCTAGGCTTTCGCCGAGCCGGCGCAGCAAGGGCGAGCGGTTGCGCAGATTGGCAAGGAAGGACAAGCGACCGGCGAGGCCGGCATAGCGCGGCAGGTCTGCGATCAAGCGGTCGCGCAAGGACAGGCCGTGTCGTTGGGCGCGGGCGGCCAGCACCTCGATCTTCATGCGCGCCATGTCCACCCCGGTCGGGCATTCCCGCCGGCACGCCTTGCAGGAGACGCAGAGTTTCATGCTGTCGGCCAAGGCGGGGTCGGCCAGGCCTTCGCTGCCGATCTGGCCGGACAGCGCCAGGCGCAGCGTGTTGGCGCGGCCGCGGGTGAGATGCGCCTCGTCGCGCGTGGCGCGGTAGCTGGGGCACATCACGCCGGCATCGAAGCCGCGGCAGGTGCCGTTGTTGTTGCACATCTCGACCGCACCCAGCAGGCCGGATGGATGGGCGGACCAGTCCAGCACCGGTGCCGATGGCAGGGGGGCGTAGCCGGGCGGGTAGCGGAACAGGCTGCGATCATCCATGCGCGGCGGGTGGACGATGCGGTTGGGGTTGAGCAGGGTGGCAGGATCGAATGCGTGCTTGACCGCCTCGAAGGCGCGCACGATGCGGGGGCCGAACATTTTCTCGTGGAATTCGCTGCGCACGATGCCATCGCCATGTTCGCCGGAATGGCTGCCCTTGTAGCGGCGCACCAGGTCGAAGGCTTCCTCGGCCACCTGGCGCATGGTGGCGATGTCGGCTCCATCCTTCATGTTCAGCACGGGGCGGACATGCAGGCAGCCGACGGAGGCGTGGGCGTACCAGGTGCCCTTGGTGTTGTGGCGGGCGAAGACCTCGTTCAGCCCGTCCGTGAAATCCGCCAGATCGACGAGCGGCACCGCGCAATCCTCGATGAAGGAGACCGGTTTGCCGTCCCCTTTCATCGACATCATGATGTTGAGGCCGGCTTCGCGCACCTCGGCGATCTGCGCCTGAAAGCCCGGGTCGGTGGCGCGTACCACGGCGCCGGGATAGCCGAGATCGGCCATCATCTCGTCCAGCTCGGCGAGTTTGGCCAACAGGGGCGCGTCTTCATGGCCGTGGAATTCGACGATCAGCAGGCTGTCCGGCTGGCCTTTGACCATGCGGTCGATGGTGGCGCGGAAGATCGGGATGGCACGGCCGAGATCGATCATGGTGCGATCGACGAGTTCGACGGCTTCTGGGTCGAGGGTCACCAGATGTTGGGCTGCGCTCATCGCGGCGCGGAAATCCGGGAACTGGCAGATGCCGAGCATCTTGCGCGGCTTGATCGGCTGCAGGATCAACTCGATGGCGGCGGAAAACGCCAGCGTGCCCTCGCTGCCGACCAGGATGCGGGCGAGGTTGCCATGCTCCAGCGCGTCCAGATTGTAGCCGCCGACGCGGCGCAGGACGCGGGGGAAGCGGGCTGCGATCTCGGAGGCTTCGCTGGCGCCCAGTGCGCGCAGCTCGGCGATGAGGGAGGCGGGTTCGCGCATGTCCGGGCCGAAGATGTGGCGGGCGCCGTCGGCCAATATGGCGTCGATGCGTTCGACATTGTCGGCCATCAGCCCGTAGCGGATGGATTTGGAGCCGCAGGAATTGTTGGCGGTCATGCCGCCGATGGTGCAGCGGCTGTGGGTGGAGGGATCGACCGGGAAGAACAGGCCGTGCGGCTTGAGTGCCGCGTTGAGATGGCCGAGCACGAGTCCCGGCTCGACGGTGGCGCGGCGCGACCCAGGGTCGATGTTGATCAGGCGGCGGAGATGCTTGGTGCAGTCGATGACCAGGGCGGTGTTGACGGTCTGGCCGCATTGGCTGGTGCCGCCGCCGCGCGGCAGGATGGGGATGCCGGCTTCCCTCGCGATCTGCATGGCGGTTGCCACGTCCTCGATGCGTTCGGGGACGATCACGCCGATCGGCATGGCCTGGTAGATCGAGGCGTCGGTGGCGTAGCGGCCGCGATCGGCCGGGGAGAACAGCACGTCGCCGCGGATTTCGCGCTTCAGGCGCAGGGCTAAGGCGGAACTGGCGATATGGGCTGGGGCGTTCATCTGGCGTCTCCTGCCGTGAGCATAGGCGAGCAGGTGGACGCTGTCTGATTGATTGTCATCGTCAATTCAACGAGCCTTATTCATTGGCGTCCCTGCTGGACCGGCGGCAAAGTGTTGGCAGAGGAGACACCAATATGGCCTATTTCACCACACGCCCGTCCACCGGTGCGCATTTCCTGCAGCTGCCGGGGCCGTCCAACGTGCCGGATCGCGTTCTGCGCGCGATGGATCACGCGACGATGGATCATCGCGGGGCGGATTTCGGGGTGTTCACCACGCAGCTGCTGGGCAAGCTGAAGGCGGTGTTCAAGACCGAGCGGCCGGTGATGATCTATCCGGCCTCCGGCACCGGGGCGTGGGAGGCGGCGCTGGTGAACACGCTCTCGCCCGGGGATGTGGTGCTGATGTGCCGCACCGGGTGGTTTGCGCATCTGTGGCAGGAGATGGCGCAGCGCCTGGGGCTGGTGCCCGAATTCATCGACACGGATTGGCGCTCTGGCGCCGATGTGGCGGCGATCGGGGCAGCACTTGCGGCGGATGCGTCGCATCGCATCAAGGCGGTGGCGGTGGTGCACAACGAGACCTCCACCGGCTGCACCAGCGATATCGCAGCCGTGAGGGCGGCACTCGATGCGGCCAGGCACCCTGCCCTGCTGCTGGTGGACACGATCTCAGGGCTTGGCAGCATCGATTACCGCCATGACGAATGGGGGGTGGATGTGACGGTGTCCGGCTCGCAGAAGGGGCTGATGCTGCCGCCGGGGCTGTCGTTCAACGTGGCGTCGGCGAAGGCGATGGAGGCGTCCCGCACGGCGCGGCTGCAGCGTTCGTACTGGGATTGGGCGCCGATGCTGGCGGCCAATGCGACAGGGTATTTTCCGTCCACGCCGGCGACCAACCTGCTTTACGCGCTCGACACCGCGATCGACATGCTGATGGAGGAAGGGCTGGAGAACGTGTTTGCCCGGCATGACCGGTTTGCCGAGGCGACGCGGCGGGCGGTTTCGGCCTGGGGGCTGGAGACGCAATGCGCCGTGCCGGCGCGCGCCTCCAACGTGCTGACCGCGGTGCGGGTGCCGGAGGGGCATTCGGCCGATGCGCTGCGGGCCGCGATTGTGGAGAAGTTCGACATGAGCCTGGGCAACGGGCTGGGCCAGTTGAAGGACCGTGTGTTCCGCATCGGCCATCTGGGCCATCTGTCGCCGTTGCAGCTGGTGGGGACGCTGGGGGGTGTGGAGATGGGGTTGCGGGCCTGCAACATTCCGCACCGGCCGGGCGGCACCCAGGCGGCGCTGGAGTATCTGGCGGGGAACTGACAGAGCCGCGAAATTCCGCGGATTGCCGCTGGCGTGACATGCGGGCTGGACGGAATTTTCAGCCCGCTTTAACAAAACCCATCGCAGCGCCATTTCGGTTGCGCCGCAACGATATCGATCCGGGAGGATAACACATTGCGTGCTCTGTTGCTGCTGCTGCCCTTTGTCGGGCTGCTGTGGGTGCCGTTTTTCAACGTCACTGAGCCGAGCCTGTTCGGCTTTCCGTTCTTCTACTGGTACCAGCTGGCCTGGGTGCCGCTGAGCTCGCTGATCACCTGGTATGTGTGGATCGGCGTGAAGAAGGACGACGCGCCATGATCGCCGACACTTTCGATCTGCCGGCGTTTGCCGTCTTTATCGCGCTGTTCGCGCTGGTGACCGGGATGGGGTTCCTGGCGTCGCGCTGGCGCAAGCCGAGCACGCTGGAACATCTGGATGAATGGGGTCTGGGCGGGCGTTCGTTCGGCACCTGGATCACCTGGTTCCTGGTGGGCGGTGATTTCTACACCGCCTACACCGTGATCGCGGTGCCGGCGCTGGTCTATGCCTCGGGCGCGTTCGGGTTCTTTGCCCTGCCCTACACGATCATTGTGTATCCGATCGTGTTCTTCATCATGCCGCGGCTGTGGCAGATCGCCTCCAAGGGCGGGCATGTGACGGCGGCGGATGTGGTGCATGCGCGCTATGGCTCGCGCAAGCTGGAGCTGGCGGTGGCGTTCACCGGTGTGATGGCGACGATGCCGTATATCGCGCTGCAGCTGATCGGCATGGAGGTGGTGATCAAGGCGCTGGGGCTGAACGGCGAGTTGCCGTTGATCGCGGCCTTCCTGGTGCTGGCGTTCTACACCTATTCGTCCGGCCTGCGGGCGCCGGCGCTGATCGCCTTCGTGAAGGATATCCTGATCTACATCGTCGTGCTGGTGGCGGTGGCGATCATTCCGCTGAAGCTGGGCGGCTATGAGGCGGTGTTCCACGCGGCCGATGCGGCGTTCAAGGCGAAGGGGGCTGGCGGCATCGTGTTGGCGCCGGCGCAGTACCTGCCCTATGCCACGCTGGCGCTGGGCTCGGCCTTGGCGGCGTTCATGTATCTGCACACGCTGACGGGTATTTTCGCGTCCAAGAGCGGGGATACGATCCGCAAGAACGCGATTTTGCTGCCGGCCTACACGCTGCTGCTCGGGTTGATCGCGCTGCTGGGCTACATGGCCTATGCGGCGGGCATCAAGCCTGCGACCAACAACGATGTGGTGCCGCTGCTGTTCCACACGCTGTTCCCGGGCTGGTTTGCGGGCTTTGCGATGGCGGCGATCGCCATCGGCGCGCTGGTGCCGGCGGCGGTGATGTCGATCGGTGCGTCCAACCTGTTCACGCGCAATGTGTGGAAGGCCTATGTCAATCCGGCGGTGACGCCGGCGGGCGAGGCGCAGGTGGCGAAGCTGGCCTCGATGTTCGTCAAGGTGGGCGCGCTGCTGGTGATCCTGTTCATGCCGACGCAGTTCGCCCTCGATCTGCAGCTGCTGGGCGGGCTTTGGATCCTGCAGACCTTCCCGTCTTTGGTGTTCGGCATCTTCACGTCGTTCTTCCGCGCACCGGCCTTGCTGGCCGGGTGGGCGGTGGGCATTTTCGGCGGCAGCTACATTGCCTGGACCGATGGGCTGAAGCCGCTGCACACGCTGCATTTCGATGGCACCGCTTACACGGTGTATATCGGGCTGCTGGCGCTGGTGGCCAATGTGCTGGTGGCGGCGGTGGGCAGTGCCGTGCTGGGTACCGCCGGCAGCAAGAAGTAGACGCTTCTGGCTGAGACGAGGCGTGGGCGGGGCTCGGCTGGTGCCGGGCCCCGTTTTGCTGTGTGGGCCCTGGTGGTCTGCTGAGGGTGGTCTGCCGCGGGTGATGCCGCGTCCTGCGGCCTGAGGGGCAGGATGATCGGCTACGGGATGCTACCTAGGGCGGTCCTGCCGGGCCGATTTGGCTTGCAGTCAGCCACTGGCGGGCCAACAGATGATGGGATGAATGTCCCGATGCCGGTTCCCGCAGCGATGACGCTGGCCCATGTGATCGGTGGGTTGCAGAAGGCTGTGGGCGCGTGGGCCGGGCGGGGCCTGATCGGGCGGCTGCTGGGGATTTTGCTGTATCGGCGGCTGAGCGAGATTGGCCAGCGGATGGAGCGGATGATGGCACGCTTCCGGGAGGGGCGGCTTGCGGTGCAGCCGGCTCGGGTGCGATCGGCTCCGCTGGATATCGTTGACGCGAAGGCGGCTTCGGATGCGGCTGGGGCGGGCCGGTTGGCCGAGCGCGCGCTGTGGCCGCGGCGCTTCGCCTGGCTGGTGATTGCGGCCGCCCATGAGGCGGCAGGCTTTGGGCTGCAGCTGCGCCATGTGCTGGAGCAGCCCGAGATGGTGGCGTTGCTGAAGGCGGCGCCACAGGCGATGCGGGTGCTGCGGCCGTTGTGCCGGGCGCTGGCGATCGAGACCGATCTGTTGCGACCGGGCCAGGCGCCCACGGCACCGAAGCCTGCCAGGATTCGGGCGGTGCGAGTGCGCAAGCCGCGCGTGCCGTTTGATTGGGGGCGCATCCCGTTGCCACGGGGCGTGCTGTCGGCGGCGCGGCGGGAGGGTTACGGCAAGCTTCGGTGAGGCGCTGTCGCGGAGGTGCGACGCTATTGTTCCGAGCCGTGAACAGAAATGATGTTCAACGGATTCATATCGCTCAGATCGGATGGCACATCTTCGGTCTGTGTTGCAGCAGCCAAAGGTGGCGGATGAGGTGGGATTCGAACCCACGGTAGGCTCACACCTACGGCGGTTTTCAAGACCGCTAAGAACCCAAGTTTTCCATATGTTTTCCTGATTTTAGCGCCTATTCTCAGCACACTCTCAGCACAGTGGGGCGAAAGTGCCGACGATACGAAAGACTCGGAACAAGCTGGGCAACCGCTGGCAGGTCTACATCAGGAAGCGAGGCCACGACCTGACTCGGACGTTCGACACGTCAGCAGATGCGAAAGCATGGGCCAACGCCGTGGAGAGCGCGATAGCAAACGAGTCAACGCTCCGACCGTTCAACGAGTCTGACTGGATGCACAAAGAGAAAGAGCCAGAGAAGCCAGCGGGCGATGACAGCCCGACACCTTCACCAGACTGGAGCCTAACGAGAGCTATCAGGCACTACGCGGAGACGGTCTCGATTACCAAGAAGGGGGAAAAACAGGAGCTAAAGCGCTTCAATTTGTGGCATGAGCGCGAGATAGCTAGCACCAAAATCAGCGCCATCACGCCGAGGCAGATTCAAGATCATATTGAAGCTAGGCAGAAGGCGGGGCGAGCAAACAACACGATCCGCAACGATGTGTTGCTATTGTCCGCCGTTTTCAACCACGCGCGCAGACTGCCACGGATTGGCGAGACGCCCGCCCCTTGGGGCCTCACTGGCATAGTGAACCCCGTCGACTCCTGCACGCTCCCACCTCCACCCAGCAACAGACACCGCCGACTTGCGGAAGCCGAAGGCGAGACCGAGAGCGAAGAAGCGCGGATGTTGGCGGAGCTGGCCAAAGGTAAATATGGGCCGAAAATGCTGGCCATCGTCGTGTTAGCCATCGAAACAGGCATGAGGCAAAGCGAGATTTTAGATATCAGGGCGAATCAGATTAAGCGCGCGAACGGCACGACGATGATCGTCAGGCCAGACTCAAAAAACGGGCACGCGCGCAACGTCGTGCTGTCCAAACGCGCGACCGCACTTGTTGATGAATTGCGCAAGGACCGCAAAGGAACCGAATACCTGATTTTGATGGGAGCCGAGCAGGTAGACTCGCAGTGGCGTAGCGCCCGCGAGAAGACTGGAATCACGGACCTGCATTTCCACGACCTGCGACACGAAGCCTTGAGCAGAATGGCATCCAAGGGGCTAAATTTAGGAGAGTTGAAAGCCCAGAGCGGGCACCGCACGACCGCAATTCTCGCAAATTATCTGAACGCATTGCCGTCAGATGTAGCTAAAAAGCTAGACTGAGACACAGGGAGAGATTGCGCGTGTGAACCGCTTCCGTTCAATTGCTAAGCTATGGGAAGGGATGCGCGCTATCGTCATTCTCGGCAACTTCAATCTGCGAGAACACTATGCCAGTACGACCCCAGCCAATGGTAGAGGAAGCGCTGTTGGACTTCCTCTACGAAAAAAACGTCCGAGTGGCCGTAAAGGACGTATACGAACCGTTGGCCCAACGACTTGAACTAACCGAGGAAGAACAAAAGCGTCGAATGCCCCCGCCCTCCGCCAACGAAATCGGATGGGAGAACCTTGTGCGCCAAGCAAGACGCAGACTTGTCGGGTATGGTCATATAGATAACTCTGTTTCTGGTTTTTGGTTTCTAACTGATAACGGAAAAGAAAAGGCAGCTAAACGTCTATCACAGCAGGCCATTATTTCTTCATCGGATTTTATGCAAGATGGGACTGAGGCTTTTATAGAGGCCTTTGAGGGACGTCAAAATCTTCGCACTCATCTGATTAGAGAGAGATCACAGGCACTTGTAGATACCTTCAAAAATTCTTTGAAATCATTTTCTTGCTACACTTGTGGTTTTGATTTTGAACATCACTACGGAAATTTAGGGGCTGGTTATATTGAAGCCCACCACACTATCCCAGTTAGATCACTAGTGGCAGGTGCGCGAACAAAAATATCAGATTTAGTGCCCCTTTGCGCAAATTGCCATCGGATCATTCATCGCAATAATATCATGCCCGTTGAGGATTTAAAAACTTTTCTGATGAAGAGAGGTAAGAAAAAATAGTATTCCCTCCTATCATTTCGTTGAAGTAAGATAGCCACTATTCCAGTGGATATAGTTAAGAAAATTCTTGTTTTT
>CAIYCW010000065.1 GCA_903924855.1 uncultured Rhodospirillales bacterium | reverse complement strand
GGCGTAGAACTCATCGGTGAACAGCACCTCGCCCACCCCGATCGGATCGGTGCTGTCGACGATGATCACATCGAAGCTCGCATCCGGCGCGGTGCGCACATAGTCGATGCCGTCGCCCACGATCACCTCGCCACGCGGGTTCGTCCAAGCATCACCCGCGATCTCGGGCAGGAATTCCTTCGCCAGGCGGATCACCTCACCATCGATCTCCACCATCACGGCCTTATCGACGCCGCGATGCTGCAACACCCGGCGCAGCACGCCGCCATCGCCGGCGCCGATGATCAGCACATTCTTGGCAGCGCCATGGGCGATCAGCGGCACATGGGCCAGCATCTCCTGATAGACGAACTCATCACCCTCGGTGATCTGCACCACGCCGTCGAGCAGCATGACGCGGCCATGGTTGAAGCTCTCGAAGATCACGATGTCCTGGAAATCGCTCTGCACGCGGGCAAGCTCGCGCTTGATCAGGAAGCGCTGCCCCCAGGTCGGATAAAGCGTCTCGTTCACCCAGGTATCAGTCGCCATCGTGGTATCCCCTCACCAACATCGTGCAAAACGAATTGGGCCGGACGTTGCCGCCCGGCCCGCTTCAAGACAAGCCCCGAAAGGCAGACTGGAGCACGTCCCAACCGATTGGACCCAATCGGCCGGCGTGTCATGCGCCAAAGACGCAAGTTTCCACAGCAGCCCAACCCGACCTGACCGACCGCAAACCAGGTCAGTCAGCCCGGACGCTGCTCAGTAGACGCGGCCGCGACGCTGCTCGTCGCGCACGATGCGCTCCGGCTTGAAGGCGGCCTGCAGCACCGGGATCGACTTGTTCGGGTCGCAGGCGCCGCACATGAACAGGTCGATGGCGGCAAAGTCCTTCTCGGGCCAGGTGTGGATCGAGATATGGCTCTCGGCCAGCACCAGCACGCCGGACACGCCACCATTGGGCGAGAAATGATGGAAATGCGAATGCAGAATCGTGGCCCCGGCCACGATGGCGGCTTCGCGCAACGCGGCATCGATGTGGGCCGGGTCACCCAGATTGGTGGCGCCCCACAGATCGACGAGCAGATGCGTCCCTGCGAACTTCATTCCGTCGCGTTCGACGAAATAATCCTTTTGCTCTTCCGCCTCGACAGTGACGGGAACAATCGTAACCTGGTTATCGCTCGGGAAATCCGAGACCATCCCCAGTGGCGAGAGTGCGTTCATGGCACTGACCCTTCCAACCAGCAGACAGCCTGTTGGGCACCACCCCGCACGGGTGGGCCCCCTGGGGCCAAGGCGGCGGAACATGAGGAAAATGCGGGGTGTGCGCAAGTAGAAATGCAGCCCCCGATCGTTATTTTCTGCATAGCCGATGTCACAGGGTGCGTCTGGCGCATGGGTGGTGGTTCATTTCGCAGCAACTGGTGTTGCGGGGGGTTTTGCAGGCGGCGCCAGCAAGGCCCGCGCGGCGGCAAGATCGCCTGAAAGCCCCGCCATATCGGCCACCGCCGCAAGTTTCGGCGCCGTCAGCAGACGGATGGAATCGGCACTCGGCCCGGCAGGGATGCGTTGCAGCAGATCGGTGCGAATCCGGCGCAGGCTCGCATCGTCTCCCGCCTGACTGGCCGCACTGGCCAGGCGCAGTACCAGTGCCGCCTGATCGTCGGTGAGACCACCCTGCTCCGGCAGGCTGCGCTGCACCACCTGGCGCAGGGCGGCCGTCGCATCCGGCCAATTGGCCCCGCCTTCGGCGAGCTCGCCGAGCAGACGATACCCCTCAATGCTGTCCAGCTCCTGCAGCGCATGCCGCGCACTCGGATAATCCCCCTGTCCCGCAATGGCCCTGGCGAACAGCAAGGTGCGGGTCTCCAGCAACGGCTGCGGCATGTCATCCGCAGCCGTCTGGGTCAGTGTCGCCAGCACCGCGGCACGCTCGCCGCGCTCCAACTGCAGCTGCGCCAGCCGCGCCCCAAACGACGCCCGCGCCGCACCGGACGGGGCCTCGGCGCACATTTTCTGCAGGAACGGCATGGCCCGCTCCGGCAGATCCAGTGCCAGAAACTGCTGGCTGATCTTGTCCGCCAGAGCGAGCCCGGCCTCACCATCCGGCAGAATATCGGCATTCTCCTCGGCCAGCGCCACCAGATCGAACGGTTTCAGACTGGCCTGGCCGGTTGGGGTCAGCGCCTGGCTGATCGTCTCGTGCAGGCGCGCGCGCAGCTGCTCACGCTTCTCCGGCCACAGCGCCTCGGTTTCGCGCAGCAGCTGCAAGGCCGGCCGCCACGCATTGGCCTGACCTTCCAACTGCGCCACACGCAGGCGCAGCTCAACCTCCCGGTCATCGCCGCGCCAGGCATACAGCGCCCGGCCCAGCTGCTCGGCGGTCTCCGCCGGCGTGGCATGGCCGGTGGCAAGGCGCAGCTCCTGCCCGTTGCGCAGGGCCCGCAGCCGGACCAGCCGATCCGCCGAGTGGGACAGGGCATCGTATCGCGCCATGGCGTCATCCACCTTGCCAGTGGCCTCCGCCAGCATGGCCCGGGCCAGATCGAGGCTGTGATCGTCCGGATCTCGGTCCAGCAACGCCCGGGCCGCCTCCGTCTGCCCACCCATCGCCATCGTCTCAGCCACCAGCGGTGCCACAAGCGCATGCAGTTCGGGCGGATAATCCGCCAACAACCCCGCCGTGTTGGCGAATACAGCGGCCGCCTCAGGCGAAACCTCGCGCTGCATGGCCGTGCGCACCGCCCGCCAGAACGCAATCTCGTCACTGCCATCCAGCCGCCGATCATCCAGCCCGGACGCCTCCTGCGGACGGAACGCGAGCAGGCTGGCCACCGCGGACAGGCCCCCAAGCTGCGGATCATCCTGGCCACTGGCATCCTCATTGGTCGCAAGCGTCAACACGGATTGCGCCTCCTGGCCCAGCCCCAACGCCACCATGGACGCGGCAACCGCCTTGCGGGCCTGAAGCCTGGATTGCGCGGGGGTGGCCGCCGCACTCTGAATGGCACCCTGCAGCCTGCGGATCAGCGCATCGGTGCGCAGGCGCGGCAGATCGAAGATGCGCGTCAACCGGCTCGCCTCGGCCGCACTCTGCGCCTCCGGTTGCGGCGGGCTGCCAACCAGATGCCCCCCCGCCAGCTCCGCGCGGATCTGAAATCCCTCCTCGGTCGCGCGCAGGCTGATCGCGTCGGACAGCGGTAGCAGAACCACGCCCTGCCAACTCGGCAGCAACGCGAAATCCGGCGTGTGGCGGGCGACCGCAACCCCCTCCCCCACATCACGCTGGGTGCCGACCAGCAACACCTCCCCACTCTGCGGATCTGGCACCGAGACAACAACACCGGGACCGGCCGCCGGCAGCAACACACGATCTGCTGCGGCCATCGGCGTGATCTGCCGCAAGGCCGGCGGTGCCGCGTCACCGCCCAACGCGGTGGCGATCCAGCCGCCCTTGCGTCGTTCCAGGCGGATTGCAGCGCCCGGCAACCGCATCCGCAGCACCGTGGCATCCGGCAGCAACTGCACAACGGCATGGCCAAACACCGGATCAGCCTGCACCGGCTGCAGGTCGATGGGCTTGCGCTCGTCAAACACCAGCAGAATGTCGTCGCCCCGCCGGAACGCCGCAGCCCCCACCGCGGGCGCAAAGGGCAGCAGCAGCATATGACCCGGCCCCGCATCCGGCACTGTGCGCGCATCGGCAACCAGCGCCACCGGGTCCCCCGGGGCGGACAGTGACGGCATCGCCTTGGACGATGCCACGACCGGGGCCACGACCGGGCCCACGACAGGGGCCGGTGTGGCCTGTGGCGACAGCGCCACTGGGCTCGACAACGCCGCATCGGTGGCAACCGACGCGGAGGCGCCGCCTTGCGCTGGTGCAGCCTGCCCGGAGGGCATTGATGTGGTCTGCGCCTGCGGGACCGTCATAGGGGGCGGCTGGCTGCCACCAGCGTTGCGCCCCACTGCCTTTGCAGGCGGCGATGCCTGAGCCGATCCGGATCTGGGCGCGCTGCCCGTAGGCGATGCGACAGGCGGCGCAACACTCGGCGCGACAGGCGCCGCCACAGGCGGGGGAAGTGCTGGATGAGGCACCGGATCAAGCGCGTCGAGCACCAGATGATGGTTCAACACCCTGTGCTGCAACACCGCACCTGGCTTCAACGTCAGGCGGATATGATCGGCCTCGAAGGAAATCCCCACCACATTGTGCGGCAAATGACCCACCGGCTGCACCGCACCACCCGGCAAGGCGATATCGACGCTGTCCCCGCTTTGGCTGACACCAATCTGCTCGCCATTGCCAACGTCAAACACGACGCGGCCAAAGCCCGGATGATCGCCATACCGCACGGCAACACGCTCCGCCGGCGCCGCGGCGGCCACCATCACGGCCAGGCATCCCAAGGCCAAAGCGCGCCAGAGCTGCATCATTCGAAACTGGCCAGCAGACGATCGATCTCGGACTGATCCATCGCCACCATCGGCAATTGCGGCCCATTCAGCAGTGCCGCCTCGGCATCAGGCGCTGACTGGGCGCCCGGTGTCTCAGCGGCGACGGGATCGCTGAACGCCGCCAAAATCTGCGCCACCTTCCCCTCGATCGTCTTCAGGGTCAGCACCACCTTGCTGATGCGCTGGCCGGTGATGTCCTGAAAGCTGCACGCCTCATAGATCCGGGTGGTGGCATCGTTGAGCTGCTCGGCCATGGCGCCTGTGGCCGAACCGGCCGCCACATCGAGCATCTCGCACACCTCCAGAATGCTGTTCGTCGCAGCCGCGGTGTGAGCAACGATGGCGTCCAGCTCGTCGGTGGCCGACGGAATATGGCTCGCGGTGATGTCATCCACCCGCAGCGCCGCAATCTCCGCCTTGGCGGCGGCGATGGTGCGGCCCAGATCCTCCACCTCAGCCAGAAGTTTGGCGTCCTTGGCAGAGAGATCGCCATGCAGGGTGGAGAACACCGTCCGCACGATCTCCTCAATCTCCGCACGGTCGGGCGTTGCGATCGCAGCAAGACGCTCGCCCAACGGATCATGGCGCGGGCGTGCAAGGCGGGCCGCCGCCCCGCCGGAGAGGGGCTTATGCATGCGCCAGCACCTTTTCGATCTTCTCCTTCAACGTCTCGGCGTTGAAGGGTTTGACGATGTAGTTCGAAACCCCGGCCTGTTTGGCGGCCACCACGTTCTCGGCCTTGCTTTCCGCCGTGATCATGATGAACGGCGTCGCCTTCAGCCGGGCATCGGCACGCACCTCCTGCAGCAATTGCAAGCCGGTCATCGGCTGCATGTTCCAATCGCTGATCACCAGGCCGAACTGTCCGGTGCGCAGCTTGGCCAGCGCCTCCGATCCGTCGGATGCTTCCTCGACATTGTTGAAATCGATCTGCTTCAACAGATTGCGGATGATGCGCAACATTGTCTTGTAGTCATCCACGATCAGAATGTTCATGTCCTTGTCGATACTCATGTCAATCCTCGGTCTGGTGTCATGGGATGAAGCCGGTCAGTTGCTGGCAGCGGCTTTGACGGGCGAAGTTTGATTGGGGTTCGTTTTGATGCGCATATCCGCGAGCTCGGCAGTGGCCTGGCGCGCCCGGTCTGGCAGCATGGCGGCGAGAATGGCCGCCGCCTTCGCCTCCTTCATCCGATCCAGCACAGCCAGCAGAACCGGCTGATCAAGATCGTTGAAGATGAGCGCCGCGTCGCGCGGCTTCATGGTTTCGTAGACCTTCACCAGGCCGCGCCAACTGGTCTCGTTCTGCGCCTGGCGGGATTTCTCCAACGCCTGCAACTGGCCCTGCATCCTCTGCAACTCGTCCACCCTCGCGGCCAGGCTCTTCTGCAGGGCCGCGAGCGCCTGCTCGCGCGCCGCAAGTGCAGCCTCCCGGTGGTCCAGCTGTTCGCGCCGCTGCCGCAGCCCTTCCAGCAGGCTGCGCTCGCTGTCGGTGATCGGCTGCGCCACCGGTGCGGCCGGCGCCTCCCCCGGCGCAGGAGCCGGCGCCGGCGCGATCGAGGCCGACCCCGCCTCCACCGGGCGGGACGCTGTTGGCGCTGTGGGCCGGGCCAAGGCTGGAGCCGCCCCAGCCGGCGTAGAAGCTGGCGGCGCAGCGGCTGGCGGCGCAGCGGATGCGGCGACCGCCGGCGTCGCCGCCTGGCCGGTGGATGCCCGCACCAGATGGGCGGATTTCAACACGATCAGGCAGGCCATCACGCCGATTGCCAGCGGCAACAGCCGGGGCGCCGGGATGCTGAGAACGCCAAGCCGCAAAGGGGGAGCAAATATTGCCATGTCAGTTCTTCAGACGCAGCGCGCGCAGGAGTTCGCGTTCGGCCTGGCTGCGCTGGCGCAGCGACTCCGTCTCACTGTCCTGCGGTTCGTGTCGCACCGGCGGGCGCAGGCGAGATGGGCCAGAAGGCGGCGCAGAGGGGGCCGCCAGGAGCTGGGTCCGCTCCGGCATGGCCGGGCGATAGGCCCGCACCGAAGCCTCCAGCCGGTCGGCCAGGCGCTCGGCGCGCTCGCACAGAAACACCAGATCCTCCTTCAGGCCGGTGCCCCGCTCCATCTGGCGCGACAGGGTGCGACCGGTGCCATCAGCCGCGCTGCGCAGCCGGTCGATACCCTGCTCGGCGGCCTGGGTGCTGGTCTGAAAACTGGCCACGAGGCCTTCAAGCGCCGCGCGATCGCGTTTGAGAACGCCCAAGGCGCGCTCCAGCCGCAAGGCGTGAAACAGCGTGGCCACCAGCAGCACGATGAGCGCCAGATCAAGGACCTGCTCCATCGTCACAACCCCTGCGTCAGGCGTTGCACCGGGTTCTCGATGCGGACCGCCACCTTCCCCTTGCGCCGCCCGACCTTGCCTTCGAACAACACCGTGCCGCCGCAGCGCAGCAACACGCTGGCATTGGGCTGTGCGCCAAGCGTGATGCGACTGCCCGGCTGCAACCGCATCACGTCCGACAGGCGCATCACCTGCTCATCAAGCACCACCTCCAGATCGACATCGGTGTTCCACAACTCTTCGGCGAGATGGGTCTCCCAGATCGAATCACGGCCAAACTTCTCGCCCATGAATTGCTGCAACAGCAGCTCCCGCACCGGCTCCAGCGTGGCATAGGGCAGCATCAGCTCCAGCCTGCCGCCGCGATCCTCCATGTCGATGCGCAGCCGCGCCAGCACGGCCGCGTTGGACAGGCGCGAGATGGTGGCAAAACGTGGGTTCACCTCCAGCCGCTCAAAGCGGAACGAAACCGGACAGAGCGGGTCGAAACTGGCGGAGAGATCCGCCAGCACCACGTGGATCAGCCGTTCAACCAGCGTGCGCTCGATCGTGGTGTAGGGCCGCCCCTCAATCCGCATCGCCGCCGTGCCGCGCCGCCCGCCCAGCAGCACATCCACGATCGAGTAGATCATGGCGCTATCCACCACCATCAGCCCGTAATTGTCCCACTCCTCCGCCTTGAACACCGCAAGCATGGCCGGCAGCGGGATCGAATTCAAATAATCGCCGAACCGCAGCGAGACGATGTTGTCGATCCCCACCTCCACATTGTCCGAGGTGAAGTTGCGCAGCGAGGTGGACATGATGCGCACCAGCCGATCGAACACGATCTCCAGCATCGGCAGGCGCTCATACGAGACCAGGCCGGAGCTGATGATGCGCTGCATGCCGGTGCGGGCCTCACCATCTGGAGTCTGCGCATCGAAACCCAGCAGCGAATCGATCTCAGCCTGGTTCAGCACCCGTGCCGGCTGCACCGCCAGACCATCCTCCGCCCCCTCCGCAGCACCCGCCCAGGCCGCCGCCATGGCTTCCTCCGACATCGGATCGGACGCCGGATCAGGCACCATCTCCGGGGCCGCGCTGGATGCCCCGCTCATTGCACCAACATCTCAACAAACAGCACATCCACCACGCGCGCTGGCTGTACTGCGATGTTGGCGCGCGCGATCAGCTCCTCACGCAGGCGATACGTGCCGGCGGAGCCGCGCAGCTCCTCGGGCCGCATCTCACGCAGATAGGTCGTGAACATGTCCTGCAGCCGCGGCATGGCGGCGGTCACGGCCGCCACATCCTCCGGCTTGGCCAGTTCCAGCTTGGCCTTCAGCTTGATGAACGCGCTGCGCCGCTGGCCCACGTTCAGATTGGCCACCAGATCCGGCAGATCGAGGAAGGTCGGCGCCACATGGGCCTGGCTGTCCGCCGGCAGATCACCCGGCTTGGCCGGCTTCTCCGCCTCCGCATGCTTGTCCATCCCAAGCAGCGATGGCAGCACCCCCGAGAACCACAGCCCGGCCAGCACCGCCACCAGCAGCAGCGGAATCGCAAGCAGAATCAGCTTCTTCTTGCTCTTTTTGGGCGAAGCATCGCCCCCCGCCGCATCGGGCAGGGCTGTGCCGGCAGCGCTGCTCATCTGCTGTGCCCCCGCAACATGCCAATCCTTCCAGACCGATCGCCCCGAACCCCACCGTCCGGGCACAGCGCGATGATGACGGCGAGTGGTTAAGGAAGCCTTGCGGCATGCGGCGTGACCCGGCGAATTTTGCCGGTGCGGCGCTTCGCACCAACCGGCAATTTCTGCCGCCCGCCCGGCAAACTCACGCCAAACGCCTGATTCTGAACGCTCTTCATCCTGGCACAGCGGTTGCCATCCCAAGCGCATCGCACCGCGGATGAAATCCGCCCAGGAGAGACCGCCATGGAGAACACCACCACCATCGCCCTGTCGCAGCTGGTCGCCCGCCAGCGCGCCATGGATGTGTCAGCCAACAACCTCGCCAATGCCAGCACGCCCGGCTATCGCGCCGAACGCATGCAGTTCAGCGACTGGCTGGTGCGCGAGCCCGCAACCGCGGACAGCACGGCCCTGCCCCCCGGCGGCCGCCTGCTCGCCTACACCCAGGACCGCGCCACCTATCGCGACCTGCAACCCGGCCCGATGACCGCCACCGCCAACCCGCTCGATCTGGCGCTCGGCGCAGCGCAGGGCTTCTTCACCCTGATGACCCCGCAGGGCCCCAGGCTCACCCGCGCCGGGCATTTCGAACGCGCGCCCGATGGATCGGTGGTGGACAGCGCGGGCAACAAGCTGCTCGACACCGCAGGCCGGCCCATCCAGCTCTCCACCGCCGATGTGGCGATCAGCGTGTCGTCGGATGGCGTGATCTCCAGCCAGAACGGCCAGATCGGCAAGATCGGCGTGGTCGCACCCTCCGACCCCAACACGCTGTCCGCCGAGGGCAACCGCCTGTTCGCCGCCACCAGCCCGACCAGCCAGGTGGCAACCCCGCAGATCAGCCAGGGCATGCTGGAGCAGAGCAACGTGCAGCCGATCCTGGAGATGGTCGACATGATGCGCGGCCAGCGCAACTTCGAAATGACCAGCCAGATGATCACCGCCGAATCTGACCGCCAGCAATCGGCGATCGACAAGATCACCCAGCGCAACTGATCCAGACGCAAAGGCCACCATCATGCGCGCACTCGACATCGCCGGCACCGGCATGCAGGCCCAGCAGACCAACGTGGAGGTGATCTCCAACAACATCGCCAACATGACCACCACCGGCTTCAAGCGCAGGCGGGCCGAGTTCCAGGACCTGATCTACCAGAATCTGCGCAGGGTCGGCTCCAACTCGTCCGACACCGGCACCATCGTGCCGGCCGGCGCCCAGGTCGGGCTTGGCGTGAAAACCGCCGCCATCTACCGCATCAACGAGCAGGGCAATCTGGCGCAGACCTCCAACAGCCTCGACATCGCAATTCAAGGCAACGGCTATTTCCAGGTCACCCTGCCCTCCGGCGACACCGCCTACACCCGGGATGGCACGTTCAGCCTGTCCCCCACCGGCGAGATCGTCACCGCCGATGGCTATGTGGTGCAGCCCGGCATCACCGTGCCCTCCAACGCCACCGCGGTCACCATCGATTCCAGCGGCGAGGTGCAGGCCACCATCCAGGGCCAGCCGGCGCCCACGCTTCTCGGCACGCTGCAGCTTGCGGTGTTCCCCAACGAATCAGGGCTGGAGGCGCAGGGCAGCAATCTGTTCCTCGCCACCGCCGCCTCCGGCAACGCGGTCACCGGCAATCCCGGGGCGGTGGGGTTCGGCACCACCATGCAGGGCTTCACCGAAACGTCGAACGTCAACGTGGTCACCGAGATCACCGATCTGATCACCGCCCAGCGCGCCTACGAGATGAACTCCAAGGTCATCACCGCATCCAACGAGATGCTCTCCACCCTGTCCAACCTGCGTTGAGAGGAATGAAAACGATGAAAGCCAATTCGCGCTCCTTTCTGCTCCTGCTGGCAGCTTTGTGCGTGGCCCCGGGCCGCACCCCGCCGCAGGCGGCAACTTTGCGCGGCTCAACCGCGCTGCACGGCGCCAACGTGAAAATCTCCGATCTGTTCGACGATGCCGGCCCGGCTGCGGACATCGTGCTCGGCCCGGGTCCCGCCCCGGGCGGGCGCATCGTGGTGGAGGCCGCCCAGGCCGCCGCCATCGCGCGCCAGTTCGGCGTTTCCTGGCGCGCCACCTCGCAAACCCAGCGCGTGGTGATCGACCGCCCCGGCCGCGCGGTCCCGCGGGAGGCGCTGCTGGCCAGCCTGCGCGCGGCCTTGCAGGAGGCCGGCATCGGCCCCGATGCCGCGCTGGAGCTCGCCAGCTACACCACCCCGCTGGTGTCACCGGATGCCACGCCGGACATCTCGGTGGAGCAGCTGAACATCGAGCCCGGCACCGGCCGGCTGACGGCGGAGCTGTCCTTGGCCGCACCGGATGAGCCGCTGCAACGCCTGCGCCTGTCCGGGCGGGTGCAGCAGATGAGCGAGGTGGTGGTGGCCACCCACCGGCTGCTGCCCGGCCTCGTGCTCACCGCGCAGGATGTGGCGCTGCAGCGCGTGCCGGAAAGCAGTCTGCACGGCGATGCGGTGCATGCGCTGTCGCAGGCGCTCGGCCATGCGCTCGCGCATCCGCTGCAGGCGGGACAGATGCTCGCGCAATCCGAGCTGGGACAGCCAATGCTGGTCCAGAAGGGGGCCCAGGTGCAGATCCAGATGAACTCACCGGGCATCGCCGTCTCGGCCTCCGGCGAGGCCATCGAGCCAGGCGGGCTGGGCGATCGGATCGGCGTGCTCAACCCCGCCTCCGGCGCGGTGGTGGAAGCGCGGGTGGTCGGTCCGGACCGTGTGCAGGTGATCCCCGGCGCCGCCCTGCGCCGTGCGGTGCGCGGCACGTCCGGCGTGTTGCTGTCGCAGCGTTGAGGAGATCGCGCATGACCCAAAAAGCCCTGCACGGCCTGATGCTGCTGCCGCTGCTGCTCTCCGGCTGCGGCGCGTTGACCCGCCTGTCCGAGGTGGGCGGCCCGCCCAAGATGAGCCCAAGCGCGGACCCCACCAAGGAAGCCAACTACCAGCCGATGTCGATGCCGATGCCGGCCCTGCAGACCGCCACCCCGCAGGCCGGCACGCTGTGGCGCAACGGCAGCCGCGCCTTCTTCAAGGATCAGCGCGCGGCCCAGGTGGGCGATCTGCTGACGGTGCTGGTCAATGTCACCGACAATGCGGATGTGAAGAACGGCACCACCGCCACGCGCTCCGCCGGCGAATCGATGGGCCTGCCCAACATGTTCGGCTTTGAGAAGGTGATCCCAAGCATGATGGCCGGCGCCAGCGCGGCCAGCCTGGTGTCCACCAGCAGCAGCAACAACAACACCGGCACAGGTGAGATCAAACGCGCCGACACGGTCACGCTGCGCCTCGCCGGCGTGGTCACCCAGGTGTTGCCGAACGGCAATCTGGTGGTGGCGGCGCGCCAGGAGATGCTGGTCAACAGCGAGCTGCGCCAGCTGCTGGTCACCGGCGTGGTGCGCCCGCAGGACATCGCCAGTGACAACACCGTCACCCATGACCGCATGGCCGAAGCCCGCATCGCCTATGGCGGCCGCGGCCAGCTCACCGATCTGCAATCGGCGCGCTGGGGTCAGCAGATCGTGGACATCCTCGCACCGTTCTGACGGGCGCGGGCTGCGTCCGTCGCGTCAATCGTCGCGGTGGACGCGTTCCATCTTCTCGTGGCGCTCCTGCGCCTCGATCGACAGGGTCGCGATCGGCCGGGCCTCCAGCCGCTTCAGGCCGATCGGCTCATCGGTCTCCTCGCAGAACCCGTAGGTGCCGGCCTCGATGCGGATCAGCGCCTGGTCGATCTTGGAGATCAGCTTGCGCGCCCGGTCCCGGGTGCGCAGTTCCAGTGCACGATCGGTCTCCACACTGGCGCGGTCGGTGATGTCGGCCTCATGAATGCCGCCTTCGCCAAGGCTCGCCAGCGTGCCATCCGCCTCGCGCAGCAGATCGGCGCGCCAGCGCAGCAGCTTCTGGCGGAAATACTCCACCTGAAGCGGATTCATGAATTCCTCGGTATCGGAGGGTCTGTAGTCCGGCGGCAGTGTAACCATCATGGTGTGGCAATCCTGCAAATTTGCGGGCAGACCACGGGCAGGTTCCACACTTTTCACCAGCACGAGGCTGGCAAACACAGGGCGGGCCGCACCCCCGGCCGCATCTTGTCGGCGGCTTATAACCATCGACCCACGACCCGCCAAGGGGGGTGTTGCAAAAGCGATACGCTGATTTCACACCAAATCCGTCAGCCGGGTGGAATGCCGCCACTGATCAGCCCTGCGGCATCGGCCCGAAGCCGCGCCAGATGGCGCTCCGCCACCAGCTCGATCTCCGCCACCACCTCGCGCAAACCCGGATCGGCCGCCTGGCGCCCCGCCTCCCCGGCCTCCGCCGATAGGCGGCCCAGTTCACCGATGGTGAGGTTCTCGGCCGGATCACCCAGAAAGATCAGCTGCAGCCGGCGCAACCCGTCCAGCAGCCGGCCGGCCCGGCGATGCGCCTGGCGGTTGCGCTCCTGCGGCGTTCGGGAAGGTGGCGGCTCCACCTCCTGCAGGGTGAGCAACGCATCCAGCGCCAGCACGCCGCCAGGCACGCCCGATTCGGTGGCGGCCCCGGCTTCCCCAGGTGTTTCCGCCAGTGAAAAGCCGGACGATCCCCCAGTGCGTTTCACGCCGCGCGGGGCCGGGTCAAAGCCGCGTCCGCCAACCGGGGTGATGCTCATTCCCCATTCTCCTGCCTGGCGCGGCAAACCGGGCCGCGTTTTCCTGCTGGTAACCTTCTGCGGTCAGACTGCGGTGGCCTGCATCGACCACGCTGAAGGATCGCAGCACAGCAACCATGAAGCAGAATTCTAAACGATTGATGAGGATCACAGCGCCAGCCTGGCTATCCCTGGCCTGGCTGCTGCTGGCCGCCACGCCGCCGGTGAACGCCCAGGTCCGCATCAAGGACATCGCGGATGTGGAAGGCATCCGGGAGAATCAGCTGGTCGGCTACGGTCTGGTGGTCGGGCTGAACGGCACCGGAGACAAGCTCGATTCCGCCGTGTTCACCCGCGAGTCGCTGGTCGGCATGCTGGAGCGGCTCGGCGTCAACACCCGGGACCAGGAATCCAAGCTCAAAACCAAGAACGTCGCAGCCGTGATGGTCACAGCCAATCTGCCGGCCTTCGCCCGCACCGGCAGCCGGATCGATGTGGCGGTGTCGGCCCTGGGGGATGCGAGCAACCTCACCGGCGGCACATTGCTGGTCACCCCCCTGCTGGCGGCGGATGGCGATGTGTATGCGGTGGCGCAGGGCGCCCTGGCCACCGGTGCGATCGCAGCCGGCGGCGCCGCCCAATCCGTCACCCGCGGCGTGCCGACCGCGGGGCGCATCGCCAACGGCGCCACGGTGGAGAAGGAGGTGGGCTTCAGACTCGCCAGCAGCGAGGCACTGCGCCTCGGCCTGCGCAACCCCGACCTCAACACCGCCCGCCGGATGGAGGCCGCGATCAACCGCGCCTTTGGCGGCCGTGCCGTGGCCCGCGCGCTGGACCCGCGCACCATCGCCCTCGATCTCGCAGGCCAGGATGTGGTGGAGGCACTGGCCCGGGTTGAGGATCTGCGCGTCGAGCCGGACAATGCGGCGGTGGTGGTGATCGATGAGGCCAGCGGCACCATCGTGATGGGCGCCAATGTGCGGGTCAGCACGGTGGCGATCGCCCAGGGCAACCTCACCATCCGTGTCACCGAAACCCCGCAGGTGAGCCAGCCCGGCCCGCTCTCCAACGGCACCACCACCACGGTTCCGCGCACCAGCGTGCAGGTGGATGATGGCGGGGACAAGAAACTGGGCGTGCTCTCCGGCAACGTCACGCTGCGCGACCTGGTGGCAAGCCTGAATTCCCTCGGCGTCGGCCCGCGGGACATGATCACCATCCTGCAATCCATCAAGGCGGCCGGCGCCCTGCAGGCCGAACTGGTGGTGCGATGACGGGCGCCATCATCCAACCCGCCTCACCCCCTTCCCCCTCCGAATTGTCGGACCCCAGGATCGCGCGCACCTGGAAGGCCGCGCAGGAATTCGAGGCGATGGCGCTTGGCCAACTGCTCAGCCCGATGTTCGAGACCGTGCCTTTGGCCGAGAAGGGCTTCGGCGGCGGCGCCGGCGAGGAAACCTGGCGCCCGATGATGACGCAGGAGATCGCCAAACACATCGCCCAGAATGGCGGGCTCGGCCTCGCCGTGCCGGTCTATCGCCAGATGCTGCTGCTGCAGGAAAAAGCCGCCGAGGAAAGACCATGACCCCATCATCCCCGCCCGATCTGCCCAGGCTGATCGCCGAGATCTGCGCCGTGCTGCAAGACGAGAACGCAGCGCTGGACCGGCTGGACATCCCCACCGCCACCTCTCTGGTGCCGCGCAAACTGGCCGCAACCGAAGCGCTCACCACCGCCCTGGCAAGCACACCCTCCCCGCCCGCAATCGCCAAAGCCCAGCTTGAGGCGCTGCGCAGCCTGTCTGCCGACAACAAGCGCCTGCTCGAACGCGCGATGGCGGCACAGAAGCGCCTGCTCGCGATCATCGCAGGTGCCGTGCCAAAGGCGATGAACGAGGCCGGCCCCTATGGAAGCAGCGGCCGCGCCATCAGCCCCAAGCGCATGCCGGCGATTGCGATGTCTCAGCGCGTCTGACCTTGCGCGCGGACCGGCGTGGCGCAACAACGTCGCCGATCCGGCGGAGATTGTACATGCGCATTGCCTTCCTGCTGCCCGAACCGCTCGACCTGCTGACCGGCGGCATGGTCTACAACCATCGCATGGCGCAGGAACTGCGCACCCTCGGCCATGATGTGCAGATCATCGGCATCGCAGGCCAGCTGCCCCTCGCCGATGACACCGCCCGCCACTCGGCACAGACGGCGCTCGCAACGCTGTCGGATGACAGCATCGCGGTGATCGACAACATCGCCCTGATGGCGTTCGACAGGTTGCTGGACCATCCGACACTGCGCCAGGCCGTGGTGCTCAACCATCACCCAACCGGGCTCGAGCCCGGCCTTTCGTCCGAAACCGCAGCAGCACTGCTGGAATTCGAGCGCCGCGTGATGCCGCGCATGGCGCGCGTGGTGGTCACCAGCCCGGCCACCGCCGAAACACTCGCAACCGATTTCGCGGTGCAAGCGGCCCGGATCACCACCATCCTCCCCGGCACGGATGACGCGCCGCGCAGCCGCGGCAGCCTGAGCGGCCCGGTGCAGATCCTGTCGATCGGCTCGCTGATCCCGCGCAAGGGGCATGACATCCTGCTGCGCGCCCTCGCGTTGCTCTTCGATCTCGATTGGCGCCTCACCATCGCCGGCACCGCCAGAATTGACCCGGAGTGCGCCGCCATGCTGCGCGCCTTGCCGGCCGAACTCGGCATCGCCGATCGCGTCACCCTCCAGGGCGAGACGGTGGGCCAGCCCTTGGCCGATCTGTGGGACGCGGCGGATCTCTTCGCCCTGGCCACACGCTATGAAGGCTTCGGCATGGTCATCGCCGAAGCCCTGCGCCACGGCCTGCCGGTCGCGGTCTGCAAAGGGGGTGCCGCCGGCGATCTGGTGACGCCGGAGTGCGGCGCGGTCTGCCCGGTGGATGACGTGGCGCAGCTCTCCAAATCGCTGCGCCGGATGATCTTCGACAAGCGCCTGCGCCAGGACATGGCCCAGCACGCCTGGGACAAGGGCCGCACCCTGCCGTTCTGGCCGGAACAGGCAGCACGCCTGGCAACAACACTCGCCTGACCCAAAAGACGATTTGTTGCTTCCCTTTTTGCAGAAATAGCAGACCCTGCCTCAAAAACCGAAGGACGTCCCCATGCCCCTGCTCGGAGCCATCGCCGACGATTTCACCGGCGCCACCGACCTCGCCTCCATGCTGGTGCGCCAGGGCATGCGCACGGTCCAGCTGATCGGCGTGCCGCAGCCCGGCACCCATCTTCCAGACGCCGATGCCATCATCGTGGCCCTGAAATCCCGCACCGCCCCGGTGGGCGAGGCGGTGCGGGACAGTCTGACCGCCCTCGCGTGGCTGCGCCAGGCCGGCTGCCGGCAGTTCTTCTTCAAATACTGCTCGACCTTCGACAGCACCGAGGCCGGCAATATCGGCCCGGTCGCCGATGCGCTGGTGGACGCGCTCGATGCCGGCTTCGCGCTCGCCTGCCCCGCCTTCCCCGCCAACGGTCGCAGCGTCTACCAGGGCCATCTCTTCGTCGGTCAGGTTCTGCTCAACGAAAGCGGGATGGAGAGCCACCCGCTGACCCCGATGAAGGACGCCAATCTGGTGCGCGTCCTGTCGCGCCAGACCGATGCCACGGTGGGGCTGGTGCCCTATGCCAGCGTGTCGCGCGGGGCGGAGGCGATCCGCTCCGCCATGACCCAGCTGAAGGAGCAGGGGCGGCGCTACGCCATCGTCGATGCGGTCAGCAACGAGGATCTGTTCGCCATCGGCGAGGCCGCCGCCCATCACGCGCTGATCACCGGCGGCTCCGGCGTTGCCATCGGCCTGCCGGAGAATTTCCGCAAAGCCGGCCTGCTGCAAAGCGAGGCCGATCCCGGCCTGCTGCCCGAGATCGGCGGCCACGCCGCCGTGCTCGCCGGCTCCTGCTCACGCGCCACCTTGTTCCAGATCGGCAAGGCCCGCCAGCATCTGCCCACGCTGGAGCTGGATGCGCTCGCCACACCGGATGCACAGATCCTGGCCGCCCAGGCGCTGGATTGGGCGGCCACCCAGCTGGGCAACACACCCGTGCTGATCGCAGCCTCCGCCCCGCCGGACAAGGTGGCGGCCCTGCAGGACAGGCTGGGGCGGGACGAGGCAGGTGCCCTGGTCGAGCACAGCCTGGCGCTGATCGCCGAAGGCCTGGTGGCGCGCGGGGTGCGGCGCATGGTGGTGGCAGGCGGCGAGACCTCGGGCGCCATCGTGCAGCGCCTGGGCGTGCAGCTTCTGCGCATCGGCACCGAGATCGACCCCGGCGTGCCGTGGACGCTCGCCGAGGGATCCGGCCCGCAGCTGAAGCTGGCGCTGAAAAGCGGCAATTTCGGCGCGCCGGATTTCTTCACCAACGCCTTCGCGCTGGACGCCGCGAAATGAACGAGGCCGATCTGCGCCAGTCAATGTCCGAGCTGGCCGCCTCGCTGTTCGCCCGCGGCCACGCGGTGGGCAGTGCCGGCAATATCAGCGCCAGGCTGGAGGATGGCGGCTATCTGATGACACCGACCAATTCCTGCCTCGGCCGGCTCGACCCCGCGCGCATCTCCCAGCTGGATTCGGAGTTTCGCCATATCGGCGGCGACAAACCCTCCAAGGAGGTGTTCATGCACCGCGCAGTCTACCGCGCCCGCGCGGAGGCCGGCGCGGTGGTGCATCTGCACTCCACCTACGCCACCGCGGTGTCGTGTCTCGCCGATGTCGACCCGGCCTGCCCGATCCCGCCGCTCACCCCCTATTTCGTGATGCGCGTGGGCGGCACGCTGCCGGTGGTGCCGTATTACCGGCCAGGCGATGCCGCGATGGAGCCCGCGATCCACGACGCAGCCCTGGGCACCCGCGCCCTGCTGCTGGCCAATCACGGCCCGGTGGTCAGCGGCGCGTCTCTCACCGATGCCGTCTACGCCGCCGAAGAGCTGGAGGAATCGGCCAGGCTGTTCCTGCTGCTGCGCGGCCAGAATCTGCGCACGCTGAGCCCCGACCAGGTCAGGGAGTTGCTGTCGGTGTTTGGCTGACCAGCTCCGCCTTCTGCCCGCCCCGCGCGCGCTCCTGCAGCAGGGCGCGTAGATGCGGTGCGATGCGCTCGCCCAGATAGCGCGAGCCGGCATAGGTCAGATGCCCGGAATCAAGATTGGCGATATCGCGCTCGCCCGGCCCCACCCAGGCCACACAGCCCTGCGCGTTGCACATCTCCGCCAGGGCCGAGATATAGCCGATCCCAAGCGGCGGAAATCCGGCGGCGAAGGCCGCATCATAGCGGGCCGAACTGTCCTCCAGCCCGGTGCTCATCCGCCCCGCCAGGCCGGAGCTGGCAAACGGCCCCATCCCGTGGCGCAGCAGATTGGCCAGCAGAGACCCCTTCCACAACGGCCCGGGTCCCAGCACCACCACCGATGTTCCGGGCGACACCGCCCGCACCTGCTCGGCGAATTCCCGCACCCGGGCAATCTGGGTGGCGGGCTCGGCATCGGTGTTCAGCGCCGTGATCAGCCAATGCAGCAGCACGATATCCGGCTGCAGCGCGCCGATCGCCTGCAGGCGTTCCCGGTTGAACGCCTCCAGGTCCCGATCCTCGCCAATGCGCCGCCCCGGCACCAGAAACGGCGGCGCATTGCCCGCGGTGAGCTGAGCGATGCCCAGATCCAGATCGGCCGTGGCCGCATGCAGCCCGTGATACAAGGTGGCGGCAAAACTGTCCCCCAGCAGCACCATGGTGTGGCCGCGCTGCTCCACGCAGGAATTGGGCGCGGTCTGCACCAGATGCATCGGCGATTGCTCAAAGCAGAGCGGGCCGCGCACAACACCGGGATAGTCGAATTCCTGATAGGGGTTGGCGATCTGCGCCAGCCATTGCAGCTGCGGCGGATAGCGGCCCGGCAGCCCGCCGCCCTGCTCCACCCACCGCCCGGCCAGGGCCAGCACCAGCATCGCACAGACCAGCCCTGCAATCACCGGACGCGGCCGCCAGTCGGCCAGCCGCCGCATCGGCCGTTCAACGCCATGGAAGGTGAGTGCCGCCAACACCACAGACAGGCCAACCAGCGCCAAGGCAAAACCAGGCGAAGGCCATTCCCCGGTCACCAGATTGGCACTCACCAGCAGCGGCCAATGCCAGAGATAGAGCGGAAAGCTGATCCGCCCAAGCCACACCGGCAGCCTGTGCGCCAAAACCCACCGGTTGGCGATCGCGCCAGCGCCCGCGGCTATCACCAGAACAGCGCCACCGACAGGCAGCAAGGCCCGCCATCCGGGATAGCGATCGCTGGCGTGCAGCCGGGTTGCGGCAAAGACGATCAGGCACAGCCCGGCCACCCCCGCAATGTCACGCGCCCGCAGCCGGATGCCAGCCGGACATGAAAGCGCCGGTCCTGCGGGCAAGGCCGGCATCAGATCCGGCGCCAACACCAGGGCGGCCCCCGCTGCCAGCTCCCAGAACCGCAGCATGGGCGCATAGAAGCCCCAGGACTGCCCCTGCACCACAATGGAAGCCGCCAGACTGGCCAGGGCCAGCGCAAAACACACAGCAATGCCAGCCCGGCCCGATCGCAATGCCACCATCAGCAGGATCGGCCAGACCAGATAGAACTGCTCCTCCACCCCCAGCGACCACAGATGCAGCAGCGGGTTCTCCACGGCGGCATGCCCGAAATAGCCGGAATCCCGCGCCGCCAGCATGTTGTCCCAGAACAACACACCGCCCCAGGTGAACTTGCCCACCAGCAGCAACTGGGCGGGGATCAGCCACAAAAATCCGGCCAGCAACGTCGCCGCCAACACAAGGGCCAGGGCGGGCGCCAGCCTGCGGATGCGTCTTGCATAAAAGCCCCGCACGCTGAAATGCCGCTCCCCCATCTCCCGGCGCAGAATGCCGGTGATCAGATAGCCGGAGATGACGAAAAACACGTCCACACCGACGAAGCCTCCCTGCATCAGGCGCGGGCTTGCGTGAAACAGCACCACCAACGACACCGCCACCGCGCGGAGCCCGTCAATGTCCGGCCGATATTCGCTGCTGACATGCTGTTGCTGAGACACGCGACCTCTTGTTCCGGCACACGCCACGCAAGGCCGGATGATCATCCAGGCCATGGCGCAGAAGCGAAATGTTGCGCACTGGCATGTATCAGATTGCAACTGCGACGAAAGTGAAATCTTGGCATCCGGCCAGGCCACTTCCCGCCTCGCATGCACGCCCATTGCAATATCGGCCATGGCAAGGCTCAATTCGGGCAGAAACGACCGCAAGACAGGACCATGCCGCGCATCATCACCGTCGCCGCCGCCCAGATGGGACCGCTGCAACTGAAGGACACCCGCGCCCATGCCGTCGCCCGCATGCTGCGCCTGCTGGAACGCGCGAGGCTGCGCGGCGTGGAGCTGGTGGTGTTTCCCGAACTGGCGCTGACCACCTTCTTCCCCCGCCATTACCGCGAGGACGTGGCCGAGGCCGATCCCTGGTTCGAGGCCGCGATGCCCTCGCCCGAGACACAGCCTTTGTTCGATGCCGCCCGCAAATACGGCATCGGCTTTCACCTCGGCTATGCCGAGCTGTGCCAGGTGGCGGACGAGACCGGCGTGGTGCGCACGCGGCGCTTCAACACCGCCATATTGGTGAACGGCCAGGGCGAGATCGTGCTGAAATACCGCAAGGTGCACCTGCCCGGTCACGCCGAATATGACGAGCGGCGCTGTGTGCAGCATCTGGAGAAGCGCTATTTCGAGGTCGGCAATCTCGGCTTTCCGGTGATCCGCGCGCCGATGGGCGGGCTCAACGGCATCAACATGGGCATGATGATCTGCAACGACCGGCGCTGGCCGGAAGCCTGGCGCGTGCTGGGGCTGCAGGGCGTGGAGCTGGTGATGCTGGGCTACAACACGCCCGCGATGAACACCTCCAACCGCGGCTATGAGGCGGTGCATCTGCGCGTGCAGCACAGCCACATGTCCATCCAGTCCGGCGCCTATCAGAACGCCACCTTCGCCGTTGCCACCGCCAAGGCGGGCGTGGAGGATGGCTGCGAGATGATCGGCGCCTCGATCATCGTCAACCCGCAAGGCGAGATCATCGCCCAGGCCACAAGCTGCGAGGACGAGCTGATCACGGCGGACTGCAATCTGGAGCAGGTGCAGTTCGGCCGCTCCACCGTGTTCGATTTCGACGCGCATCGCAGGCCCGAAACCTATGGCCGCATCACCGCACAGGTGGGCGCCGTGGAGCCGCCGGTCTGGTCGAAGCAGGCCGATCAACAGGCACAGCCCGTGCTCACCCGTGCTGACGATCAGGACAAGGTGCAGGCGGCCGACTGATCCGCGCGGCCCCCTGCCCCTGCGCGCGGCCATGCGCTAATCTCGCACGGGACAGAGCCATCGCGCGCACCTCATGTTGCACTGCACCGGATAGACTGGGCAGACTATATGTGTCCGTGATCACCGCCCGCGCGGCTGGCGCACGGATCACCTGAAAGGCTTGAGCCATGGATCTGGTGCCCCCCCTCGCATCGCCGACCATCGTCTGGCAGCCCAACCGTGCGCCACTGAAACCAGCCTGGCCCCTGCCGGAGCTGCTGCCCGCCCTGCTGCGCGGGCTCTCCTGCAAATGCCCGGCCTGCGGCAAGACCAGGCTGTTCAACGGCTATCTGCGCGTGGCGGACAGCTGTGCCGACTGCAACGCCCCGCTTGGCAGCATCCGGGCCGATGACGCGCCACCCTATTTCACCATCTTCGTCGTCGGCCACATCGTGGTGCCGGGCATGTTCCTGCTCGACCGCGCCTATGAACCCTCCGACCTGGTGCAGGCCGCAATCTGGCTGCCGGTGACGGCCATCCTGGCCCTGGCCCTGCTGCGCCCGATCAAGGGCGCGACAGTCGGGCTGATGCTGCGCCTGGGTCTGTCCAAGGCGGGGCCGGATGCCTGAGACCACCCATCTTGCTGGACAAAAAGCCACCAACCAGGCCGCACGCCTGGCCCATGTCGCCCTGGTGGGAGAGGCGCTGACCCGGCTGTCGCCGATCCTGGAGGCGGACCGGGCACAGGCCGTGGCCGATCTGCAGGCGGAAAACCATTTCGTCCCAACCGGCGTGGCGGATGGCCCGTACAGCCTGACCTTGTCCATCCATGAAGGCCGGCTGGTGTTCGACATCGCAAGCCACGCCGACCCGCAGGCCGGCTCGATCCGCACCATCGCCCTGGCGCTCGGACCGTTCCGCGGCCTGATCAAGGACTACCAGATGCTGGTGGAAAGCCACATCAAGGCGGTCGAGGAAGGCCGCGAGGCGCGCATCCAGGCGATCGACATGGGCAGGCGCGGCCTGCACAACGAGGGTGCCGCCTTGATGACCGAGCGGCTGGCCGGCAAGGTCGACATCGATTTCGAGACCGCGCGGCGGCTCTTCACCCTGGTCTGCGTGCTGCATCAGCGCATCTGACGCAGCAACTCTGAGGAAACGACACCATGAAGATCGACGGCACCCCGTATCGCAGCGTGTGGGTGGACCAGCAGGATGGCTGGTCGGTGCGCATCCTCGACCAGACCAGGCTGCCCTGGTCGGTCGATCTGCTGCGCCTGGCCACCCTGGCCGATGCCGCCCACGCCATCCGCAGCATGCAGGTGCGCGGCGCACCGCTGATCGGGGCGGTTGCCGCCTACGGCCTCGCTTTGGCCCTGCGCGCCGACCCCACCAGCTCAGCGATGGAGCGAGACGCCACGCTGCTCAATGAAACCCGCCCCACCGCGGTCAATCTGCGCTGGGCGCTGGATCGCATGCTGGGCGTGCTGCGCCCGCTCAAGCCGCAGGACCGCGTGGCCGCCGCCTATGCCGAAGCCGCCCGCATCGCCGATGAGGATGCCGCCCAATGCGAGGCGATCGGCACCCATGGCGCCGAGCTGATCGCGGACATCGCCGCCCGCAAGCAGGGCCGCGTCAACATCCTCACCCATTGCAACGCTGGCTGGCTGGCAACCGTCGACTGGGGCACCGCGCTTGCCCCGGTCTACAAGGCGTTCGAGCAGAAGATCGACCTGCATGTCTGGGTGGATGAGACCCGCCCGCGCAACCAGGGCGCCTTCCTGACCGCCTTCGAGCTCGGCAAGCACGGCGTGCCGCACACCGTCATCGCCGACAATGCCGGCGGCCATCTGATGCAGCACGGCCAGGTCGACATCGTCATCGTCGGCACCGACCGCGTCACCCGCACCGGCGATGTCGCCAACAAGATCGGCACCTACCTCAAGGCGCTGGCCGCGTTCGACAACAACGTGCCGTTCTGGATCGGCCTACCCTCCTCCACCATCGACTGGACGGTGTCGGACGGGGTGCGCGAGATCCCGATCGAGGAGCGCTCCGCCACCGAGGTCACCACCATCACCGGCCGCGCGCTCGATGGCAGCATCGCAACCGTGCGCGTGGTGCCGACCGGCTCGGCCGCCGCCAACCCGGCCTTCGACGTCACGCCAGCGCGGCTGGTCACCGGGCTGATCACCGAACGCGGCCGCTGTGCCGCAAGCGAGGCCGGCCTGCTCTCGCTGTTCCCGGAACGCAAGGCGGCCTGAGATGCGCGCGGGCCTGGCGGGGCTGCTGCTCTGCGGCACGCTTGCCGCCTGCGCGCCCCAGCGCGCCCAGACACCCGCCTTCGACGCCGATGTGCCGCCCTTTGCAAGGCAGCCCTACCAGCTGTTCTCCCGCACCGATGCCATCGCCATCGCCCAGCGCGAATGGCGGCTGTTCGGCCAACAGGTGGATGACGATCCGCCCGGCACCCACCCCGATCTCGGCGAGGCCAAGCCGGAACGTCAGCCCGGGCTGTGGCAGCGCGTGGGCGAATATTGGTGGCTTGGCATCAATGCCGGCGACCCCGCCCGCGCCTGGACCGGCAAGCACGATGCGCAGGGCAAGGTGTTCCCACCCGCGCGCGACGGCGATTACGCCTGGTCAGCCGCCTTCATCAGCTATGTGATGCGCATCGCGGGCGCAGGCGGGCTGTTCCCCTATTCGCCGGCGCACCACACCTATATCGACATCGCAGCGCAAATGAGCGAGGGCCGCACCAGCGGCTGGGCGGTGCGCGCGCTGGACCCGGCGCAGAGCGTGCCGCAACCCGGCGATCTGATCTGCACCGGCCGCGGCACCGCCCGCCTTCTCGCCTTCCAGGACCTGCCCGCCGGCAGCTACACCGCGCATTGCGACATCGTGGTGGAGGACACCGACCAGGGCTGGGCGGTGATCGGCGGCAATGTGGACGACACCGTCACCCTGAAACACGTGCCCCACGACGCCACAGGCCGGATCGCAACCCCGGACGGCACCAGCCTGGATCCCCGCACCCCATGGATGGTGGTCATAGCGGTGGATTACCGGGCCTAAGAGAAAAGTTTTTTTGCTTCTTTTTGTTCACAAAAAGAAGATTCTTCCTCTCCCCCTAAACCGCCCGCCCCTCCTGCACCGCATGGCACGCCACCAGCACGTCATCGTTGCGTGTATGCTCCGGCTTTTCCGTCCGGCAGCGCTCATTGGCCAGCGAGCAGCGCGGATGGAAGGTGCAGCCAGGCGGTGGCGCGATCGGGCTCGGCACCTCGCCCCCCACCGGGGTGCGTCTGCGCCCAACCGATGAGATATCCGGAATCGCCTCCAGCAGCAGCCGCGTATAGGGGTGGCGCGGGGTGCGGAAGATCGCCTCCGCCGGCCCCTGCTCCACGATGCGCCCCAGATACATCACCCCCAGCCGGTCCGACATATGCCGCACCACCGCCAAATTGTGGCTGATGAACAGATAGGTCAGCCCGTAGCGGTTCTGCAGATCGCGCATCAGATTGAGGATCTGCGCCTGCACCGACACGTCGAGTGCCGAGGTCGGCTCGTCACACACCAGGAATTCCGGCTCGCTGGACAGGGCGCGCGCGATCGAGATGCGCTGGCGCTGGCCGCCTGAAAACTCATGCGGGAATTTCTCGCCATCCTTGGCCGAAAGCCCGACCTGGGTCAGCAACTGCCCCACCCGGTCGTTGATGTCCTTTGGCCCCTGCAGCAGTTTGAACGCCCGGATCGGCTCCGCCACGATGTCGCGCACCCGCCAACGCGGGTTCAGCGAGGCGTAGGGGTCCTGGAAGATCATGTTCATCTTGCGCCGCAGCGCCGGCTGCGCGCGGGCGGCGGACAGGTTCTGCCCCTCGAAGCGCACCTCGCCGCCGGTCGGGCGATACAGCCCCACCGCCAACCGCGCCATGGTGGATTTGCCGCAGCCCGATTCCCCCACCAGCGACAGCGTGCTGGCATGGGAGATGCCGAAGGACACCGAATCCACCGCGCGCAGAATGCGCCGCCCTTCCCCGCTCAGCACACGCTGCAACGGCCCCTTGGACACGTCGAAGCTGCGCGAGGCCTCGATGGCCTCGAACACGATGCGTGGCTGCTGGCTCATGCCGCGCCTCCGCCAACCAACCAGCACGCCGCCTGGGTCGCACCCGCCGGCATCAGATCCGGCCTGTGGGTGAAGCAGCGCGCGATGGTGCGCCCGCAACGCGGGTTGAACGCGCAGCCCTGCGGGATGGCGCCCAGCCGCGGCATGGCGCCGTCAATCTGGCGCAACCGCTCCACCCGCGCCTCCAGCGAAGGGATCGAGCCCATCAGCCCTTCGGTGTAGGGGTGGCTCGGCGTGCGCACCACATCCGCCACCGGCCCGATCTCGGCGATCCGCCCGGCATACATCACCGCCACCCGGTCACAGGTCTCGGCGATCACCCCCATGTCATGGGTGACCAGCATCACCGATGTGCCATGGCTCTCGGTCAGCCGCTTGAGCAGCGAGATGATCTGCGACTGGATCGACACATCCAGCGCCGTCGTCGGCTCATCGGCGATCACCAGCTTCGGCTCGGCGCACAGCGCGAGGGCGATCACCACGCGCTGGCGCATGCCGCCGGAGAATTGATGCGGATAGGCCTCCACCCGCTCCGCCGCCGCCGGAATGCCGACCTCCTCCAGCCATTGCACGGCGCGGGCACGGGCGTCGCGGTCCGACAGTTTCAGATGCGTCTGCATCGTCTCCACCAGCTGCCGCCCCACCGACATCAGCGGATCAAGCGTGGTCAGCGGGTCCTGGAAGATGGCACCGATCTGCCGCCCGCGGATCGGGCGCATCTGCGCCGGGCTCAGCCGGTCAATGCGGCTGCCCTCGAACTGGATCTGCCCGGAGGCAACCCGCCCCGGCGGCTCCAGCAGGCCGATGATCGCAGACCCGGTGAGCGATTTGCCGGCGCCCGATTCACCCACCACACCCAGGATCTCACCCGGCTCGATGGAGAAGGAAATCCCATCCAGCGCGCGCAGCGTGCCGCGGCGGGTGGGGAATTCGACCACAAGGTCGATGACATCAAGCAGGGCCATCAGCGCAGCCTCGGATTCAGCGCATCGCGCAGCCAGTCGCCCAGCAGATTGATCGACAGCACCATGGCCGCCAGCGTCAGCCCCGGAAAGATGGTGATCCACCACTCACCGGAGAACAGGAAGTTGTTACCAATCCGGATCAGCGTGCCAAGCGACGGCTCGGTCGGCGGCAGCCCCACGCCAAGAAAGCTCAGCGTCGCCTCATCCAGGATCGCAAGCCCCAGATTGAGCGTCGCGATCACCAGCACCGGGCCCAGCACATTGGGCAGGATATGGCTGATCATGATCCGCGCCGATGAGATGCCGATCACCCGCGCCGCCATCACATAGTCGCGCCCGCGCTCGATCAGCGTGGAGCCGCGCACGGTGCGGGCGAATTGCGGCCAACGGCTGATGCCGATGGCAAACACGATCACATCGATCTCAAGCGCCTCCTGCATCTCGCGCGGCAGCAGCGCCCGCACCACGCCATCCACCAGAAGTGCTATCAGAATGGCCGGAAAGGTCAGCTGCACATCCACGATGCGCATCAGCACCGCATCCACCGCACCGCCCGCATAGCCCGCCAGCAGACCGATCGAGATACCCACCACCAGCGAGAACCCGATCGCCAGCACCGCCACCTCCAGGCTGATGCGCGTGCCATACATGATGGTGGACAGCACATCGCGCCCCTGATCATCGGTGCCGAGCGGGAAGGCGCTATCACCATCCGCCGAGAACACCGGCGGCTTCAGACTGTCCATCAGATCCAGGCTGGCGAGATCGAACGGGTTGTGCGGCGCCAGATACGGCGCCAGCAGTGCTGCCAGCACCACCACAACCACCACCAGCGTCGAGATCACCGCAACCGGGGAGCGGCGGAACGCATAGGCGAAGTCGCTGTCAAGAAAGCGCCTGAGCATGCTAGCGCCCCCCCTGGCTGCGCAGCCGCGGATCGACGGCGAAATACAACAGATCGACCACCAGATTGATCACCACAAACACCACCGCGATCAGCAGCAGATAGGTCGACATCACCGGAATGTCGGCAACGCCGATGGACTGCACCAGCAACAGCCCCATGCCCGGCCACTGAAACACCGTCTCCGTCACGATCGAGAAGGCGATCAGCATGCCCAGCTGCAGCCCCACAATGGTGATCACCGGGATCAGCGTGTTGGACAGCGCATGGTGGAAATGGATCGCGTGCTCGGACAGGCCGCGCGCCCGGGCGAACTTGATGTGATCCGAGCGCATCACCTCCAGCATCTCGGAGCGCACCAGGCGCAGGATCAACGTCATCTGGAACATGCCAAGCGTGATCGCAGGCAGGATCAGCGCGCGCCGCCCGCTGCTGGTCAGCAGCCCGGTGCTCCAGTGGGAAAAATGCACCACATCGCCGCGCCCGAAGCTCGGCAGCCAGCCCAGCAGCACCGCGAACACCAAAATCAGCAGAATGCCGATCAGAAAGGTCGGCAGCGACACGCCGATCAGCGACAGCGTCATCAACCCGCGCGCCAGGGCGGAGTTGCGGTTGATGCCGGTGAACACCCCAAGCGGCACCCCGATCAGCAAGGACAGCACAGCGGCCGACACCGCCAGCTCCATCGTCGCCGGCAGCCGCTCGGCGATCAGCTCACCGACCGGACGGGCCAGCCGATAGGACAGGCCAAAATCCCCGTGCAGCACATTCCACAGAAAATGCAGATATTGCAGGTAGAATGGCTGATCGAGCCCAAGCTGGTGGATCATCGCCTGCCGTTCGGCCGCCGTGAAATCCTGGCCGAGCATGGCGGTGACCGGGTCGCCCACAAAGGCGAACATGCCATAGCTGATGAACGCCACGGCCAGGAGCACCGGGACGGATTGCAGGAGACGGGCGAGGATGAAGGCGAACATCGGACTCCAGGCATGTGCTGCGAAGCGGGCAGTCTTGCTTCACGTGAATGGCCTTGCAAGCCCCGCACCACATTTCGCCTCTCAGCCGGTGAGATCGCTCCCGCCCGGCTCGACCGCCTGCAGGCCGATCTGCGTCTGGCCGTATTCCATCACCAGCGTGTAGCCCACCCCCAGCAGAACCGGCCCCACGAACACGCCCAGCAACCCGAAGGCCAGCGCCCCGCCCAGCACGCCCAGCATGGTCAGCAGAAACGGCAGCTTGGCGCCGCGCGCGATGAAATACGGGCGGATCACCGAATCAGAGCCGCTGATCGCAACCAGCCCATAGGTCAGCAGCAAGGCCCCGCGCAGCGTGGCGCCGTTGGACATCAGCCACAGCCCCGCCGGAATCCACACCACCGGTGCCCCGATCGGCAGCACGGACAGCCCCCCGGCGATCACCCCCAGCAGCAGCGGCCGCGGCACACCCGCCGCCCACAATCCCAACCCGGTCAGCAGTCCCTGCACAATGGCGGTGCCAAGAATGCCATACACCACGCCGCGGATGGTAAGCCCCGTCACCTTCAGCAGCCGGTCCGCCTGCTCCCCCGCGATCCGGCGCAGCAGCGCGGTGGCAATGCCCGCCACACGCTCGCCTGAGACGTAGAAGAAGAACCCCACCAGCAAGGCCAGCAGAAACAGCAGCACGCCATTGGCCAGACCCAGCAGCAGAGACAACAGCAATTCGCCAAGCTGGCCGAAATACGGGTGGAAATACGTCACCATGCTGTTGATGTCGTCCGCCCAGCCCGCCCATTTGTCCGCGATCGTGGGCCCCACCAGTGGGATCGAATCCAGCCAGGCTGGCGGCTCCGGCAGGCCCGCGTCGAACACCGCCTGAATGTCCTGGCGCAGCTGGGCCACATCGGCCGTGCTGCTCGGCACCGACAGCGCAAGCGGCAGCACCACCAGCACCGCAATCCCGCCCACCATCGCCAGCGCCGCCCCCTGCGGCCCCAGATGCAGCCGCGCACGGGTCCACTGAAACAGTGGCCAGGTGGTGTAGGTGAGGATCGCCGCCCACAGAATAGCCGAGAAGAACGGGTAGAGCACCAGCGTGCAGCCGATGGCGATCCCGCCCAGCAGCAGCATCATCAAAATCCGTTCGCCGCGCATACCGTCCTCCGAATCCCCGCAACTTGTGCGCCTGCCGGCCAGATTGTCCACCTCGCCAAACACCGCCCCTGGTCAAGCCGGGCCGGTTTGGCTAGGGTCACGCCGCAAAAAGGGAGCGATAACATGCCACGTCTGGCCGCCAATCTGTCGATGATGTTCAACGAGCATGGCTTCCTGGACCGGTTCGAGGCGGCCGCCAAGGCCGGCTTCACCGGCGTGGAATACCTCTTCCCCTACGATTTCAAGGCGAGCGACATCAAAACCCGCCTCGCCGATCACGGCCTGACCCAGGTGCTGTTCAACGCCCCGCCCGGGGACTGGAACGCGGGTGAGCGCGGCACCGCAAGCCTCGCCGGCCGGCAGAGCGAATTCCGCGACGGCATCAAGAAGGCGCTCGAGTATGCCACCGCTCTGAACTGCAAACAGCTGCACTGCATGGCCGGCATCCCCAAGACCGGCAACCCGGTGATGGAAGCCGCCATCTACGCCACCAACATCGCCTACGCCGCCGAACAGGCCCATGCCGCCGGGGTGAAGATCCTGCTGGAGCCGATCAACCAGCGCGACATGCCGGGCTTTCACCTCGCCACCCAGGAACAGGGAGCCGCCATCGTGGAGGCCATCGGACGCGACAAGGTCGGCCTGCAGTTCGACGTCTATCACTGCCAGATCGCCCAAGGCGACCTGATCAAGCGCATGGAAGCGCTGATGCCGGTGATCGCCCATATGCAGATCGCCGATGTGCCGGCCCGCAACGAGCCCGGCACCGGCGAGATCGGCTGGAAGAACGTCTTCGCCGCCATCGACCGGCTGGGCTTCAAAGGCTGGGTCGGCTGCGAATACCGCCCGGCCGGCGAAACCGTGGCAGGCCTTGGCTGGCGCGCCGAATTCGGCGTCTGATCCCCTTCCCTTCTGACCTTAAGGTGTTGACATGAATATCGGTTTCATCGGCCTGGGCATCATGGGCCGCCCCATGGCGCTGCATCTCAAGGCCGCCGGCCACACGCTGTTCGTCCCCGAACGCGGCTCGCTCACGGCAGACATCCGTGAAGCCGCAACCGTGGTGGCAAACGCCGAGGCAGTGGCAAAACACGCCGACATCATCATCCTGATGGTGCCGGACACACCCGATGTCGAACACGTGCTGTTCGGCGCCGGTGGCGTTGCCGCAGGCCTGTCGGCCGGCAAGCTCGTCATCGACATGAGCTCCATCTCCCCCACCGCCACCCAGGGCTTCGCGGCCCGGATCGCAGCCCTCGGCTGCGGCTATGTCGACGCCCCGGTCTCCGGCGGCGAGGTCGGCGCCAAGAACGCGGCGCTCACCATCATGTGCGGCGGCGCCACCGCGGATTTCGAGCGCGCCCTGCCGCTGTTCCAGGCGATGGGTAAGAACATCACCCATGTGGGCGAAGCACCCGGCGCCGGCCAGGTCTGCAAGGTCTGCAACCAGATCATCGTCGCCCTCAACATCCAGGCCGTGGCCGAAGCCCTCACCTTCGCCAAAAAGGCCGGCGCCGATCCGGCAAAGGTGCGCACCGCGCTGATGGGCGGCTTTGCCAATTCGCGCATCCTCGAAGTGCACGCGGAACGGATGATCAACCGCACCTTCGCCCCGGG
The DNA here is from genome assembly GCA_903924855.1 of uncultured Rhodospirillales bacterium. GTDB lineage: Bacteria > Pseudomonadota > Alphaproteobacteria > Acetobacterales > Acetobacteraceae > CAIQQQ01. Next base: position 14,259 of record CAIYCW010000065.1, on the reverse strand, counting down.
CTTTCGCATCAAACTGCACCAGAAAGACCTCAACCTCGCCCTCGGCGCCGCGCGCGACATGGGCATGGCACTGCCCAACACCGCCATCGCCCAGCAGATGTTCAGCACCGTGACCGCCCAGGGCGGCGCCGATCTGGATCATTCGGCGCTGGTGCAGGCGATCGAGCTGATGGCGGGGATGGAGTAAGGTAAGGGAAGCAAGAGTCTTCTTTTTGTGAACAAAAAGAAGCAAAAAAACTTTTTTCGTTCGCGTGCAATGCGGCTTCGGTATGTCCTACCGAAGCCGCATTTGCATTGAGGGGACACGAGCTGAGGCTTCTACTTCGTCACCGCTTCCACCAGGCGGGTAAGAAACCCCTGCGTGCCGTGATTGCGATCAAAACTCGCAGCCGCCGCATCCCCCAGCGCCTTCGCCCGGGCAGGATCGGCCAGCAACGCCCGGATCGCAGCCCGCAGCGCCTCCGGATCACCGGGCGGCACCGTCACCGCATCAACATCCGCCTGCACATAATCGCGGCTCGTCGGCGTGTCAGTCACGACAAGCGGACAACCCAGCGCCTTGGCCTGGATCAGCACCGTCTGACCGGCCGAGATCTCCAGATTGGACAGCGGCAGCACCACCACATCGGCATCATGCAGCGCACGGAAGAATTCGTGGCTGTAGATGTTGTGCGCCACCCGGATCTTGGCCCCCTCCGGCACCGGCGGCACCGCGCCCTCGAAATCACAGATCACCAGCAACTCGGCATCCAGCCCCTGCATGGCGGCGAACAGCGTCGCATAATCCCGCCCCGACCTTCCGGCCGCCACCAGCAGCGGCAAATCCGGAAACTGCCCCGGCCTGCGCGGCTCGGCACGGTAGATGTCGCGCATATCCACCGTGAGCCCGTACGGGACGAACACGAATTCCGTGGCAAGACCCGGGAACAGTTTCCGGTTGCGCGCGATCTCGACCCGCGAATGCACCACCGCCATCTGCGCATGGCCCAGCACAAACCGATAATAGCGCCGCCGCAGCGCCTCCACCCATCGGTTGGGCCGCGTGGTGTAGATGAAGGTGTTGTGCACGATCCGCGTCCGCCTGCGCATGACGAACTTCGCAAAGGCGAAGATCAGCACCTCGATATCCGAGACCACCACCACCACATCCGGCGCCGGCTGGGCCTGCACCAGCGAGCGCCAGGCCGAGCGCATCGCCACCACCGCCAGGCGCGGCAGGGCCACGAAGATCAGCTCCAGACGGGAGTTGTGGCCGAAATTCACCCGGTTGGCGAAAATCCGATGCTCGACGCCAATCGCCCGGATCGCCTCGCCATAGGCGGTGTCCGCTGCATTTTTGTCGAACAGCGGAAAGAAATGGATCATCGAGAAACCCGGTTACGGCAGAATGTCGCAAGCCTGCGAGAGATGCCCCTCAAATGGCGGCCAGACCTGGGTGGCACCGAACAACGGGGTCAGCACATACCCACGCAGCCGCAGCGCCCCCTGGCCGTCCACCACGAGATCACAGCGCCAGACCGTGCCGTCATCCGGATCGGTGATGCTGCCCCGCCAATGGCCGTCGGCCGCAGCAGATACGCGAAGGATCATCAGGCCGCAATGCGGCGTGCCCTGTGGCGTGCGCGGCACATCACCTGTCACAGTGCGTGGCTCATCCTGGCCCACGATCCGACCGCACAGCTCATCGCCACAGGGGGAGATACGGATGACGCCGCCCTTGTCCTCGGTCCACCACGCACCGATCGGGGCTGGCGGCGCAGACCTGGCCGGGGCGGCCACCAGGGTGAACGCCACAGCCATCGCCCACGCCAGGATCAGTCGCACTCGCAGCCAGGTGTTGGCCCCTGATCGTTGCGCACGACGTGATGATCGATCCACTCCGCCACCAGGCGCCGCGCCTCGTTCACCGAGGCCTCGGGGTGATGGATGCGATACAGCGTGGTGCAGGCATTGAAGGCCTGAATGTCTGCGGTGCCGACGGCGCGCAGCTCGCGATACGCAACCACCACGGCGCGCTCGCAACGGCGGGCAATCTGACTGAACTCGCGACCCATGGCGTCCCCCAAACCTCATCAGAGGATAGGCAGCACGCCCCCGTCATGCAACGCCCGGCACAAAATGAACCGCAGCGCCCGCACCGCATGGCAGGCAAGGCCCCCATCGCGGCCCATAGGTGCAATCCCTCAGGCGGGCTTGGAGTGGGAAGCCGGCTCGGCCTCCACAGCCTGATCCTGAGCACCTTGCTGCTCACCCGCACGGGCCCGCGCCTGTTCCTTGCGCCGCAGCAGATTGGCCCGCAGCGCCGCGGCCACACGCTCCTGCCGTCTGATGCGCTCCATCTCGGCCGGCGTCTTGGGTTTTTCGGTCTGATCGTTCATCCGCAAAAGCATGCTGTCTGCTTTGCGCGGGTCAAGAGGCGTTCTGCTCTTGCACCGCCCCCCCACTGCGGCTAGTTAGCCACTCCGCGTCGCGGGCTGCTGTAGCTCAGTGGTAGAGCACTCCCTTGGTAAGGGAGAGGTCGACAGTTCAATCCTGTCCAGCAGCACCAGTTTCTGGTTCAGAAACAAGCGACTCACTTAACGACCTTCCAATCCTGGATCGCAGAAATGTGCCGCTGCGGCGCACTGAGCGATGGCTCACGGATGCACGCTGAGACGACGTGCAAGGGTGCCGGTTGCGCACGATAGTGCCGGGATTGCGAAAAACAGAGCGCACCCCAGTCAAGGCGCGGACACTGCATCATCCCAGTCCAGACATCAGACCCGCGGGATATCAGATCACCGCAGCGATGAATGCCTATCCGGGCAAGCCAGGATCAGTGCTGCATCTCGTCCACATTGCCGCTCCAGCGGCTGCTGGCCATCGGGCGCAGCAGGAAGGCCGCCACAGCCCCGATGAACAGCGGCACCGCGGGGGCCAGCAGCAGCTGGCTGACCGGCAGATGCATATGGATCAGCTGACCGCCGATCAGCGGCCCCAGAATGGCGCCAACCCGGCCAATGCCCAGCGCCCAGCCGGTGCCGTTGGCGCGGATCGCGGTGGGATAGGTCAGCCCCGCCACCGCGTTCAGCCCCAGCTGCACGCCCAGCACCGTGACACCCACCAGAAACACCGCCGCCTGCAGGGCAAACGGCACCGTGCTCACCTGGCCCAGCACCGCCACACACACGCAGCCCGCCAGCATGAAGACCGCGATGATCGCAATGCCGGCCCGATCCAGCGCGCGGCCGATGGTCAGCCCGCCGATCACCCCGCCCACGTAATAGAGCGAGTTGGTCAGCGCCGCATCCGAGGCTGACAGCCCCGAATCGCGCAGCAGCGTCGGCATCCAGCTGTTGAGAAAGAAATTCGCCATCAGATTGGCCATGAACAGCACCCAGACCAGCGGCGTCATCAACCGCAGATCCGATTCGAACAGCCGGGCGAAACGGAACGCGCCGCCACCGCGCTGCGGGAAGGTGAACACGGCATCGGCCGCGATCACCAGCTCCGGGCGCAGCCGGCGCACCAGGGCCAGCAGCCGGGCGGCATCGGCCGCCTTCAGCGCCAGGAACTTCAGCGATTCCGGCATCCACAGCCAGTTCAACACCGCGGCCACCAGCGGAATGGCGCCCCCGACCAGGAACAGGGCCTGCCAGCCACCGCTGGGCCAGGCCACCGTGACCAGGGCCGGCAACATGCCACCGAAGGTGATGCCCATGAACATCAGCGTGATCAGCAGGGCACGCGAGCGCTTCGGCGCATATTCCGCCATCAAGGCGATGGTGTTGGCCGGCAGGCCGCCCAGGCCCACGCCGGTCAGGAAGCGCAGCACGCCCAGCACCAGTAGGTTGGGGGCAAAGGCGCTGGCCAGGGTGAACACGCCGCAGAACACCGCACCGAGCACGATGGCAAAGCGCCGGCCGAAGCGATCGCCAAGCCAGCCAAACGCCATCGCACCGAACAACATGCCGAACAGGCCGATGCTGAACACCGGCGCCAACGATTCACGCTCAATATGCCAGGCCCGCACCAGGCCGGGCGCGGCATAGGCCACGGCCGCCAGATCGAACCCGTCGCCAAGCTGGGCCAGGAAGCCCAGCACGATGATGCTGATCAACAGGCTGTTGCTCTTCTGCCCGTCAATCACATCGGCCACGGCCACGTTTCGCAGGGCCATCGGCGATGCGGCGCTCATCGCACAGACCCCGAGCGGATCCGGCTCTGCCGCCTACGATTGTGCGGATGAATGACTGACCGATCGCACATTGGCGTGCCCTCCCCCATGCATGGCTTTTTTGCGCCGTTTTGCCGGCCAGCCACGTCTTACTTGTTTTCTCGTCTATTAGGATTTCTAAGTAAGGTCAACGCAAGACCAATTCGGTTCCGCGCCGATTTTGCGGGCCACACATCGCAGGATCGGTGGCACCAAGCGCCGGACCAGAAGGAGGATTGAGAGGCCGATGTCAGGCGACTCGACGCCGCGCAAGATGCTGCGCATCCTCGATCTGATCGAGGCGGAGGACGGACCCGTCACCGCCGACTCGATGCTGGAGCGGCTCGAATTCACCCGCTCCACGCTTTATCGCTATCTCAAGATCCTCACCGATTCCGGGCTGATCGCCGCAATGCCAGAATCGGGCTTCATGCTCGGACCGCGCATCGCCGAGCTCGATCACCGCATGCGCCAGACCGACACGCTGATCAACGCCGCCCGCCCGGTGATGGCGGAGCTGGCGCAGTCGGAAACCGGGGTGGCACTGCTCTGCCGCCGCTACCGGGAGCGTGTGCTGTGCATCCATCAGGAACGCGGCAGTCAGGCGTTTCGCAGCCATTACACGCGCGGCCTGGCCCGGCCGCTGCACCGCGGTGCGGCGTCGCGAATCATCCTGGCCCATCTCAACCCTGCCGGCATCAACCGCCTCCACGCCGCCGCCCCGGAGGATTTCGCAGCGGTGGGCCTGGGCGGCAGCGCCGCCGAGGCGCGCGCCCGGCTGCGCGAGATCAGGCGGCGGGGCTGGGACATCACCCACGCCCAGCTGACACAAGGCGTGATCGGCATTGCGGCCCCGCTGTTCGACCTGCATGGCGGCATTCTGGGCAGTCTGAGTGTGACCATCGCAGCCGCCGAGCTGAGCGAGGCCGACCAGCAGCGCCTGATCGATCGGGTGACATTCTGCGCCGGCATCATCCGCGCCACCATCGGCCAATCCTGACCGCAGAGGCCCTGCCCCGCACTGAACAACGAAAACAATCAAATCCCATTATATGGGCTTACGGCGCACCGCTCTTGACGCGCGGAGTGCCGCTTGCCAGGGTGCGGCGCCGTCACAAGCAAGCAAGAAGGTCGAGACAACGGTGGGATTGGGAACGATGCAGAACCAGGTGATCATCGTGGGCGCCGGGCCGGTTGGCCTCACCCTGGCCGTGGACCTCGGCATGCGCGGCATCGCCTGCACCCTGATCGAGCGCAAACCGCAGCCGGAATTCCTGCCGAAGATGGAGCGCTGCAACGCGCGCAGCATGGAGATGTATCGCCGCATCGGCCTGGCCGAGAAATTCCGCAAGGCGGGGCTGGATGCCTCGGTGCCGATGGATGTGTTCATCATCACCTCGATGACCGAGCGCCCGCTGCTGCGCCTGCAATACCCGTCCGTGAATGAGGCGCGCGAGGAGATCCGCAGCGTCAATGACGGCACCATGCCGCTCGAACCCTATCAGCTGATCTCGCAATACACGGTCGAACCGCTGCTGAAGGACACCGCCGAGACCCTGCCCTCGGTGACACTGCGCTATGGCTGTGAATTCGTGGAGTATCGCTACAGCGAGGATGGCATCGAGGTGGTTCTGCGCACGCAGGACGGCGCCACCGAAACGCTGCGCGGCGCCTATCTGGTCGGCTGCGACGGTGGCGCAAGCCCGGTGCGCCGTCAGCTTGGCATCAAGCTGCGCGGCGAGGGCAATCTGCTGCAGCTGCGCCAGGCGCTGTATCGCTGCGACGAACTCTATGACCGCATTCCGCTGGGCCAGGGCCCCGGCCATGGGCGGCATTATCACGTGGCGGACAACCAGGCGACCTTCCTGATCATGCAGGATTCCAGGCGCCACTGGACGCTGCACGCCGTGGTCGAGTCGGACGAGGCGATGAAGGCCCAGTTCGAGAAGACCGTCGGCATGCCGGTCCAATACGAGATGCTCTATTGCGGCGAGTGGAAGCAGAACCTGCTGCTGGCCGACAGCTACGGCGATGGCAACCGCGTGTTCCTGGCAGGCGATTCAGCACATCTGGTGATCCCGACCGGCGGGCTTGGCATGAACACCGGGGTCGGCGATGCGTTCGACCTGTCCTGGAAGCTGGCGGCCACGCTGCAGGGCTGGGGCGGTCCCAACCTGCTGAAATCCTATGAGATCGAGCGGCGCCAGATCGGCGATCGCAATATCGGCGCCTCGCGCTACGCCTCGCTCGGGCGGCGCAAATGGCGCTCGCAATGGACGCCGGAGATCACCGAGGCCTCCCCCGCGGGCCAGGCGGCGCGCGACCATCTGGCGCGCGTGGCCGATGTCGAGCAGCGCAAGACCAACGAGATGATCGGCGCCGAGCTGGGCTATCGCTATGTCGACAGCCCGATCATCGACAACATCCCAGGCGGGCCGGAGCACCGGTTCCGCGAGTATTTCGCCACCACCTGGCCCGGCGCGCGCCTGCCGCATCTGTGGCTGCGCGACGGCACGGCGATCCAGGATCATATCCCAACCGAAGGCTTCACGCTGATCCGCCTCAACCGATCGCATGACGTGGACGCGCTGGTGGCGGCGTTCCAGGCGCGCAAGGTGGCGTTCAAGCTGCTCGATATCGACGAGCCGATCGGGCGCAAGCTCTATGAGCGCGATCTGCTGCTACTGCGGCCGGACATGCATGTGGTCTGGCGCGGCAACCATCCGCCGGCCGATCCTGTGCAGCTTGCAGCCCTGGCCACCGGGCATTAGGGCCCCGTTCAAATTGCTCTGGATACCATGTTATCTGGAGCAGTTTCGGTCAGATTGCATGCAATCGGACCGATCCTGCTCCAAGCCTTGCAAAAGAACACTCGGGAGAACATCCAATGCGTTACGTTGATTGCTTCAACCATTTCTTTCCCAAGAAGATCTGGGACAGGATCATCGAGCTCGACGGCACCAGCGGCCGCGATATCGGCAAGCGGATGCGCGGCGTGCCCTGCATCTTCGACCTCGATGAGCGGTTCCGCGTGATGGATATGTTCAGCAAATATGATTACGGCCAGGTGATCTCGCTGGGCATGCCGCCGCTGGAATCCTTCGGCGCGCACGCGGTGGACATGGCGAAGATGGGCAATGACGGCATGGCCGAGCTGTGCCGGCTGTATCCGGAGCGCTTCCCGGGCTTCCTCGCCTCGCTGCCGATGAACGACCCGGAGGCGGCGGTGGCGGAGGTGCATCGCGCCTTCCGGGATCTCGGCGCCAACGGCGTGCAGGTGCATTCCAACATCAACGGAGCACCGCTCGATGAGGAACGCTTCTTCCCGATCTTCGAGGCGATCTCGCAGCACAACCGCCCGGTGATGCTGCATCCGGCCCGCGGCTCCGAGGTGGTGGACTACATCACCGAGCAGAAATCCAAATACGAGATCTGGTGGACCTTCGGCTGGCCCTACGAGACCAGTGCCGCGATGGCGCGCATGGTGTTCTCCGGCATGCTGGACCGGCTGCCGGAGCTGAAGGTGGTGGCGCATCATCTGGGCGCCATGGTGCCGTATTTCGAAGGCCGCGTGGGCCCGGGCTGGGACCAGCTGGGCAAGCGCACCTCGGACGAGGATTACAGCATTGTGCTGAAGAACCTCAAGAAGCGTCCGCTCGACTATTTCAAGGATTTCTACGCCGACACCGCAACCTTCGGCTCGCGCTCGGCCATGGTGTGCGGCCTCGATTTCTATGGCGCGGATCGCGTGCTGTTCGCCTCCGACTGCCCGTTCGATCCGGAGAAAGGCCCGGGCTATATCCGCGACACCATCGCGGTGCTGGAGGGCATGAGCTTCTCGGACAGCGACCGCCACAAGATCTGCCACGGCAATGCCGAGGCGCTGCTGGGCATCGCTGCACGCTGAACGGTCACCCCAAGGAGCCCGCCATGTCCAACCTTCCCAAGATCATGGATGATCTGGTCACCGCCAACCACATCCTGGCGCATCACAACGTGGTCGACTCGTTCGGCCATGTCTCGATCCGCCATCCGGAGAACCCGGAGCTGTTCATGATGTCACGCGCCCGGGCGCCGGCCTGCGTCGACATCGCCGATCTGATGACGTTCAAGCTGGACGGCACGGTGGTGGGCCCCACGCCCTCCCCCGGCAAGCCGTATTCCGAGCGTTTCATCCACGGCGCCATCTTCGAGGCGCGGCCGGATGTGATGTGCGTGGTGCACAACCACAGCCCCAACGTGGTGCCGTTCACCGTGGTGAAGAAAAGCCGCTTCGGCGCCATCATGCACATGGCGGCCCCCATCGGCTGCTGCGTGCCGAACTGGGACATCGCCAACAAGTTCGGCTCCTGCACCAACCTGCTGGTGACCAACATGGATATGGGCCGTGACCTCGCGCTGACGCTGGGCAACAACGCCGCAGCCCTGATGCGCGGGCATGGCGCCGTGGTGGTCGGCAAGTCGCTGCGCGAGGCGGTGTTCCTGTCGATCTTCATGGAGATCAACGCGGCGATGCTGATCAAGGCGCAGTCGCTGGGCGAGGTGACCTTCCTGTCCGAGGGTGAGGTGGAGGCCAACGCGAAGGGCCGCGCCGGCTTCACCCTGGAGCGCGGCTGGGAGAATTTCTGCCGCGAGGTGGGCCGGCCCTATTATCCGCAATCGATGGAGATGGGCCCGGGCTTCTCCAAGACCGACGTCTGACGCAGCCAAAGGCGTGGCCGCGCCACACAGGCTGCGGCCGGCGCCGTGCGACACGCTCACCCAGGCAGGCCTGGCAGGGCTTGCCTGGGGGGTGCCGTGTGGTCACGATCAAAGCCTGCCATGCTCAAGCTTCGCCCATCCGGGGCCACGCTGGCCGGTGCGGGAAGGGTGACCGAAGATGACGACACCAGACACGACAGACGCCCAATCGGCCACAGGCCAGACCAGGGCCGGATTGCTCACGGCCGTGCTGTGCTTTGTGGTGATCCTGCTGGATGGCTATGACACCGGCGTGGTCTCCTACGCGGCCCCCACGCTGGCGCGGGAATGGCACGTCACGGCCGCGGCCTTCACACCCGCCTTCGTGGCCACCAGCCTGGGGGCGGTGATCGGCTACATCTCCTGCGGCAGGCTCGCGGCCCGTTTCGGCCATCGCCGGCTGGTGCTGGCAAGCGTTGCGTTCTTCGGCACGATGTCACTGGTCTCGCTCCTGGCTTCGGACATGGCGTCGCTGACCGTGCTGCGCTTCGTAACGGCGCTGGGGCTGGGGGGCGCCATTCCGACAGCCATCGCGCTTGCGGCGTCGCACGCAACGCCTGCGCAACGCGAACGCACCGCCTCGATCGTGACAGTCGGCATCGTGTTCGGCACCACCATCGGCGGTTATGTCGCGGTGCCGTTGCTGCAGCGTTTTGGCTGGCAGGGGCCGTTCGTGCTGGGCGGTGTGGCGCCGCTGCTGGCCGTGCCGGTGCTGTATGTCTGGCTGGCGGATGCCCCGGTGCGCGGCGGTTCCGGCTCGGCCCGCGCCCTGTTCGCGGGCGGGCTTGCCGGATCAACGATCCTGCTCTGGGCGATGGCGCTGCTCTCCTTCATGCAGAGCTATTCCTTCACCTATTGGCTGCCATTGCTGCTGACCAGCTTTGGCTTCGACCGTGCAACAGCCGCCCTTGGCAACACCTACACCGGCATGGGCACCATCGCCGGCGTGCTGCTGATGGCGCTGGTGGTGGGGCGGGTGGGCTCGGCGCGCTATCTGTGTGCGGCCTTTGCCACCGGCGCCTGTCTGGTGCTGCTGTTCGCCTGGGCGCATCCCTCCAACGCCGTGGTGCCGGCATTGCTGGTGCTGTGCGGCTCGATGCTCGGCATTGGCGGGGTGGGACAGGCGGCGATCGCCTCCATGCTGTATCCGGCGGCGCTGCGCACCAACGGGGTCGGCTGGTCATCCGCCATGGGGCGGATCGGCTCGATCTTCGGACCCGGAATTGCCGGCTTCTTCCTGCAGTTGAACTGGCCGGCCGGTGACATCATCGCCCTGGCCGCGGTGCCGGCGCTTGGCGCCTCCGCGGCCGCCCTTGCGATCCATCTGCGCGCCCGGGGCCGGGTGCAACAGGAGCACGCGGCATGACGGACAGCGTGCAGATCCGCACCGGGCTTGGTGACATTCTGGGTGAGGCCGCGGATGGCGTGATCCGCTTTCGTGCCGTGCCCTATGCGGCGCCACCGGTGGGCGCGTTGCGCTTCGCCCCGCCGCAGCCGCCAATGCCCTGGCACGGCGTGCTGGATGCGCGCGCGGCCGGGCCGATCGCACCGCAGCCGCAATCACGGCTGCGCCTTGCGATGGGTGATTTCCAGCGCGAGCAAAGCGAGGACTGCCTGACGCTTGCGATCAGCACGCCCGCGATCACCGGGCGCCGCCCGGTTGTGGTGTGGCTGCATGGCGGCGCCTATCTCAGCGGGGCGGGCTCGCTGGACTGGTATGATGGCGGCCCGCTCGCGCGATCGGGCGATGTTGTGGTCGTGGGCGTCAATTACCGGCTCGGCCCGTTGGGCTTCCTGCACCATCCCGGCCTGGCCGACGGGATGATGGGGCTGCACGACATGGTGGCGGCGCTTCGCTTCGTGCGCGAACACATCGCAGCCTTCGGTGGCGATCCGCAGTGCGTGACGCTGATGGGCCAGTCCGCCGGCGGTGGCGCGATCCTGCGGCTGATCGATTTCGACGGGACGGAGGGGCTGTTTCACCGCATCATCGTGCAAAGCGGCCCGCCGCGGCCAGGCCCGGATGCGGCGGAGGCGACACGCCGCGCGCGCCGCTTCATGGAGCTGCTGGGCATCGACCCGCAGGCCGGGGATGCCTTGGAGCAGCTGCGAAAGGCGCCGTTCGCCAGCCTGATCGCACAGCAAGGCGTGCTGGCGCGGGAGCTGGCGCGCTTCGGCTCGATCGATCCGGCATTTCCACCCTGTTTTGACAGTTACACGCCGGATTATCCGCAGCGCGTGGCGGAGAAGATCGCAGCGCGCGGCATCGCCATGATGATCGGCAGCACCACCGAGGAGATGAATGCCTTTCTGGTGGCCGATCCGGCGATGGCGAACCCGGACCCGGCGCAGGTGGCTGAGCGCTTCGCGGCGCTGGCCGGCTCGGCCGATTGGCTTGAGACCTATCGCCGCCACCATCCCGGTGCCAGCCTGCGCGACCTGTTGGGCGATCTGATCAGCGATCACCGCTTCACCCTGCCCTCGCTCGATCTGGCGCAGCGTGTGAAGGCGCTGGGTGGTGCGGCCTTTGTCTATTCCTTCGACTGGTCGGGCCCGCAATCCCCGTGGAAGGCGTGTCACTGCATCGAGCTGCCCTTCACCTTCGGGACCCTGCCCGCCTGGGACGCGCCGATGCTGGAGGGGCTGCAGCCCGGGCTGTATGCCGAGCTGTCCGCCACGATGATGGCGGCCTGGAGCCGGTTTGCCCATAGCGGCGATCCCTCGCTGCCGGATCTGGCCTGGCCGCAATACGGCACAGGACGGCAGACGATGTGCTTCGGGCCTGCGGTGCGGGTGCTGGGCGATCCGGCCGGGCTGGGCTGGAAGCTTCAGGGGCGGTAAACACCGCAGGCGCGCCGCTGCGGCGTATCGCCTGCGATTCAACTTTTGTTTGCCAACCAATGGTTTGATAACACGCAAGCGGACCTTAACCGACACGGTGGCCCTGTGACGCCTGCCAATTCTCATGTTCTGCGGATGCGTTGGGATGGGGTGGACACGGCAGGCGCCGTTTCCGTGGCCCCGGCGCCGCCGCGCATGGAACCGGCAGCGGCCGTGCCGGCCGATCTGCCAGGGCTGTGGCTCCGCCGGCACGGCCGGGCATTGCTGGTGCTGGCGGGCCTTACGCTGTGCGGCGGTGTTTCGGGCTGGCTGGCTGCGCCTGCCGGCGCCGTGGCGAAGGCTGTGCTGGCGGTCACGTCGCTCCCCGCGGATCTGGTGCAGGCTGAGATCGAAAGGCTGCGCAGCGCCGAGGTGATGGAAACCATCGTCGCCGATATCGGTGCTGAACGCCTGCTGCAATGTGCGCCGCTGCGCGCACCGCTGGCGTTGATCCCGGCCGCCTGTATGGCGGATGGTCCGGTGCTGCTGCGCGCGGCCGCCTTGGCGCAGGCGGCACTGCAGCTGCGACAGCCGGATGAGCGCAGCCTGGTGATCTCGATCCAGCATCCTGACCCGCAGGTGGCGGCGGCGATGCTGCAAAGCGTGATCAGCGCGGATGCCACCTTGCGCAGGCAATACGCCGAGGCGCGTCCCGCCCCGGTGATGCGCGCGGACCCTGAGGGGCTGCGCCAGCAGATCGGAGCACTTGATCGCCAGATCGCCCAGCTGCGCGCGGCAAGTCCCGGGTTGGATCCGGCTCAGGATCTGGCTCTGCTGGTGGCGCAGGAGAACGGGCTGGACAGCCTGGCCTTCGATCTGGGCCAGCGCCAGCAGACCTTGCAGGCCGAGATCGCCAGCGCACGCGAGATGCTGCGCACCACACCGCCACAACTCACCGAAACCGACACCCAGGCCCGCATCGATCCGGCGCCGGAGGCCGCGCGGCAGGAATTGCTGCGTCTGCAGCTGGAGCGCAGCCATCTGCAGGCAACCTACAGCGCCAGCTATCCAGGACTGGCGGAGCTGGACCGCAAGATCGCCCTTGCCGAGCAGGCCATGCGACAGCTGCCGCAGACAAGGGCAAGCCAGCTCCATGCCAGCCCAAACCCGGTCTATCAGAAGCTTGCGGGCACCATCGCCACGCTGGCGCCGCGTGCCGAGGGGGTTGCGGCACAGTTGCAGGAGGTGCGCCACCAGCGTGCCAGCCTCACCACCAGAGAGCAGGGCCTGCGCGAGACCATCACAACGCTTGATCGCCTGTCAGCGGAACGCGGTGTGCAGACGGCCGCGCTGGATCGCCTGTCCCGCGTGGACAGCACAGCACAGCTTGCCTCGTATCAGGCGGGGCAGAGCGTGGCCGGGCTGCATTTCGTGCCACAGACCATGGCGCTGCCCTGGCCCGCCGCCACCCGCCCTGCCCTTTCCGGTCTGGGCGCGCTGGCCGGCCTGGGCGCCGGTCTGACCGCGATGCGGCTGCGGCGTCGCACCACCACGCTCGATGACGAGCTAGGCCGCATCGGCCGCGTGCCAGCGCTGGAGCGTCTGACCACCATCACATTGCCCTGCCGTGACATGGCCCTGCCGGACGATCTGCTGGAGCGGTTGCTGCGCGGCCAGCACAGACTGGCTTCAGGCACGACCAGCCCGCCCTTGAGCGTGCATCTGATCGGCACCCAAGCCCGTGACGGAGCGGCCGAGCTGTCCCAGATGCTGGCGCCGGCCATGGCCAAATCGCTCGACACCGGTGTGCTGGTGGCGGAATTCGGCAGGCCTGGGCGGGAGTTTCTGCAGACGCTGCGCCTGCCGGGGGCGGATGAGCCGGCAGGCGGTCTGGTGCAGGCGGTGCAGCCGGTGGTCTCCACCGGCGAACTGATCGCAGGGCTGATGGGCGCGCCACAGCACCAGGATCTGGCGATGATGCTGCAGCTGCGCCGGCTGCGGGAGGATCACGGCGTGCTGATCATGGTCTCCAACAGCGAGGATGGCAGCAACATCGCGCTGTCACCGCATCTGCAGGCCGATGTGACGGTGCTGGTGCTGCACGCCCAGACACCGCCCTCCCCCGGGCTCGCGCGGCTGCGCGCGACGCTGGAGCGGATGGGGCAGCGCCCCAGCTTCTACGTCGCGACCCAGGACAGGGCACTCGCCTGATCCGCCCCCTGCACCGTGCGCCGCCTCTTAGAGCAACGTCCGATCTGACTGAACCGCTTTGCGGTCAGTCAGATCGGACTAAGTTGCTCTAGATATTATGATTTCTAGAGCACGACCGTCCGACCGATTGATTCCAATCGGTCGGACCGTGCTCTAGGCACGAGACTCAATCAGCCCACCAGGTGACGATTGCTGCGAGCGCCACGGCTGCGGCGAAGTTTTGCGCGAGTTTATCGTAGCGTGTGGCAATTCGCCGGAAGTCCTTGAGACGCGAGAACATTCGCTCGATCAGG
>CAIYCW010000064.1 GCA_903924855.1 uncultured Rhodospirillales bacterium | reverse complement strand
TTTCGCCCTCGTCCTGGTCCCCGGCCGGCAGAGGCCGCGCTGATGCCGGAGAATGCCAAAACCGGCTGGCTGCGCGTGGTGGGGCTCGGCCCCGGCGATGCCGCCATGCTGACACCCGAAGCCAGCTTGGCGCTGGAGACGGCCAGCGACGTGCTCGGCTACACCACCTATCTCGACCGCGTGCCGCACAGGCCGGGACAGGCACGCTTTGCCACCGACAACCGGGAGGAGCTGGACCGTGCCCGCCACGCCCTCACACTGGCGGCCCAGGGCTGCCAGGTGGCACTGGTCTCGGGCGGCGATCCGGGCGTGTTCGCCATGGCGAGTGCGGTGTTCGAGGCGATGGAACACGGCCTGCCCGCCTGGCGCGCGCTGGATGTGGCGGTGATCCCCGGCATCTCCGCCATGTTCGCCGCAGCCGCCCGGCTGGGGGCCCCTTTGGGCCATGATTTCTGCGCGATCTCGCTGTCGGACAATCTCAAGCCCTGGGCGCTGATCGAACGCCGCCTGCGCCTCGCCGCCCAGGCCGGCTTCGTGATGGCGCTCTACAACCCGCGCTCCAAGGCAAGGCCGGACCAGCTGGCGCAGGGCTTTGCCATACTGCGCGCCGAACTCCCGCCGGACGTTCCGGTGGCCTTCGCCCGCGCGGTCGGCTCGGCGCAGGAACGCATCCATCTGACCACGCTGGAGGAGGCCGATCCGGCGCTGGTCTGCATGCGTACTCTGGTGCTGATCGGCACCGCCGGCACCAGGCTGGTGCCGCGCCCACAGGGCGGCGCCTTCGTCTACACCAGCCGCAGCGCCTCGGCATGAGCCACCAACGCCTCCAGCGCCCGCGCCGCGGTGGCGCATGTCCGGTCCGCAGCCGGATGCGCCGGCCGCTCCACCATCACCACCTCGATGTCCAGCCTGCGGCAGACGGTAAGCTTGGCATCCGTGGCATCGCCCCCGGAATTCTTGGTCACCAGCACCGAGACATCGAGCGCACGCAGCAGCGCCTCCTCCTCGGCAAGCTGGAACGGGCCGCGCGCCGGGATCAGCCGCACGCGCGGCGGCAGCACCTCAGCAGGCGGCGGATCAACGCTGCGGATGATGTAGTCGTGCTGCGGTGCCGCCCGGAACGGCGCCAGCTCCTTCTGCCCCACGGTCAGCAGCACACGCCTGGGTGCCACGCCCAAGGCGCGGGCAGCATCCACCATGTCCGCCACCATGGTCCAGCGATCGTCCGGCTGAGCGGTCCAGCCCGGCCGATGCACCGCGATCAGCGCAACCCCGGCATCGGAGGCCGCCTGCAGCGCGTTGCGCTTGATCTGCCGGGCGAAGGGATGCGTTGCATCGACCAGCACGTGAAACCCGCCATCGCGCAGAAAGGCGGCAAGCCCGTCCGCCCCGCCGAACCCGCCCACCCGCCAGGGCACCGGCGCCGGGCGCGGCGCGCGCGTCGCCCCGGCATAGGAGAACAGCACGTCAAACCGCGCATCCCCCGCGAGAGACGCGGCAAGCCCGGTTGCTTCAGTGGTGCCGCCCAAAATCAAAATCTTCAGCATGGCCTGTCTCGCATGGGCGCTGTGCTGACATGACACGCCCTGCCCTGTCCATCATCGGCCTTGGCGAGAACGGCGTGGACTCGCTCACGCCAGAGGCGCGGGACTGCATCCGCACCGCGCGCTTCGTCATCGGCGGCGCCCGCCATCTGACACTGGCCGCCGATCTGATCACCGCTCACGCCGAGACCTGGCCCCGCCCGATCGAGGACGCCATCCCGCGCATCCGCGCCTGGCTGCCGGCGCCGGTTGCGGTGATCGCCAGCGGCGATCCGTTCTTCCACGGCGTGGGGCCGATGCTGGCAAATGCCTTCCCGCGCGAGGATTGGCACTGCATCCCCTCCGTGTCCTGTGCTTCGTTGGCCTGCGCGCGTCTGGGCTGGAGCCTGCCCGCCACCCCGGTTGTGACCTTGTGCGGCCGGCCGCTGCACAGCCTCAACCGCGCGCTGTATCCAGACAGCCGGGTGCTGGTGCTCTCCGCCGATGGCACCACGCCCGCACTGGTTGCCCGCCACCTGACCGCGCGCGGCTTCGGCGCCACGCCGATCACCCTGCTGGAGGCGCTCGGCGGTCCGGATGAGGCGATCCGCACCACCACCGCCCAGGGCTTCGATCTGGACGGCGTGGCCCCGCTCAACATGCTCGCCCTCGAATTGCGGGCAGCACCTGGCGCACATGGCGCGTCCCTGGTGCCCGGGCGGCGCGACGATGCCTTCGCGCATGACGGGCAGATCACCAAGCAGGAGATCCGCGCCGTCACCCTTGCCGCCCTCAACCCGCAGCCAGGCGCCCTGCTGTGGGATATCGGCACCGGATCGGGTGCCATCGCCATCGAATGGCTGCTCGCCCATCGCACGCTGCGCGCCATCGGCATCGAGCGGGACGCTGTGCGGCTCGCCCGCGCGCAGGAGAATGCGCGCACCCTCGGCGCCACTGGGTTCCGCCCGGTGCATGGCAGCGCGCCCGCGGCGCTGTCCGGCCTTCCCACCCCCGATGCCATCTTCATCGGCGGCGGCGCGCGCGGCCACGATGTGGTGAACGCCGCCTCGGCGGCCTTGCGTCCGGGCGGTGTCCTGGTGGTCAATGCCGTCACCCTGGAGACCGAGGCGATGCTGTTCACCCTGTTTCAGCACCAAGGCGGCGATCTGCGCCGGATCGGCGTGGAACGGCTCGACCAGGTGGGCGGGCTGCACGGCTTCAGGCCTGCGATGACCGTGCTGCAATATGTCTGGCACAAGCCATGATCGTGGCAGGCTTCGGCAGCAGGCGGGACGTGACGGCGCAGGCCCTGCACGATGTGCTGCGCGCGGCGGAGGCGCTGTGCGGCGCACAGGCCGATCTGCTCGCCGCCCCCGCCTTTCGCGCCGGCGAGGCCGCCTTTGTCGAGGCGGCCGAGAGCATGGGCCTCGCACTTCGCTTCATCGCGGAGGCGGAGATGGCAGCGGTGGCCCCCCTGTGCCCCACCCATTCCGGTCGCGCGCTCGCAGCCGTGGGCCACGCCTCGGTGGCGGAGGCTGTGTGCCTCGCCGCCGCAGGCCCCGGCGCCCGACTGATCCTGCCGCGCTTCGCCCACCCCACCGCCACCTGCGCCCTGGCCGAGACCGCGCCATGAGCGTGCATTTCATCGGCGCGGGCCCAGGTGCGGCCGATCTGCTCACCCTGCGCGGGCGGGACCGGCTGGCGGCCTGCGATGTCTGCCTCTACGCCGGCTCCATCATCCCGCCCGATCTGCTGCACCATTGCAGGCAAGATGCCAGGTTGATCGACACCGCCCCCCTGTCGCTCGATCAGATCATCGCGGAAATCGCAGCGGCCCACGCTGCCGGGCTGATGGTGACACGGCTGCACTCGGGCGATCTGTCGCTCTACAGCGCCATGGCCGAGCAGCTGCGCCGGCTGCGGGCGCTGGGCATCGCGGTCGAGATCATCCCGGGCGTTCCCGCCTTCGCCGCAGCCGCTGCCGAGCTGGGCTGTGAGCTGACCGTGCCGGGCCTGGCGCAGAGCGTGGTGCTCACCAGGCTTGATGGCCGCGCCTCCCCGATGCCGGCGGGCGAGCGGCTGGAGGCGTTTGCCGCAACCGGCGCAAGCCTTGCCATCCACCTCGCCATCCACCGGCTGGAGGAGGTGGCAACACGTCTGATCCCGCATTACGGGCCAGACTGCCCCTGCGCCGTGGTGGTGCGCGCCAGCTGGCCGGAGCAGCGCATCCTGCGCGCAACGCTTGGCACCATAGCCGAGCTGCACGCGGCCGCTCCCGCCGAGCGCACCGCGCTGATCCTGGTGGGCCCCGCCATCAAAGCCGAGGATTTCATCGAATCAGCGCTCTACAGCGCGGATTATCCGCGCCGGTTCCGGCCGTGACATTCAGCCAGCAGACCACCACGCGGGTCGAACACCATCACGTCGAGCGCGATATCGGCGGGGTCCAGCACGTCGCGCGCGACCTGCCAGGCCCGCTCGGCGACACACAAGGCGAGGTCCAGCGGGGCTGCCAGGGCCAGCGCCTCCACCGCCGTGTTGGCGCCCTCGATCGCCGCCATCTGCGCGGAAGTGGCACCCAGCCCGCCTGCCAGAGCGGCCAGGGCCGCGAAATCCACCCCGCCGCGCTTGGAATGCAGATCAAGCCTTCCCTGCGCCAGCTTGGTGAGCTTGCCGATGCCGCCTGCGATGGTCACGCGCGGCACCGGATGCGCGCGCAGATATTTCAGCATGCCGCCCACGAAATCGCCCATGTCGATCAGCGCCGGATCGGGCAGGCCGAACGCCTTCTGCACCGCCTCCTCGGAGCTGCGCCCGGTGGCGCCCGCCACATGCGAAAGCCCGATGGCGCGCGCAACATCGATGCCGCGATGGATGGTGTCGATCCAGGCGGCACAGGAGAACGGCACCACAATGCCGGTGGTCCCCAGCACGGACAGCCCGCCCACCACACCCAGCCGCGGGTTCAACGTCTTCAACGCCAACTCGGCGCCGCCCTCGATGCCGATCTCGACCTCAACGTCGAGGCCGATGCCAAGTGCTGCTGCAAACGCTGCCAGATTGTCGGTGATCATCCGGCGCGGCACCGGGTTGATCGCGGGCTCACCGGGCGGGATCGGCAGGCCCGGCCGCGTGACCATGCCAACGCCCGGCCCAGCGCGGAACACCACCCCCGCACCAGGCGGCAACGGGCGCAGCACCGCCTGGACGAGTGCTCCATGCGTCACATCCGGATCATCGCCGGCATCCTTCACCACGCAGGCGCTGGCCCAGCCAGGGCCCGAGTCATGCCCGGCCAGGGCGAAGGCCACACGCTCGCCGCGCGGCAGCGTGATCGTCACCGGGTCCGGGCAAAGCTCGCCGCACAGCACTGCGAACGCGGCCAGGCTCGCCGCGGTGGCGCAGCTTCCGGTGGTCCAGCCGAATCGCAGCTTTGGGGTCTCGCTCATCACGCCGCAGTCTTCGTCGTGAACGCGCCAAACGGCAATCACCGATGACCGCGCGCGGCCTGATCATCGCGGCCCCCCGCTCGGGCTCCGGCAAGACCACCATCACGCTGGCGCTGCTTGCGGCGTTTCGCAGGCGGGGTGTTGCCATCGCCGCCGCCAAATCCGGCCCGGATTACATCGACCCGGCGTTTCACGCCGCGGCCACCGGCAGGCCCGGCACCAATCTGGACAGCTGGGCGATGCCGCCCGATCTGCTCGCGGCGATCGCAGCCAACAACGCGGCCGGTGCCGAGCTGGTGCTGGTCGAATCGGCGATGGGTCTGTTCGACGGCATCGAGTCAGCCCCCGGCCGCAGCGGCGCTGCCGCCGATCTCGCAGCCCGCTTCGGCCTTCCGGTGCTGCTCGTGCTGGACATCTCCGGCCAATCCCAGACGGCCGCGGCGGTGGCGCGCGGCTTTCAGCTGCATGATCCGGCTGTGCGCATCGCGGGCGTGGTGCTGAACCAGGTGGCAAGCGATCGCCACCGCGACGGGGCGGCCGGCGCCATCGAAAAGCTCGGCCTGAAGGTGCTGGGCGCCATTCGCCGCGATGCGAAGCTGCGCCTGCCGGAGCGGCATCTGGGCCTGGTGCAGGCAGCCGAGCACGACGATCTGGCGCAGCGCCTGTCCCATCTGGCCGACATCGCCGAGACGCAGCTGGATCTGGACGCCATCGCGGCCCTGGCCGCACCTTGGCCGGATGCCAGCGCCACCACCACCCCGATCAATCCGCCCGGCCAGCGCATCGCCCTCGCACAGGACGCCGCCTTCAGCTTCATCTACCCGCATCTGCTCTCCGCCTGGCGGGCGGCGGGGGCCGAGATCCTGCCCTTCTCGCCTTTGGCCGACGAACAGCCGCCCGCCCAGGCCGATTGCTGCTGGCTGCCCGGCGGCTATCCGGAGCTGCATGCACATTCTCTTGTACAGGCCAAAAGATTTCGCGAAGGGCTTGCCCATTTCGCCCAGACGCGATTTGTGCATGGTGAGTGCGGCGGCTTCATGGTGCTGGGAGCGGCGCTGGAGGATGCAGACGGCGTGACGCATGAAATGACAGGGCTGCTCAGCCACATCTCCAGCATGAAGACGCGCCGGCTGCATCTCGGCTACCGGGAGGCCGTGCTGCACGCGCCATGCGCCCTCGGCCCGCAAGGTGCCATCTGGCGTGGCCATGAGTTCCATTATGCGTCACTGACCGACCCGGGCCGGGACCATCCCTGTTGCGACCTCACCGACGGTCTGGGCCGCTCTCTGGGCCCGGCCGGCCTGCAGCGCGGCCTGGTCAGCGGCACCTTCTTTCACGCCATCGCCCCGCAGGCCGGATGCCCCACCACGCCATGACCGCATTTCACAGCCTCGCCGACATCGCCAGCTTCTGCGCCACACTCACCCCGGGCGATCCTGGCTGTGCCGAGGCGGTGGCCACCCGTCAGGCACAGCTGACCAAGCCGCCCGGCAGTCTTGGCCTGCTGGAGGAGCTGGTCGCCTGGCTCGCCCGCTGGCAGCAGCGCGAAACGCCAAGGCTGGGCCGCGTGGAGGTGCTGATCTTCGCCGGCAATCACGGCGTGGTGGCGCAGGGCGTGTCGCCCTACCCGGCCGAGGTCACAGCACAGATGGTGCAGAATTTCGGCCGTGGCGGTGCGGCGATCAACCAGATCGCACACGCGGTGGGCGCGCTGCTGCGGGTGATCCCGATCAGCCTTGCCGCCCCCACCCAGGATTTCACCCAAGCCCCCGCCATGTCGGAGGCAGCCTTTCTGGCGGCGTTCAACCAGGGCTATTTCGCCGTCTCCAAGGCGACCGACCTGCTCTGCCTCGGCGAGATGGGCATCGGCAACACCACACCGGCTGCCGCCATCGCGGCCGCGCTGTTCGGCGGCGGCGGGGCGGATTGGGCCGGGCGCGGCACCGGGGTGGATGATGCGGGACTGTCCCGCAAGATCGCCGCCATCGATGCGGGGCTTGCGCTGCACCGCACGGCCGATCCGCTGGAGATCGCGGCCCGTCTCGGCGGGCGCGAGCTGGCGGCCATCGCGGGTGCCGTGCTCGCTGCACGGGTGCTGCACATCCCGGTGCTGCTGGACGGGTTTGTCTGCACCGCGGCAGCCGCCCCGCTGGCAGATCTGGGCGATGGCGTGCTCGATCACGTGATGGTGGGCCATGTCTCGGCCGAACAGGCGCATCGCCGGCTGCTGACTGCCCTTGGCAAGCGGCCGATCCTCGATCTGGGCATGCGGCTCGGCGAGGCCTCGGGTGCTGCCGCCAGCGTGTCCATCCTGCGCACGGCCCTGGCCTGTCACACCGGAATGGCGACGTTCGGCGAGGCGTCGGTCTCTGCGGCGGACGCCGCAAGCACGTGATCACCGAGCGCCTGCGCGAGCTGGTTTCGGCCCTGATGCTGCTGACCCGGCTTCCGGTCTGGCGGCTGCATCTGCCGATGCCCGCACAGCCTTCCCGCGCCGTCTGGGCCTATCCGCTGGTGGGCGTGCTGATCGGTGCCGCGGGTGCCGCGGTGTTCGCGGCAGCCAGCCTTGCCGCACTGGCCCCTTGGGTTGCGGCCCTGCTGGCGCTGTGCACCCAGATGCTGCTGACCGGCGCCCTGCATGAGGACGGACTGGCCGACATGGCGGACGGGTTCGGCGGCGGGCGTGACGCCGCGCGCAAGCTGGAGATCATGCGCGACAGCCGGGTTGGCAGCTACGGCGTGCTGGCGCTGATCATGGCGGTGGCCCTGCGCGCGGCTTCCCTTGCCGCAAGTGCTGCGCCCGCCGAGGCCGCGGTCTCGTTGATCGTGGCCGGCACGCTCGGCCGCGCCGCGATGCTGGCCGTGCTCGCCACCACCAAGCCCGCCCGGGCCGATGGTCTGGCGGCCTCGCTCGCCCGGCCGCCGATAACGGCCACAGCCTCAGGCTTGGCGATCGCGTTGGTGGCGTCGTGCGGGATGCTGGGAGCGCACCAGGCATGTCTTGCCTGTGGTGCCGCCCTGCTGGGGGCGCTGCTCATCCGGTGGCTCACGCTGCGCCAGATCGGCGGTCAGACCGGTGACGTGCTCGGCGCCTGTGCCGTGACGGTGGAGACGCTGGTCCTGCTGCTGCTTGCCTGAGGCACCACACCGCGGGACGACACGGGATGTCCCGCATCGCCCCGCAGGGCGCCCCGATCAGGCGACGCGGTTACTGCAGCTCGTCGCTGGCGCGGCTGGCCACATCGGCGAGGGTCTGCACATAGCGCATGCCTTCCCGCGTGCGGCGGATCAGCACCCGCCTGCGATCGGCCTTGTCCTCGGCGCGGCTGACCAGATCGGCCTCCACCAGACGGTCCAGGATGCGGGTCACGCCAGGGCGCGACACGTTGAGCATCTGGGCCAGGCTGGTCACCGTCTGCGTCTCGTCCTTCAGATAGACGCTGAGCAGGGCGGTGAGCTGGCGCGCGGTCAGATCGCGGCCATCCTGGCGCACCAGGGTGAGCATGGTGTTGCGAATGACAGCAATATTGCCGCGCCCATCGGTCTTTTGCGGTGCATCCTCAAGATGAGCCTTGTTGACGCTGCCAAGAGCACCGTTGACGGTGACAATCGGGGTGAAGGAATCGTCGCTCATAAACTCTTTGATCTTCATTTTGCCTCTCGCTTCCGTTGGACCCGAATACCGGGGTCGTTCTGGTCGCTTCCACTGTTCTCATGATCGGGTCGCGTTCCAAGAAATACCCTAATCTTGGAATTTTTGGACGCAATTCACGAGTTCGCGCGCACACGGGGCCGTGAACTGCTTTGGCGTTATTCACACGAATTGGTGATCTTGTTGCGGGCACCGGACGCCCACGCAATCAACGAAAAATGCTGCAGCGCTCTGCTTTTGTCCGGTTTATTTTTACTTCAATGAATAATAACAAGGACAGGATTACTGAGCAAAATGTAATCCGGTCGAGAGAAGAATGGCCGGAAGCACCAGCTTCCGGCCACCGTGTCAGACATGCGGAACAGTGCTGCTGGTGACGAAAAGGTGATGCCAGCAGATATCCACATTGCGGCGCTTCTGCTCGCTTGCCACCCTTGCCGCGGTCGATTCATCGGCAAACGGGCCATAGCACTCAAGCCTGGCGCCGTCCTCGAGGCGGTCGAGATTGCCGTCGGCGAACACGCCCCCGCACACGAAATAAACCAGATTGCCGCTCATTGGTGCTGCTCCTGCTGCGATGCAGCATGCGTAGCGCAGAACGCGGCGATTGTGAATCGCGGCAGCAACGCCGCAGCGCTGCTTGTGGCGATGGAGGCTGTGGGCAAGGATGGCTGCGGACCACCTGGGGGGTTTGTGATGTTCGCCGATATCCGTGGCACGCGCCTGTATTTCGACGTCAGTGGCATGGGCCTGGTGCCCGATGGCGGGCAGATGGTGCAGCGCCCGGTGGGGTTTGCCATCCATGGCGGCCCGGGCGGCGATCACACCGCCTTCAAGACCGCCTTCGCCCCGCTGTTCGACCAGATGCAGATCCTCTTCTTCGACCATCGCGGCCAGGGACGCTCGGCCAAGGGTGATCCGGAGCACTACACGCTCGATGAGAATGTCGAGGATATGGAGGCGCTGCGCCGCCATCTCGGGCTGGAGCGCATCATCCCGATCGGAACCTCCTATGGCGGCATGGTGGCGATGGCCTATGCGGCGCGCTACCCGCAGGCGGTGGAAAAGCTGGTGCTCTGCGTCACCGCCGCCCATGGCGGCTTCATCGAACGCGCCCAGGCCTTCATCGCGGCCCATGGCACGCCCGAACAGCAGGCGGTGTGCGACATGCTCTGGGCCGGCGCCTTCGAGACGCAGGAGCAGCTGGAACGCTATTACGCCGCGATGGGCCCGCTTTATTCGCGCAATTTCGACCCCGAAGCCGCAGCCCTGGCGCGCAGCCGCAGCAGCCATTCGCCCGAACCGCTGAACCGCGCCTTCCGCCCCGGCGGCGTGCTGCGCCTGTTCGACCTTCGCCCCGAACTCGCCCGCATCACCGCCCCCACGCTGATCCTGGCCGGGCGGCATGACTGGATCTGCCCGCCGGACTTCTCCGAGGAGATCCACCGCCTGATCCCAGGCTCGCAGCTCCACATCTTCGAAAACGCCAGCCACTCGCTGCGCAACGATTTGGGCAGCGAGCAGACGGATTGGATCAGCCGGTTCGTCTCCGGCTGATCCGCCCGCTCAGCTGATCAGCGCGTGGCCGCCGGCATAGGTGGTGTGGTTGAACAGCAGGTTGGCGGCGTTCATCCCCGACCCCAGCCCGGTCAGCACGATGCCGTGGCTGGTGTCGGCGCTGGAATACAGTGCAATCGCGGCGGCCCCGTTCAGTTGCGTGTCGGTGGCCTGCAGCACGGAGGCGCCAGCACCGGCGAGATCGATGTTCAGCTCGTCCACCGTGTAGCGGAAATTGTTGATCGTCTCGATCCCGCTCGACGGCGCGAGGGTGAACTCGATCGTATCCATCCCTTGGGTGGACAGGCTCACCGCCCCCACCGTGCCGCTGATCGAAAGCGTGCTCTGCGACAGCCCGCCATAGGTGGCAAAGGCCGAGTTGCCGAGCAGCTGGACCGTGGTAGAGGGGCTCGATGTCAGATCGGACGAGGCCACGTTGGTGACCACGGTGGAACGCAGCGCGGTGTCGCCGCTGATGGCAAGCTTGAAGGTCGATTGCAGCTGCTCGATGGCAAAGCTCTCCCCGGTGACAACACCGGTCAGCAGCCCCTGGTAGTTGCCGGAGACATCGGTGCGCCACACCACGTAGCTGTCCACCCCCGCCGCCTTGAACGCCACGTCAAACCCACCCGTCACCGCGGTGGCATAGACCGGCGCATAGGCACCGAACTCCCCCGCCGCCACGTTGGTGCCGTTCAGCTGCAGCGTCTGTGGCGAGGTTGCGTTGTTGATCACATAGCTGTCGGCAATCTGGGTCAGTGTTGTGCCATTGGCCGTGCCCAGCGCCTTCGTGGTGACCCCGATCGTGCCATCGCCGTTCAGGTCGCGGTTGAAGACGGTCTCCAGGCTCTCGATCTGATAGCTGTTGGCCCCCACAACCCCGGTCACCAGCTTGATGAAGGCCCCGCTGCTGTCGACATTCCACACCACGAAATTGCCGCTGGAGGCGGAGCGGAACGCCACGTCGAACCCGTTGGAGACGGACACCGCGGCCGTCATGTTGAAATCGCCAAGCTGGCCGACATTGAGGTAGTTGCCGCCATATTGCAGCGCGACAGTGCTGCCATTGTCGTTGATCAGGTAGGAATACTGGGTCTCCTCCACCACCGCGGGCGGCGTGGTGCTGCTGTCGCTGGCATAGCCGGCGGTTCCGATCACCCCATCGCCGTTCAGATCGGTGTAGACCAGGGTCTCCAGATTTTCGAAGGTCTGGCTGCTGGAGGCGATCACGCCCGTGCGCAGGCCCACGAAGGCGCCACCCGCGTTGACATCCCACACCACGATGTTGCCGGTGCTGGTCTGGGTGAACACCACGATATAGCCGCCCGAGACGGTTGCAACCGCGGTTGGCAGGTAATCGGCAAACTCACCCGCGGTCACCGGGCTGCCATTGTAGGTCAGGGTGTAGTTGGTCGAGGTGTAGGTGGATTGGATCAGATAGCTGTTGCCCATCTGCAGCAGCGCGCAGCCGGTTCCGGTCGAGACCGTGGTGGTGTTGACGCCCGTCGTGCCATCGCCGTTCAGGTCCTGGCCGAACACAAGCTCCTGGTTCTCCAGCGCGAAGCTGGCGCCGGCGACCACGCCGGTGGCAAGGCTGGTGTAGTTGCCGACACTGTCGACATACCAGACGATGAAGTCGCCGCTGCTGGGTGACTTGAACGCCACCTCATAGCCGCCCTGCACCGCCACCACGGAAACCGGCGTGTAATCGCCGAATTCGGTGCTGGTCACCGGGCTGCCATTGGCGCGCAGCGTCACGGCGCTGCCGACGCTCGGTTTGATCTGATATTCGTTGCCGGCCTTCAGCAGGGTCGTGGTGCCATTGGTGATGATCGTCGAGGTGATGATCCCCAACGTGCCATCAGCATTGAGGTCCTGGCCGAACGTGGTCTCATCCGCCTGCAGCGTGGTGCTGGCGTTGCTGAGCACACCGCTTGCGACACTTTGGAAATTGCCGTTGGCATCGACCTGCCACAGCACGACGCTGCCATCGACGGAGGAGCGGAACGCCACCTCATAGCCGTTGACGAACACCACGGCCCCGATCGGGTTGTAGGCGCCGAACTGCCCGGTGGTGATCGCCGTCCCGTTGTATTTCACCGTGATGGCGCTGCCGCCGGACGGGATGATCGCATAGGTGTTGCCGATACTTTCGAACACCGTGCCGAAATCCGTGCTCAGCACGGTGGTCTTCACCCCGATCGTGCCATCGCCGTTGAGGTCCTGGTTGAACACGGTCTCGAGCGCTTCGAGCTGCGAGGCGGTCGAGGTGACGATGCCGGTCTGCAGCGAGGTGAAATTGCCTGAGGTGTTGACGTTCCACACCACGAAATTGCCGGTTGAGGCCTGTCGGAGCGCCACCTCATAGCCGCCCGTCACCGCAACAGCGTCATAGGGCGCGTAGTCGCCGAACTCCCCGCTGGTGACGGCCACGCCGTTGATCGACAGGGCCGGCCCGCTGCCGCCGCTGGTCTCCAGATAATATTTGGTGCCGAGCTGGACGAGATAGGTGCCGTTGTCCACGCTCAGCGTCACCGGGTTGAGAACCACATAGGGCGAGGTGATCTTGGACAGGCCCACGGCGTCGGCGCTCTGCTGCACCGTGGTGAGCTGGATGATCGGCGTGCCGCCATCGGTGAGCGTGATGGAGGAGAGCTTGTTGTCCGTGCTGAGGGACGCCAGAACGCTTGCAACATTGGCCGCCGTATCGGCCACGGTGAAGCTGGTCACCGCCGCATTGGCCTGCTCGCCCGCCGCCTGGCTGGCCAGCACGTTGGCGGCCTGCGGCAGGCTCGCGACGTTCACCGTCTTGTCGGCGAATTTCAGCGTCTGAATATCGGTCAGCGTGTCGGTCCCGCCACCATTGCCGTTATAGGTGACGGTGAACGAGGATGTGCCCTGAATGATGGTGTAGCTGGCGAAATTGCCAGTATAGACCACCACATTGTTGCTGCCGGCCGTGCCGGTGATGCTGTTGCTGCCACCCCCGCCGGTGAAAACGTCATTGGCACCATAGCCCACCAGCACATCATTGCCGGAACTGCCGATGATGGTGTCATTGCCGGTGAACACCGTGCTTTGCAGGAAGTTCAGATCGGCCAGCAAGGAATTGCCCAGCAGCACCGAATCGGCTGCCGAGACCAGGGCCGAGAAATTCTGGATATAAACGTCGGGCGTGAAGCCCGAGCCCACGTATTTCTGTAACAGGATGCCGGTGACGGTGCCGCTGGTGATCACCGGCGGGATGGTGCCACTTGTGGCGCCGTAGACGAAACCGGACCCTGCCAACACCAGGCTGTATGTTACCGATGAGACAACATAATCGATCTCAAGCGCATTGGCGTAGACTATGCCGTTGTAGGTGGCGTTGGTATATTCCTGATAACCAACGATGCCGGGCGCGACAGACGTGAATCCAAGATTGGTCATATCCGTCGGCAGAAACGCGGTTACCAACGCCATTTTCGTCTCCCTGCAGCCAGAATTCCGGGTTTATTTCGATATAACTCAACCAAAACAGACCAGAGCCGAATGAGTTCTTTTTTGGTGTCCAACAAAACCAATGTTAACATACAATTAACACATGGTTTGATCTAAATTGTTTCCGTTTACAAATCAAGCCCTCAGGGTGGTGCAGCTGCCTCCAACACCCAATCTCGCGCCGGTTTGATCGCAGCCGATGCCCCACCACGGCGAGGCGTGACGCCGCCGCGGTGCTCCCCTATAAAAACCACAGGGAGAGACAATGACGGTCATGGCCGCACTCGAATTCATTGACGCCGTGGTGCGTTTCGGCCCGGCGACCATTCTGGGCGGCGCCTCGCTGTCGGTGGCACCCGGCTCGTTCGTCTCGGTGGTGGGGCCCACCGGCTGCGGCAAATCCACGCTGCTGAACCTGGCAGCCGGCCTGCTGGCGCCCAGCGCCGGCACCGTGCACAGCCAGGGCGTGAAAGTGTCCGGCATCAACCGCAGGGCCGGCTATCTGTTCCAGGGCGAAAGCCTGATGCCGTGGCGCAACGCGCGCGACAACGTGGCGGCCGGGCTGCAATTCGCCGGCATGCGGACGGCGGAGAGCCGCGCCATCGCTGAGACCTGGCTCGACCGTGTCGGCCTGCACGGTGCTGGTGACAAATACCCGCATCAGATGAGCGGCGGCATGCGCAAACGCGCCCAGCTCGCCCAGATGCTGGTGCTCGACCCCGACATCCTGCTGATGGACGAGCCCTTCTCGGCCCTCGACGTGCAGACCCGCCTGATGATGGAGAACGAGCTGCTGGCACTGTGGCAGGGCGACGGCACCACGCAGCGCAAGACGGTGCTGTTCATCACCCATGATCTGGAGGAGGCGATCGGCCTGTCAGATCGCGTGGTGGTGCTGTCCAAGGGCCCGGCCGCGAAGCCGATCGCCGATTTCGCAATCAATCTTCCGCGCCCGCGGGACGTGGCGGAGATCCGCCACACCCAGGCCTTCCAGGCACTGCACGCCGAGATCTGGGCGGTGCTGCGCGAACAGGTGCTGGCCACCTACAGGCGGAGCCAGGCCGCGTGATCACCTTCTACCGTGCGGCCCTGGCCATCGTGCTGATCGCCGCCTGGGCGCTGGGCTCGGCCACCGGCGTGCTGTCCCCGCTGTTCTTTGGCCGGCCGGTGCAGATCGCCCTGCAGATCGCCGACTGGTTCCGCTCGGGCGAGATCTGGCCGCATCTGGGCGTCACCTTGGCGGAGACGCTGATGGCGTTCTTCTCCGGCACGCTGGGCGGCGTGCTGGCCGGGCTGTGGCTGGGGCTGAGCCCGCGGACGCTGGCCGTGCTCGACCCGTTCATCAAGGCCGCCAACGCCATGCCGCGGGTGATCCTGGCGCCGATCTTCGCCATGTGGTTCGGCCTGGGCATGGGCAGCAAGGTGGCGCTGGGCTTCACCCTGGTGTTCTTCATCGTCTTCTTCAACGTGCTGCAGGGCGTGCGCGAGGTGTCCCCTGTCGTGCTGAACGGCACCCGCATGCTGGGCGCCAGCCGCCGGCAGCTGCTGCGCCATGTCTATCTGCCGGCCGCGATGAGCTGGGTGTTCAGCTCGCTGCATGTCTCGGTCGGCATGGCCTTCGTGGGCGCGGTGATCGCCGAATATCTGGGGTCAAGTGCCGGCGTCGGCTATCTCATCCTGCAGGCCCAGGGCGTGTTCGACGTCGATGCGGTGTTCGCCGGCATCGTGGTGCTCACCGCCTGCGCCCTGGCGCTGGACGCGCTGGTAAGCATAGCCGAGACCCGCCTGCTGGTCTGGCAACCCCGCGCGGAGCTGCCGCGCGACGGGTGATCCGAAGCCCCGCCATCCCCACCCACAATCAACAAACACAGGAAACACCAGAATGCTCACCCGCCGCACCCTGCTCGCCGCCTCCGCCACCGCCCTCACCGCACCGCTGGCCGCCCCCGCCATCGCGCAGTCGCGCACCAAGCTGCGCTTCGCCGGCGGCGGTGTGGCGCTGTATGGCTACATGCCGTTCTTCATCGCCATCGGCCAGGACCTGTTCGCCAAGCACGGGCTGGAGGCCGACATCGCCATGTTCCCGGGCGGCGCCAATGCGATGCAGGCGGTCCTCGGCGGCTCGTCGGACGTGGCGTGCGGCTTCTACGAGCACACCATCCAGATCGCAGCCAAAGGCGGGCATCTGACCGCCTTCGTGCTGCAGGCGCAGAATTCCGGCCTGGCGCTTGGCGTGCGCGCCGATCTGGCGGGCGAGATCAAGACCGCGGCCGATCTCAAGGGCCGCAAGATCGGTGTGTCCGCGCCGGGCTCGGCCACCCATCTCTTCGCCATGGCCGCCATGGTGAAGGCCGGCATCAAGCCGAACGACGCGGCCGCCATCGGCGTCGGCACCACCCAGACCGCAATCGCCGCCTTCCAGTCCAAACAGATCGACGCGCTGTCGCTGTTCGACCCGATCATCGCCGAGCTTGAAAGCCGCAAGGAGATCGTGGTGCTGGCCGATGCGAGAAACACCGCCGGCAGTGCCGCGCTGTTCGGCGGCCCCTACGCCTCCGGCTCGCTGTATGGCGAGAGCACCTGGCTTTCGAAGAACGAGGCACCGGCCCGGATGGCGGCGGCGGCCATCGTGGATGCGGTGAACTTCCTGAAGAAGGCGACACCCGAGCAGGCGATCGCAGCCCTGCAGAAGGGCATGTGCTTCCTCGGCTCGGATGTCTGCGAGGCGGCGTTCACCTCGAACCGCGAGGCGTTCAACCATGACTGCACGATCAGCCAGGCCCAGGCCGAGACGGTGAAACGCGCGATGGGCAGCTTTGATCAGAAGATCGCGGATGCGAACGTGGATCTGGGGCCGACCTTCACCAACAAGTTGGTGAAGGGCTGATCGCGGTCACACCCGGTCTGGCTGGACCCAACGTAACGGCGTCATTGCGCGCGGAGCGCAGCAATCCATCGCGACACGCGGCGTGTCGCGGTG
>CAIYCW010000063.1 GCA_903924855.1 uncultured Rhodospirillales bacterium | reverse complement strand
GGCGCGCGGGCGATCGGGCATAACCGCTACGCCACCACCGGCGAGACGGTGCTGCGCAACGTGCAGCCGCTGTTCGCCGATTTCGAGTTTGGCGGCTTTGCGGTGGCGCATAACGGCAATCTGACCAATGCGGCGACATTGCGCCGGGCGTTGGTGCGGCGCGGCTGCCTGTTCCAGTCCACCATGGACAGCGAGGTGTTCATCCATCTCATCGCGATCAGCCTGTATTCCACCGTGGTGGACCGGTTGATCGATGCGCTAAAGCAGGTGGAGGGCGCGTATTCGCTGATCGCTTTGTCTGACGAGGCGCTTTTGGGCGTGCGCGACCCGCTGGGGGTGCGGCCGCTGATTCTGGGGCGGATCCCGCAATCCGATGGCAGCTCCGGCTGGGTGCTGGCGAGTGAGACCTGTGCTTTGGATATCTGCGGTGCGGATTTCGTGCGCGACATCGAGCCGGGTGAGATCGTGGTGATCGATGACCGCGGCGTGCATTCGATGAAGCCGTTCACCCCGGTGGCGCGGCGCTTCTGCGTGTTCGAATACATCTATTTCGCCCGGCCGGATTCGATGATGGAGGGCGTGGATGTGTATGACGCCCGCAAGCGCATCGGCGCCGAGCTGGCG
Source organism: uncultured Rhodospirillales bacterium (assembly GCA_903924855.1). GTDB lineage: Bacteria > Pseudomonadota > Alphaproteobacteria > Acetobacterales > Acetobacteraceae > CAIQQQ01. The sequence goes on along the minus strand of CAIYCW010000063.1, from coordinate 21,041 downwards.
CGTGAGAGCCATGTGGACGCCGATGTGATCGTGCCGGTGCCGGACAGCGGTGTGCCCTCCGCCATGGGGTACGCGGCACAGTCCGGCATTCCGTTCGAGCTGGGCATCATCCGCAACCATTATGTGGGGCGCACCTTCATCGAGCCCACGGACACGATCCGCCATCTGGGGGTGAAGCTGAAACACTCCGCCAATCGCGGCGTGCTGGAGGGCAAGCGTGTGGTGCTGGTCGATGATTCGATCGTGCGTGGCACCACCAGCCGCAAGATTGTGGAGATGGTGCGCGCGGCGGGGGCGGCCGAGGTGCATATGCGCATCTCCTCGCCGCCCACCACCCATAGCTGCTTCTACGGCATCGACACGCCCGAGCGCAGCAAGCTGCTGGCAGCCCGGCACAACGTGGCCGAGATGGCCGAGCTGATCGGGGTGGACAGCCTGGCGTTCATTTCCATCGATGGCCTGTATCGCGCGCTCGGCAAGCCGGGCCGCGACGCCGCCCAGCCGCAATATTGCGATGCCTGTCTGACCGGGGAATATCCGATCAAGCTGCATGATCTGGGTGAGGCGGACGGGCCGCAACTCTCTTTGCTGACCGAACGGAGCTGAAGCGTCACACCATGTCCCCTGTTGGCAATTCCCTTTCTGGCCAGATTGCCCTTGTCACCGGTGCGAGCCGGGGCATCGGGGCCGCGACCGCGATCGAGCTTGCCCGGCGCGGGGCGCATGTGGTGATCACCGCCCGCACCCAGGGCGGGCTTGAACAGACCGATGACGCCATCCGCGCGGTGGGTGGCAATGCGACGCTGCTGCCGCTTGATCTGATGGAGGGCGACAGTGTCGACAATATCGGCCCGAGCCTGTTCCAGCGCTTCGGCCGGCTGGACATTCTGGTGAGCAATGCAGGTGCCCTCGGCAAGCTGACGCCGGTGCCGCATATCATGCCGAAGGATTGGGCCGCCGTGGTGGGGGTGAATCTGGCGGCGCAGTGGCATCTGATCCGCAGCTGCGGGCCGCTGCTGACGGCGGCGCCGGCGGGGCGGGCGGTGTTCATCACCACCGGGCGGGTGCAGCGGCCACGCGCCTATTGGGGGGCGTATGGCGCCACCAAGGCTGCGATGGAGCATCTGGTGCTGACCTGGGCGGATGAGACGCGCGGCGGCAATCTGCGCGTCAATCTGTTCGACCCGGGCACGGTGCGCACCAGGATGCGCGCCGAGGCGATGCCGGGCGAGAACCCGCAGACGCTGCAGCCGCCGGAGGCGGTGGCGCCGCAGATCGCTGATCTGTGCATGGCCTCGGTGGTGGAGCATGGCCGGGTGTTGGAGGCGGAGACCGCCTGATCGGCTTTGGGTGGTGCGTTGATTGGGAAGGTGCGGCGTGATCGGCGATGCGACATCTTCCCCCAAGGCGGGGCTGCCGGCCCTGCCATGGTTGCTGCTGATCTTCGTGACCTTCTATTTGGGTAAACTCACCACGTTTCATATCGGCGTTGATGCCGAGACGGCCGCGTTTCGGGCGATTGATCCGCAGGTTGTGGCGCATGGACCGTTGATATGGCTGCGGCAGGGGCGCTGGGGCGTGTTTCTGCTGGAACGCTATGTGGTGCAGCAGACGACGCTGCCCTTCCTGCCATGGGCAAGCTTCGGCCTGTTCATGTCCCTCGCCTATCTGATGTTTCTGCGCGCGTTCGGCGTGAGCCGGCCGGACGGCCGGCATTGCCTGGCCTTTGCCGTGTTCGCGGGTTTTCCGATCTGGTTCTTTCTGGCCGAGTTCTCAGCCAACATCATCTGGGCGGGGCTTGGTGTTGCGTGCTGCGGCGGGGCGGTGCTGGCGCAGGCGGCGGTGCTGCGCACGGGCGGGCATGTGCGATGGCTGATGTTGCGCGCGGTGCAGGCGGTCTGCATCGCGGCTGCGGTATCCATCTATCAGTCTGAACTGGGTCTGGTGGCCAGTGCCGGTCTTGGCGTGATCGTGCTGTTTGCGGTGAAGGCCGCCATGCGGCCGGCTGCGATTTTTCGCGCGGTGCTGGCATGGGCGGCCATTCTTGTGGTTGGCCTGGTGGTCTATGGTGTTGTGTGGCGGATTTTCCTGTCCGTCCTGCACACCACGCCGGATTACATCGATGGCTTCATCTCGCCCGAGGCCTTGCTGGCCGATCCGGTGGAGGTGCTGGGCAAGGTGCTGGTTGAGATGCGGGGGGTCTATGGCGGCGGTGGCAGCGTTTATGGCGCACCGGCCCGTGGGGTGCTGCTGATCCTGGCGCTGGGTCCGCTTTGCGTTGTGATGGCGCCAGGTCTGCGCGGGCGGTTGGCGCAGCAGGCGATGCTGGTTGGGCTGGTGCTGGCGATCCTGGCCGTGCCGTTTGCCCCCAATCTGCTGAGCGGTGGTGAGATGCCCTATCGCAGCCTGGTTGGTGTTCCGATTGCGTTGTGGACGATGGTGATGCTGGCGCTGGAGAGCGATCGCATCTGGCTGCGCCGGGCTGCGATGGGTGCCACGGTGCTGGTGGGCCTGCACAGCCTGCACACGGCCGCGCTGTTTCACGCGGCCGATGTCACGGCCGCAAGGGTGGATGAGCGCCTGGCGGCGGCGGTCTATGATGATGTCATTCGCGCCCGGCTGGCGGCGGGCGATCGCGGCCACAGCAAGACGGCGTTTTTCGGAGCACCGGCGGATGTCCGGATGCCCTATCCGCGCATTGAGACGGTGGGCGCGCTTGTGTTTCGCTGGGATGGTGGCTCGTCTCGCAGGATCGCGTTGCTGATGAAGGCGCTGGGCTATGCGGAGATCGATCCGGTCAGTCGTGTTGAATGGCTGGATTTGCAGGAGGCGTTCGCGGCCATGCCGATCTGGCCTGCGGCGGGATCGGTGCGCGTGATGGGCGAGATCACATTGGTGCGGCTGGGACGCGAACCGGAATACCCGAACATGCTGATGCGGGAGCCGTGATGGACCGTATCGCCCCCCCTTCCCCCAGGACGGCGCCGGTTTATTCGGTGGTGATCCCGGTCTATCGCACCGAGGCGTTCATCGCGGATCTGCTGGGCGATTTTGCCGCGATCAGCGAGGCGGCACGGCAGCGCTTTGGCGTTGCGATGGAATTCGTGTTCGTGGTCGATGCCAGCCCGGATCGCAGTTATGAGCGGCTGCAGGAGGTGCTGCCGCAGGCGCCGTTTGCCTCTCAGCTTTTGCTCCACGGCCGGAATTTCGGATCGTTTGCCGCCATCCGCACCGGGTTGCAGGCGGGTCGGGGCGATTATTTCGCAGCCATCGCGGCGGATCGGCAGGAGCCGGCGGAGCTGCTGCTGCAATTCCTGTCGGTGTTGCTGGACGGTGAGCATGACGTGGTGGTCGGCACGCGCATCAGCCGGCAGGACCCGGCCCTGTCCAAGGCGATGTCCTCGCTGTTCTGGCGGATGTATCGGCGGTTGATCATCCGTGACATGCCGCAAGGCGGTGTGGATGTGTTTGCCTGCACGTCCTGGTTTCGGGGTGAGTTGCTGAAGTTGCGGGAGGCGCACTCGTCTCTGGTGGGTCTGATCTTCTGGCTGGGATGCCGCCGCGCGGAGATCGGCTATGAGCGACGCGAACGGCGCCATGGGCGCAGTGCGTGGACCTTGGGAAAGAAGATTACCTATCTGCTCGACAGCGTGTTCTCGTTTTCGGATCTGCCGATCCGCGTGCTGTCTGGCCTTGGCATGGTGGGTATTGCCTGCAGCCTGGTGCTGGGCTGCGTGGTGATCGCCATGAAGATTTTGGGGGATATCCCGGTGCCGGGCTATGCCGCCACGCTGATCACCATTGTGTTCTTTGGCGGCGTCAACGCGCTGGGGCTGGGTGTTGTGGGCGCCTATGCCTGGCGGACCTATGAGAACACCAAGCAGCGTATGCTTGCCGTGGTGCATCGCCTGCACAGCTTTGCCGGAACCCTGCCGCACGAGACCGATGCACCATGAACGATGTGACGGACATGACGAAGACCGCCCCCTTTATCCATCCACAGGCGCTGTGCGAGTCGGAGATGGTGGGGCCTGGAACGCGGATCTGGGCGTTTGCCCATGTGCTGCCGGGGGCACAGATCGGGGCTGACTGCAATATCTGCGACGGCGTGTTCATCGAAGGCACGGTGGTGGTGGGCGACCGGGTCACGGTGAAATGCGGTGTGCAGCTCTGGGACGGGGTGCGGTTGGAGGACGACGTCTATGTTGGCCCCAACGCCACCTTCACCAATGATCGTTTCCCGCGCAGCAAGGCCTATCCCGCACGCTATGCCGAGACGATCGTTCGGCGCGGGGCATCGATCGGGGCGAATGCCACGATCCTGCCGGGGCTTGAGATCGGCGAACGGGCGATGGTGGGGGCTGGCAGCGTGGTGACCGGTTCGGTTCCGGCCAATGCGATCGTGATGGGCTCGCCCGCGCGCGTCACCGGTTACATGGACGCCGATGGGGGGGAGATGTCGCGGGCGCCGATGGATGTGCTGCCGCCGGATGCCCCGCTGGCGCCGGTTGCGCTGGGGGTTGGGGCGGCCAGCATGCAGGGTCTGCGCCGGGCCGGGGAGATGGGCGTGTCGATCGGCTTTGGCGATCTGGGCAGCGATGTGCCGTTCGTGCCGCGGCACTGCACGCTGGAGTTCGGGCAGGGCGGCGCGGCGTTGCGGGCGGGACATGCCATGCGGTCCTGTCATCAGATGCTGGTCTGCACCAGCGGCGCGGTTTCGATGCTGCTCGATGATGGCAGCACGCGGCGCGAGATCCGGCTGGATCGGTGTGATGTCAGCGTCTATGTGCCGCCGATGGTGTGGCAAAGCCGGTATCGGCACACGGATGATGCCGTGGTGCTGGTGTTTGCCTCGCAATGCTGTGGCGAGGAGGGGATCATCCGCTCCTATCAGGCGTTTCAGCACGCGTTGTCCGTAGGTTGATGCCGCACAGGCCGGAGCCGATCCCGGCGTTGACGGGGCTGCGCTGCGTGGCGGCGCTGATGGTGTTTGTCTCGCATTTTCCGATCCCTGGCGTCTCGGGGCGGCTGCTGCAGGTCACCCGGGCGGGGTATGGCGGTGTGACGTTCTTCTTTGTGCTGTCCGGTTTCGTGCTGGCCCATATCTATATGGATCGGTTTCTGGAGGCTCCGTCCCGGGAGATCGGGCCGTATGTGGCAGCGCGGCTGGCGCGGATCTATCCGCTTTATCTGATCTGCAATCTTGTGGCGTTTGGGCTGATCGACCGGCCGCTGCATGTGGGGCGTGTTGTGCTGGCGTTGCAGGCCTGGTCGCCTGATCTGGGCGTGGCCTATGCGCTGGATGGTCCTGGCTGGAGCGTTGGTGTGGAGGTGTTTCTCTACGCCATGTGCCCGTTGGTGATCTTGGGATTGGATCGGGCGGGGGTGCTGCGGTCCGGTCGGGGGCTGGTGCTGCTGGGGGGTTTGGTGGTGGCGGTGATGGTGGCGCTGGCGCTGGGCTTTGCGGTGTGGGGTGGCGCACGGTTTGACATCGGGGCGGCCAATTCGGCGCATCGGTGGTTGTACCGGATGCCGGCGGCACGGTTGCTGGATTTCACGCTGGGCATATTGGCCTGCGCCTTCCTGCGACGGCAGGTTGGACGCCGCGTGGCGCGGCCATTATGGGCGGCTGCGGGATATGGCGTGATCGCGGCCTGCCTGGCGCTGATGGCGTCCGGCGAGTTTTATTTTTCGGCCTTCAGCTGGGATGTCTGCTTTGCGGTGCCGAGTGTCATCCTCATTCTGAGCGTGGCTTTGGTGCCGCGGGGCCTGCTGTCACGCGGGCTTGGCCATCCGGTGATGGTGGCGCTGGGCGAGGTGTCCTATGCCGTCTACCTGATCCAGGGGCTGGTCTCTCCGCTGATGGGCGGGACGCTGGACACGGCGCGGTTCTCCGCTGGGCAGTATGTGGTGTTCTGTCTTGCGGTGCTGGTTGTGTCCGTTGCGGCCCATCTGGGGATCGAGCGGCCGGCGCGGCGGTGGGTGCTGCGGATGGCGCTTCCCTGGGCCGCGGCGCCGATGCGGCCTTGATGGAACGCGGTTCGATCAGAAGATGCGCAGCAGGACGATGCTTTCGGGCTCGACGCTGATCGTCACCACACGGCCGGGTTCGACGTCACGGGCCGGGCTGATCTGGGCGCGCAGACGGATATCGCCCAAAGCCAGCACCAGATCGGCGATGTTGCCGAGGAAGAGGCTGGTCTCGACGGTTGCGCGATACTGGTTGGCGCCTTGCGGTTCGGCGAGGGAGACCGCGATCTCCTCCGGCCGGATCAGCAGGTCCACCGTCTCGCCGATGTCGAAGCCGCCTTGCGATGAGGTGAAGAAGACGCCGTTGCCGAGTTTGACGGTGGTGGTCTCGCTGGCCTCGATGATTGTGGCGGGCAGGATGTTGGCCAGACCCGCGAAGCCCGCGGCAAAGCGCGAGGCGGGGGTGCGGTAGAGCTGGCGCGGGGTTCCGGTCTGCTCGATCTGGCCGTCGCGCAGCAGCACGATGCGATCGGCCATCGCCATCGCCTCATGCCGGTCATGGGTGACGTGGAGTGTGGTGATGCCGAGACGGCGTTGCAGGCGCTGCAGATCGGAGCCCAGCTGGGCGCGGGTTGGGGCGTCCAGATCGCTCAGCGGTTCGTCGAACAGCAGCACGCGCGGGCGCAGCACCACGGCGCGGGCCAGGGCCACGCGCTGGCGCTGACCGCCGGAGAGCGCCTGCACGGAGCTGTGGGCGATGCCGTCCAGCCCCACCAGATCGAGCGAGGCGGCGACCCGTGTTTGGATGTCCGCCTCTGGGAGTTTCTGCAGGCGCAGACCGAAGGCCAGATTGTCGAACACGCTCAGATGCGGCCAGAGCGTGTGGGATTGGAACACCATGCCCATCTGCCGGCGTTCCGGCGGCAGGGTTTCGCCGGGCACCGAGATCGGCTTGCCGTCGAGCAGGATGCGGCCGGCGGTGACAGGGTCAAGACCCGCGATGCAGCGCAGCGTGCTGGTCTTGCCGCAGCCGGAGGGGCCGAGCAGGACGACGCATTCGCCGGACTCGATCTGCAGATCGAGCGGGCCGATGGCGAGGCTGCCGCGCTGGGCCTGCATCGCCTCCAGAATGATCTGGCTCATCCGCGCTCTCCCACGCCAAATCGGCGGTCCAGCCGGATCCGGGCCAGCGCGCGCGCGAGGAGGACGATGGAGATCATCATGCCGGTCTGCACCACGGCGAGGCTTCCGGCAAACTGTTCGTCGCCGATCTGCATGTGATGCCAGACCAGCATGGCGAGGGTCTGGCTGTCCGGGCCTGCGAGCAGCGGGGCGGCGGCGAGTTCGCGCAGCGTGTTCAGCATCACCAGCAGCAGCCCCGCGGTGAGGCTGCGGGCGAGAAGCGGGGCGTGGATGAGGCGCAGCGTGGTCAGTGCCGAGGCGCCGCTGAGGCGGGCGGCCTCGGCGTGGCTTGGGTGCAGGCGGGCGAGGCCGAAGCGCCCGGCCAGAACGCCGAAGGGCAGGAAGCGGGCGATCATGGCGATCGCCAGCACGGCAAGCGAGCCCTGCCAGGCGGTTTCGCTTGCGGCGCGTTGGAGGCCGAGGCCGATCACCAGACCCGGTATGGCCAAGGGCAGCAGGGCCATGATGGCGATCAGGCGGGTGAGGCGCGCGGCGCGTTGTTCGATCTGTGCGATCAGCAGGCCGAGCCCCGCGCAGGCTAGGCCGGTGATGACGGCGAGGAGGACGGTGTGCAGCAAAGCCGCGCGCATGGCGGGCGTTGTCAGCAGTGAGAGGTAGTGCCCGGCGGTGAGCAGCGAGATCGACAGATGCACCGAGCTCTGGCGCAGCAGCGAGGAGAGCAGCAGGGCCAGGAACGGCAGCAGGCAGGCGAGCAGCACGAAGCCGCCAAGGCCTGCCTGGGCGAGCGGCCGCAGGCGGCCGAGTTTGAGGCGCTGGGCCTCGGTGTCGGCGGAGTGCGGCAGGGCGTGGCTTCGGGCCAGGCGCAGCGCGCGCTGCTGCAGAGCGCAGACCAGGGCGGAAATCCCCAGCAGGATGATGGCACAGGATGCGGCCTGGGCCGGATGCGGCGGGGCGGATGTGGCGTTCTGCACCGCAAGCCAGGGCAGCGTGGTGAAGCCGGCCTCATCGCCGATCAGGCCCGGCATTGTGTAGAACTCGATGGTGAGCAGAAACACCAGCAGGCCTGAGGCCGCGATCATGCCGGCGCACAGTTTCAGCGTGATGTGGCGCAGCACGTAAAGCGGGCTGGCGCCGCTCATCCGTGCGGCCTCCTCCGCGGCGCCGCCGATGCCGCGCAGCGCGTCGGCGGTGAAGAGATAGACCACCGGGGACAGCGCCAGGATCAGCACGAAGGCGAGGCCGGAGAGGCTCCATATGTCGAACGCGCCGCCTGCCACGGCGCTGCGCGCCATGTTGAGGAAGCCGGTGCGCGGCGAGGCGAGCGCGATCCAGGCAACCAGCAGGGTGAAGGGAGAGGTGGAAAGCGGCAGGGTGATCAAGCCGTCCCAGCGCTTGCTTCCCGCGATGTCGGTGCGGCCGACCAGCAGCGCGAGGCCCACGCCGATCGGCAGGCAGAATGCAGTGACCACACAGCCCAAGGTGAGCGTGGTGAGCAGGGCGTGCAGGAATTCGGCCGAGGTGAGCAGATGAAGCATGGCGCCCAGCCCCTGGCGGAGGGACCAGCCCTGCCCGTCCGCGGTGCGCAGCTGGGTGGCGATCACCACCAGCGGCGGGCCTGCGGTGAGCGATGCCACGACCCCGAACAGCAGGAAATCGGCCAGTGGCGGGACCCGGCCGCGCGTCATCTGCCGGGGGGAGAGGCGCATTGCGTAATCACGTCCCGATGTTTTTCGGTGAGCCTGTCCGGGTGCGCGTCGCCGTGCGCCGTTTCAGTGTGGTCAGAATTGATAGAGCGTTGACGGATTCTGCACCAGGATCTTGGCCAGATGCGGGCCTGCGGCATCGGCGAGCAGGGTGAGCAACTGGCCGTCATCCAGCGTGCGGAACTCGGCCAGTGGTGGGCCCTCTGCGAGGCGCTGGCCGTGATGGCCGATATGCGGCCAGTCGGTGCCCCAGACGCAGCGCTCCGGATTGGCGGTGATCAGCGCGCGGGCGAAGGGGGTGGCGGCGGAGAAGTCGCTCTCGGTCATGATGACGCGGTAGGTGCCGGAGACCTTGACCCAGACATGGCCCAGAGTGAGCAGCTCGCAAATGGTGGAGAAGCCGGGCTGGCCGAGGCCGAGCGGGCCTTCCGGCAGGCCCATATGGTCGATCACCACGGGGCATGGGGCGGATTTGATGTCCTCCTGCAGGGCGATCAGCATGGGGAGCTTGGCGAAGATCTGAATGTGCCAGCCGCGATGCGCCACGCGGGCGATGGCGGATTGCATCTGATGGCGCAGGGCATCCGTGTCGGTGAGGCCGAAGGTTGCGACGTTGAGGCGCACGCCGCGCACGCCGAGCGCGTGCATCTCGTCCAGCTCGGTTTCGGTGGTGTGATCGTCGATGACGGCGATGCCGCGGCAGAGGGCGCCGCGGCGGCGCATGGCGGCGAGCATGCAGGCATTGTCCGCGCCATAGGCGCTGGCCTGGACGAAGACGTTGCGGGTGAGGCCGATGATGCCGAGCATCGCCAGATAGTCTTCCAGCTTGGCCGGGTGCGGCGTGTAGCTGCGCCGGGCGGCGGGTGGATAGTCGGAAACGGTTCCGAAGACATGCATGTGACAGTCGATGCCATCGGCCGGCACGGCGAAGGCGGGACGGGAATGCTGGGTCATGCGGCGATCTTTGCTGCGATGAGACGGGCGAAATCCGCGGTGCCGAGGCTGCCGCCGAGATCGGAGGTGCGGGTTTCGGGGCTGGCGATGGCGGATTCCACCGCGGCCTCGATGGCGCGGGCGGCGTCCAGCAGGGCCTGGGTCTGGCGCCGTTCACCGAGCCAGGCCAGCAGCATGGCGGCGGAGACGATCAGCGAGCTGGGGTTGGCGAGGTCCCGCCCCGCGATGGAGGGGGCGGAGCCGTGCTGGGCCTGGGCCACCGCGTGATCGGTGCCGGCGTTGAGCGAGGCTGCGAGGCCAAGGCCGCCCGCGAGTTCGGCGGCCTCATCGGAGAGGATGTCGCCGAACATGTTGGTGGCGACGATGACGTCGAACTTGCTGGCGTCACGCACCAGCAGGGCTGCCATGGCATCGACGAGTTGTTCCTCGTATTCGACCTCCGGGTGGCGGGCGCGGACCTGGCGCATGCAGTCGAGGAAGAGCCCGTCTGACACGCGCATGACATTGGCCTTGTGCACGGCGGTGACCTTGCGGCGGCGCTGCATGGCGAGCTGGAAGCCCTGCTCGGCGATGCGCAGGCTGGCCTGGCGGGTGACCTTGCGGGTGGCGAGTGCGACATCCGCGGTGGGCATGAATTCGCCTGGGCCCAGGAACATCGATCGGTCGGCGTAGAAGCCTTCGGTGTTCTCGCGCACGATCACCAGGTCGAAATCGTGCCGGCTGGGGGCGGGCACGCCGGCATGGGTGCGGGCGGGGCGGATATTGGCGAAGAGGTCGAGCCGGATGCGCAGCTCACCGGAGGGGTTGAGGCCGCCCTGCGCCTTGGGTGGATAGTCGTTGTGGGAGACCGGGCCGAGCACGATACCGTCCGCCGCCTGGCAGGCGGCCCAAGTGCTGTCCGGGAAGGTGGTGCCGGATTGGGCGAGGGCGGTGAAGCCGATCGGGGCTTCCGAGAAGGTGAGGCCGAGGCCGAAGCGCGTGTCCGCCGCGTTCAGCACGAGGCGGGTGGCGGCGGCGATCTCGGGGCCGATACCGTCGCCTTCGAGGATGAGGAGGTTGAGGGTCATGTCATTCGGCCTTGACGAAGAATTTGAGGCTGAGGCTGAGCAGGGTGGAGAGGAAGAGGAAGCCTGAGAGCACCAGCAGGCCGGCATTGGAGGAGCCGGTGAGGTCCTTCGCGTAGCCCATGGTGGTGGGGCCGAAGAAGCCGCCGATGGTGCCGACCGAGTTGATGAAGGCCAGGGCGCCGGCGGCCCCGATGCCGCCGAGGAAGCGCGGCGGGATGGTCCAGAAGATGGCGCGCGCGGTGGAGGTGCCGACGATGACCGCGGTGAGGCCGGCCATGGCGAGCAGGAAATTGCTCGATGCCGCCACCGCCAGCACGAAGCCGGCGAAGGAGAGCAGGTTGGTGAGTGCCAGATTGTCGATCTTGCGGCCGGTGCGGTCCACCACACGCGCCCAGAGCACCATGACGACGCAGGCGATCAGGCTGGGCACGGCGCTGATCAGGCTGGCGTTGAGGTTGGAGAAATTCTGTCCCTTGATGATCAGCGGCAGGAAGATGCCGACACCGTAGGAGCCGATGAGGAAGGTGAACTGGATGGCGGCCAGCACCAGCACGCGGATATCGCCGACCGAGGCCCAGAAGCCGCGCTTCTCACGCTCCTTCGGCTCACGCGCGAGGCGGGTGGCGACGAGGTGCTTCTCCTCTGCGCTGAGGAAGCTTGCGGTCTCTGGCTTGTCGGCCAGATGGCGCAGGATGACGAGGCCGACGATGACGGCGGGCAGGCCTTCGCACAGGAACAGCCATTGCCAGCCGGGCAGGCCGAGCCAGCCGTTCAGCTCCAGCAGCAGGCCTGAGAGCGGGTTGCCGATCACGGCGGAGGCGGGGACGCCGAGCAGGAACCAGGCGTAGATGCGGGCCCGGTAGGCGGCGGGGAACCACAGGGTGAGGTAGAAGGCGACACCGGGGAAGAACCCGGCCTCCGCGGCGCCGAGCACGAAGCGCTGGATGTTGAAGGTGAGCGGGCTGTTGATCCAGATCGCGGCCATCGACACCAGGCCCCAGGTGACCATGATGCGCGCGATCCACCGCCGTGCGCCGAAGGCGTAGAGGGCGAGATTGCTCGGCACCTCGAACACGCAGTAGCTGACGAAGAGCACGCCGGCGCCGAAGCCGAACTGGCCGGCGGAGAGGCCGATCTCCTTGTTCATGGTGAGGGCTGCAACACTCACATTGGTGCGGTCGACGAAGTTGATGATGTAGGCCAGGACCAGCAGCGGCATGATGCGCCAGGCGATGCGGGCGAAGACGGCCTCCTCGGCCGGTGTGAGCACCGTCGTTTCCTGCGACATGACGTCCCCCGTTATTTATCGTTCGATCTTGTTACCCGTCTTTGTGCCCGCCCCTGTCGCGCCCATCAAGCCCTGGCCTTCGCGCAGGCCTAAAGGTGAAAGTTTTTTTGGTTCTTTTTTTTCAAAAAAAGAACTTCCTTGAAGCAAAAAACTTTTATTCGTTCTTGGCTTTGGTCAGGCGGCGGAAGGCCGTTCGTTTGGCGAGGCTGTCGGACCAGCTGGTGATCTGGCGGGCGAGGCGCCAGCGCAGGCTGTCTGGGTAGCGCGGGCGTTCGGCGGGGCGCTCCTGGGCGCGGGTTTCCTCGATATAGGAATGGCCGCCATCGTCCTGTTCGGCGACCGGGCGTTCGAGGCCGTAGAGGTCGAGGCCGTTGGCCCAGTAGCGGTGCAGCGCCTTGTCCACCGCGTGGGCGAAGCGGGCGGATTGGGCGATGAAACGGGCGGCCCCCTCGCGCGAGGCGACATAGGCGGTCAGGCGCATATGGGTGTAGCCGACGCGGCCCAAGGCGAGGTCGGGCAGCAGAGGCTGGACCTTGTGGAAGATCTCCTGCCTGCGGAAGTTGCGGTGCAGGTCGATGAAGTCGAATTGGCGGGGCATGGAATCGATGGCGGCGAGCACGGCGGGGAAGTCTGCCGACAAAGCTGCGTCATCCTCGATGATGGCGGCACAGCGTTCGCCGCTGTCGATGATGCTTTGCATGGCGCGCAGATGGCTGAGCCAGCAGCCGATCTCGTTGTCTGACAGCGGATGGCGTGAGATGGCGCGGCGGGCCTGGTGATCGGCGCGGGCGCGGTCCGCCTCCGACAGGGTGCGGCCATCGGTGGCGGCGAGGCGGTCGAAGGGCAGGCCGAAGCCGTGGAACTGGCCTGCCATGCGGGCCAGACGCTCCGGCGCGCGGTCGAGATTGATCAGGATGATGCGCAAGGCTCAGGCTCGTCCCAGGGTTGCCTGCAGCCTATCCTGATCCACCACGCCTTCCCAGCGTGCCACCACGATGGTGGCCAGCGCGTTGCCGAGGATGTTCACCACGACGAACATGGAGGACATCAGCCGGTGCACGCCGAGGATGATGCCGACGGCTGCCACCGGGATGAGGTTGGTGGCGGCGAGGGTGGAGACCACAACGACGATGGCGGAGCCCGCCACACCGGCGCCGCCCTTGGAGGTGATCAGCAGCACGGCGAGCAGGCCCAGCTGCTGCATCAGGCTGAGTTCGATGCCGAGGGCCTGGGCGAGGAAGATGGGGGCGGCTGCGAAATAGAGGCAGGTGCCGTCGTGGTTGAAGGAGTAGCCGGTGGGCAGCACGAGGCCGACCAGGCCTTCATCGCAGCCGACGGAGGTCATGCGGCCGACCAGCTGCGGCAGGACGGATTCGGAGGAGGAGGTGCCGTAGACGATGAGCAGTTCGGTGCGGATGTGCTTGGCGAGTTTCCACAGGCTGATGCCGCCCAGGAAATGCGCGATGGGCCAGAACACGCACAGGATGAACAGGAAGCAGGTGAGGTAGAAGCCGCCCACCATGGCGCCGAGCGAGACCAGGGAGGCGAGGCCGAACTTGGCGACCGTGAAGCCGATGGCGCCCATGGCGCCCAGAGGTGCCAGCTTCATCACCCAGGCGATGATGCGAAACACCAGCTTCTTGATGATGTCGATCAGCCCCAGCATTGGCTCGCCCGCGGGGCCGAGCGCCAGCAAAGCGAAGGCGAAGAGCACCGAGACGAACACCACCTGCAGCACATTGCCCTCGGCGAAGGCGGAGAACGCGGTGTGCGGCACCAGGTTGAGCAGGAAGCCGCTGGCACTGATCTGGTCGGCGGTTTTCAGATAGGGGGCGACGGCGCTGCCGGAGAGCTTGGCGGGGTCGATATGCATGCCCCGGCCCGGGCCCAGCAGGTTGATCATTGAAAGACCGATCACCAGGGCCAGGCTGGTGACCACCTCGAAATAGATCAACGCCTTGATGGCGACCCGTCCCACCCGTGCGGAGTCGCGCACGGTGGCGATGCCGTGGACGATGGAGCAGAAGATGATCAGCCCCACGAACATGGAGATCAGCCGGACGAAGAGATCGCCCAGCGTCCGCATGAACTCGGCCGAGTCCGGCAGGGCCCAGCCGATGATGGCGCCGAGCACCATGCCCGCGATGACCTGGAGCGAGAGATCGCTCCAGAACGGCTTGCGTGCGGTGCTCACCCGACGAGGCTTGGGTAGAGGCGAAGCGCGGTGCCGCCCATGATCCAGTCCCGCTGCACCTTGGTGAGGTCGACCAGCACGTGCTCCACCTCCTCCACCAGATGGGAGAGCGGGCCTTCATGGGCGGGGAAGTTGGAGCCGAAGGCGATGCGGTCGGCGCCGAAGGCTTCCACCAGGCGGGGGAAGAAGCTTTTCGGTGTGGCGAGGCCCTTCTGTGATTCCTCGGCGGTGCGGCTGGTGAGCTTGAGGAAGATGTTGGGGTATTGGGCGAGGTCCCACAGCCAGTCCGCCTTGGCGTAGGGGGCGCCGTCGGAGAGCGAGACGCGGGCGAGGTGGTCGAGCACGATCGGCACGCGCTTGAAGCGTTCCAGCAGGACGAGGAGCTGCGGCACGCCTTCCGGGCGCATCTGCAGGCAGACCGGCAGGTTGGCGGCCTCGGCCAGTTCCCAGACCGGGAAGGTTGCTGGGTCGGCGAGCCAGCCGGCCTGGCCGGGCTGGGTGCTGCCGGTGGTGAACAGGCGCATGCCGGTCATGCCGCGCGAGGTCCAGTGCGCGAAGGTGGCCGCGGCGTCCAGGGCGAACATGTCCATGCAGAAGACGCCGGTGAAGCGCTTCGGATACAGGGCGATCGCCTCGGCGAGGTAGGAATTGTCGTAGCCGTAGCAGGTGGAGGCCTGGACGACGGCGGATTTGGCAACGCCTGCAGCATCCATGGCGGCCAGCATCTGCTCGGGGCTGGTGGGGCGCTCGCGCGACCAGTCTGACTGGGTGCCGCCGAGCGGGGCGCGCGGGTATTTCACCGTGTCGGTGGCGATGACATGGGTGTGGATATCGACGATCTCGGTCACGTTGGCCCCCGGGCGTGTTTGTCCGACAAACTAGACGCGCGACGTGGTGATGCCAACCGTGCGCTAACGGCCGAGGCCGGGCACCCAGAGCACATCGTCGGCCGCGTTGTTGTTCAGCACCCGGCCGAGGACGAAGAGATAGTCGGACAGGCGGTTGAGGTAGAGCAGGATCATCGGGTTGAGCGTGGTGCCGCTTGCCAGCGTGACCACGCGGCGTTCCGCCCGGCGGGTGACGGTGCGGGCGAGATGGGCGTGGGCGGCGGACGGGGTGCCGCCGGGCAGGATGAAGCTTTCCAGCGGCGGCAGGTTGGCGTTCATCGCGGCCACCTCCTGCTCCAGGCGCAGCACCGGGGCCTCGGACAGGCGCAGCCTGGCGCGGCCCGCGGTTTCGGGCACGCAGAGATCGGCGCCGAGATCGAACATGTCGTTCTGGATGCGGGCGAGCTGGCCTGCCACCTCGCCGGTGCAGTGCAGCTTCAGGAGGCCGAGTGTGGCGTTGGCCTCATCGACGGCGCCGATCGCCTCGATGCGCGGCGAATCCTTGGGCTCGCGCGTGCCATCGCCAAGCGAGGTCTCCCCGCCATCGCCGCCACGTGTTGTCACAAGATCAATCCGCACCATCGCGCAAAATCCCTAAAGTCCGAACGCCACACCTTGCTGCAACACACTTGGCACCGCCTGGCCGTTGCGTAAGGCCGGATGATAGCGCCAGCGCATCAGCGTGTCGCGCGCCGCCGCATCGAGCCGGGGCGAGCCGGAGGAGCGCAGGATATCCACCTGTGTCACCAGCCCCCGCGCATCAATATGCACCGCCAGCACGACGCGGCCGCGTTCCTGGCGCAGTTCCGATTCGGCGGGATAGTCCGGCGCCAGATTGCCCGGGGCAGCCGAGGCCGCGGCCGTGACACCGCCGCCCTTCTCGATTGTGGCGCGCGGGCCTGCAAGGCCGTTGCCGGGTTCGGGCGTGGGCAATGGGAGGGCGGTGGCGGTCTGCTGCGGGCTTGGGGGCCTGGAATCAGGCTGAGCTGTGTCCGCCACCTTCGGGCGGGAGGGCTCGGACTCCGTCACGGGCGGGGGCGGTTGGACCGGTTCGGTGGGGCGCTGGGCTGCGACGGCCTCGGCCGGTTGCTGCGGCGGGGCCGTCTGGGCCGCGCCGGTTCGCTGGGCGCCGCCGCCGATCTGCAGCTCGATCGTGGCGGGGATCTCAACCTCGCCTGGCAGGCCTGGCAGGCGGGGCTGCCACAGGATCATGGCGATGATCAGGGCATGGGCCAGCAGCGAGGCGCCGGCCTGCAGCCTGATCCGATCCGGTGCTGGGCTGAGTGGCAGGGGATGGTCAGAGAACCACGACACCGTGATGCTTGGCCTTGCCTTCGGGTTCGACATGGATGGTGATCATCAGCTCCGCCATCTCCGCCTTCAGGGCGGTCTCGATACGGTCGCAGATGTCATGCGCCGCGGCCACACTCATGTTGCCGGGAACCACGAGGTGGAATTCGAGGAAGGTGAGCCGGCCGGCATGGCGGGTGCGCAGGTCATGCGCCTCGATCGCACCCTGGGCCTGCTCGCCCACGATGGTGCGGATGCGCGCCACGATCTCGCTGGCGGGGGCCGCGTCCATCAGCCCGCCGACCGAGCCGCGAATGACGGCAACGCCCGACCACAGCACGTAGCAGGCGGCCAGCACGGCGACCGCCGGGTCGAGCCAGGCCTGACCGGTGAGCAGCACCAGGCCCACGCCGCAGAGCACGGCGAGGGAGGTTACGACATCGGCCATCAGATGTGCGGCATCCGCCTGCAGCGAGGCGGAGCGCAGGCTGCGGCCGCGCACGCGCAGCAGCTGCGCCCAGCCGAGATTGATGAGGGTTGAGACGGCGTTCAGCACCACGCCGGTGCGCAGCGCCTCCAGCGGGGCCGGGTGGCGGAGGCTGCCCCAGGCCTGCACGCCGATCAGCACGGCGGCGGCGACGATCAGCGCGCCCTCGATGATGGCTGCGAAGAATTCCGCCTTATCGTGGCCGTAGGGGTGGTTGGCATCCGCCGGCTCGGCAGCGAGGCGGACCGCCAGCAGGGTGAGCACGGAGGCGGCGACGTTGACCACGGTCTCGGCGGCGTCGGCGAACAGGCCGGAGCTGCCGGTGGCGGCCCAGGCGGCCGTCTTCAGCGCCAGCACCACGATGCCGATTGCGATGCTGCCAAGTGCCAGATGCTGTGCCTTCGCCACGTGCAGGTTCCGGATGTTGCGGCGCAGCCCTAGCAGAGTGGCGCGGTGCCGTCAGCCATGCGCGCCGCATGGCACGACTCGGATAGCGTGCCGCATGGCAGGGCTCAGCTGCCGGGGACCATCGGCGCGACTGTCGCATCCGGCCAGACAAACACCCGGTTGGCCGCAAAGTTGAACCAGACGCGATGGTGCAGGAAGTAATCCGAGCCGAGGATCAGCGGAAAGCGCAGCCCGGCATCGGAGGTGACGAGCAGGGTCGGCGCCTCGAACACCTCGCCTCCCAGCTCCAGCCGGCCGAAGCGGTGCAGCCGCACCTCGGTGCCAGGGCCGAGACCGCGTGTGGTGACCGCCTGGTCGGACGCGAAGGCCTCGGGGCCGAGTTTCAGCTTGGCGGTGAATTTCGGTGACAGCAGTGAGCCGGCCAGGGCGCCGGTGTCGAACATGGCAAGGCCCCATTCACCGTCCAGCCGGGCCGCCACCTGCAGGAAGGGCTCGGCGTGATGGTTCTCCCTGGTGCCATCGATGATGCCGCGGATGGCCGGCATGGTGAGCATGCGGGTTGCGGGGCGGGCGCGCAGATCGGCCAGGTCGAGCGGGGTTTTGTCCGGGCACAGGCCGAGGTTGCGCAGCACGACGCTGTTATGGGCGAGGTCGATGTCCAGATCGTAGCGGGACAGCACGTCCAGCCCGATGACGCCGTCGAAGGCAAACCCGTCCGAGACGATGAGGCGCTGCGGCGGGAGGGTGATGCTGCCCAGATGCAGATCCTGCACCGCGACCTGATCGACCATGCGCTCGCCGGCCACGTCTCGCACCATGGTGTGGGTGACGTCGCCATGCATGAGGCCGAGGGCGAGGGCCACGCGGCGATCGATGACGGAGCTGGCGCCCCCGGTGTCGAGCATGAAGCGCAGGCGCACGCCGTTTGCGGTGACGGGGACCAGGATGGCGGTGCCTGCGCGCTGCACCGGCAGCGGCATGTTGCTGCTCTCGCCGCAGCTGGCGCCGGGCTCCAGCCCGTCCTGCGTGGCGCAGCCGGCGAGCAGCAGGGCTGCGAGGAGGATGGGCAGGAGGCGGGTCAATGGCAGGGCTTGATGCGGATCATGGTCCGTTCCGGATGTGTGGCTGAGATGGGTGGCGTTGCGGGATGCGTAGCACAGGCTGGGGGGTGGGCTGTGGGGAAATTGCTGCGCGTGGGCTGGGATGGCGCAAGACCGGTTCGGATAAACTATTTTGTTACGTCACGTAATTTGTGATGTTGTCAGTTCGATAAGAGGCCCATTAGATTGTCGTAACGTCTGAGATGTACATGAGGAGAGTGACATGCTTGCGCCTGCGACAGACTGGGCCGACGCACTACCGCTGCTGATCCCCGCTGTCTGCAGCCTGGTGTTGGCTTTGGGTCTGCCAATTGGGATACTGATGGCGCGTGACAACGTCAAAACGCGGCGCCAGGGTATCATCAAGGATCTCGGCACATTCTTCACGAAAGACCCATCGCAGCGCTTTTCCATTATACCATCTTTTGAATTTGTAAAATCAAAATATTATGTAAATGATAATGACGAATTCGCTCAGAGCAAAGAGATACCAATCAAGTGGTATTCTCTTTCTGTTCTAGCCTTCATATCGATCTCTTTTTCATGTTTTTTCTTGCTGTTCTGCACAAGATACGAAGATATTACGAAATTCATCGGATCGCCGATCTTTCTGAGCTCTTTGGATGAGCAAGCCGACGTTTCAAATCTGAATTATGCCCTGACGATCTCTCTGTTTGCCTTCTTGGGCTCCTATACGTCTTCAATAAAAACACTGATCCGATCAGTCTCGAATTTTGATCTCTCTCCAATGAGTTTTTTTCGATCAGCTTACAATATAATTTTTACTATTTCGGTCGTTGTGGTGGCCTGGCATGCGATTCCACTGCCGGAAGCCAAAAAAATCAGCATATCTTCGGTAGAAGTCAGCGCTCATAATTTATGGTATGGCATTGCATTTACAATGGGCTTCGTTCCCGGTCTGGCGGAACGGTATTTGCTGTCAAACTGGCATCGCGGCGGCGTGAAGGATTTGGATGAGAGTGCGTTGAAGCGCACAAAGTCGGTTCCGCTTGAACTGATCGAAGGTATCGACGCTGACATCCGGGCGCGGCTTGAGGATTTCAATCTTTATGATGTGCAGAACCTTGCGACAGCAAACCCGATCATGCTGTTTGTGGAAACACCTTATGGCATCTATCAAAGCATAGACTGGGTCTCACAAGCGCAACTGGCGACGGCTGTTGGCATTGATCGGTATATCGCGCTGCGCAATGCCTGCGTTCGAAATGTGTTCGATCTTGAGCGTATATTTTTGTTCGGCGGAACATGTGTCTCAACAGGGCTCCAGAGTCGGATCGCAGATATTCTGCTGAAAAATTCGGTCGATCCGAATTTGGCAGAGAGCAAACGTATCGAAATCGCCAAGGCACTTGTGTGCATGATTGTTGATGACCTTGCGGTTCTCAGGCTGCGGCAGATCTGGATGACGATCGAGCACAACCTGAACAGTTTTGGCAGCCTGAAGACCTGCTCCATTTGCCGGCCTCCCATAGCCGGAGCCGCGAACGGCCAGACATGCAAGGAGAACCCTGCGCCGGACGGCGCGCAGGGTGGGGCGCCTGTCGAGTAGTGATGGCCTGGTGAGGCCAGGGCCGAAGGGTCAAGCGGAGCCGCGATATTTGTGGCGGACGGAGAGAGGATTTTCTTGCAGTCAGCCACTTCGCGTGGAACAGACTGGCGGATGGAGATGATGGCTTCCGCGCATGGGGCTTTGAGCCTGGCTTATGTGATCAGCGCCTTGCGGGTGCGGGTTGCGGCGTGGGGTGGGCGGCTTGCGCTGGAGACCGTGCTGGTGGTGGCGCTGCATCGGCGGCTTGGCGAGATCGGGCTGCGGATGGAGCGGCTGCTGGCGCGGTTTCGCGCGGGGCGGCTTGGCGTGCGGACGCGCCACGCGATGCGGGATGCGGGGGCTGATGCGGGGGCGGATACGGGGGCGGATGCGGCATCGCCCGCAGCTGTGCGGGCCCGGCGCGTTTCTGTTCTGCCGAGCCGGTTCGGGTGGCTGCTGCCGGTGGGCGCGCATGAGGCGGGAACACTTTCGGCGCAGCTGCGCGCGGTGCTGGCCGAGCCCGAGATGGTGGCGCTGCTGAAGGCGGCCCCGCAGGCCGTGCGGCTGCTGCGCCCGCTATGCCGGGCGCTGGCGATCGAGACGGATGTGTTGCGGCCGGGTGTGGCGCCGGTGGTGCGGGAGAAGAAGCCGCGCGGCGTGCGGGTGCGCAAGCCGCGGCCGAAGATGGATCTGGGGCGGATTCCGTTGCCGCGGGGTGTGTTGTCGGCGGCGCGGCGGCAGGGATTTGGCAAATGGTGGTGATGGGGTGGTTGGGCGTTGCCGCGTCGCTTTTGTTCCGGTTTGTTTATCGTTTGTGGGTTGGGGGTGGTGGGGTGGATGTCGCAGGGCGAGGCTGCGGTTCGGTGGATTGCTTCGCTTCGCTCGCAATTGTCTCTTGAGGTTGCCGTATAGGTTGGTTGTTCCGGAGAATAGGAATGCCCCGGGCCGGGTGGCCGCCCGGCCCGGGGCGCGGTGGAGCCGAGCGTCTCGCAATTGGGTTT
>CAIYCW010000062.1 GCA_903924855.1 uncultured Rhodospirillales bacterium | reverse complement strand
CCGAATTCACCGACTACAAGGTGCGTGACATCTCGCTGGCCGAATGGGGTCAGAAGGAGATCTCGATGGCCGAGGACGAAATGCCTGGCCTGATGGCGCTGCGCGCCGAATACGGCGCCTCCAAGCCGCTCAAGGGCGCCCGCATCGTCGGCTGCCTGCACATGACGATCCAGACCGCAGTCCTGATCCAGACGCTCGAATACCTCGGCGCCACCGTACGCTGGTCGTCGTGCAACATCTTCTCGACGCAGGACCACGCCGCCGCCGCCATCGCCGCCGCTGGCACCCCGGTCTTCGCCTGGAAGGGCATGAACGAGGAAGAGTTCTGGTATTGCATCGAGCAGACCCTGCGCGGCCCTGACGGCTGGACGCCGAACCTCATCCTCGATGATGGCGGTGACGTGACGCAAATCATGCACGACAAATATCCCGAGATGCTCAACGACGTGCGCGGCCTCTCCGAAGAGACCACCACCGGCGTGCATCGCCTGTGGGAGATGGCCAAGGCTGGCAAGCTCAAGGTACCCGCCATCAACGTGAACGACAGCGTCACCAAGTCGAAATTCGACAATCTCTATGGCTGCCGTGAATCGCTGGTGGACGCGATCCGTCGCGGCACCGACGTGATGATGGCCGGCAAGGTCGCCATCGTGTGCGGCTTCGGCGATGTCGGCAAAGGCTCCGCCGCCTCGCTGCGTCAGGCTGGCTGCCGCGTTCTCGTCACCGAGGTTGATCCGATCTGCGCGCTGCAGGCGGCGATGGAAGGCTATGAGGTTGTCACGCTGGAAGACGCCGCCCATCGCGGCGACATCTTCGTCACCGCCACCGGCAACGTGGACGTGATCACCATCGACGATATGCGCCGCATGAAGCACCGCGCCATCGTCTGCAATATCGGCCATTTCGACAGCGAGATTCAGATCGAGGCGCTGCGCAACTACACCTGGGAGAATGTGAAGCCGCAGGTGGACGAGGTGGTGTTCCCGGATGGCAAGCGTCTGATCGTGCTGTCCGAGGGCCGACTGGTGAACCTGGGCAATGCAACGGGCCATCCGAGCTTCGTGATGTCCGCCAGCTTCACCAACCAGGTTCTGGCGCAGATCGAGCTGTGGACGGCCAAGCCCGGCACCTACAAGAACGAGGTCTACACGCTGCCGAAGCATCTCGATGAGAAGGTGGCGGCGCTGCATCTGGCGAAGGTGGGTGCGAAGCTGACCAAGCTGACGCCGAAGCAATCCGAGTATATCGGCGCCCCGGTGTCCGGCCCGTTCAAGCACGAGCTGTATCGCTACTAAGCGGTAACCGCTGCCGTCATTGCGAGCGGAGCGAAGCAATCCATTGGGCCGAGGTGCGAACCTTGGTTCGGTGGGTTGCTTCGCTGTGTTTGCAATGACGATTGTTTGGGTTTAGCGCTGATACTGCTCGTCGGTCACCTGTTCCATCCAGGTCACCGGGGAGCCGTTGAGCTTCTCCTGCACGGCGATATGGCTCATCGCGGTGGTGGGGCTGGCGCCGTGCCAGTGTTTTTCATCGGGCGCGAACCAGACCACGTCTCCGGGGTAGATCTCCTCGATCGGGCCGCCCTCGCGTTGCGCCCAGCCGCAGCCGGCGGTGACGATCAGGGTCTGGCCGAACGGGTGGGTGTGCCAGGCGGTGCGGGCGCCGGGCTCGAAGGTGACATGCGCCATTGCGACGCGGGCCGGCTCCGGCGGGCTGAACAGCGGATCGACGCGCACGCGCCCGGTGAAATACGCAGCCGATCCCGCAGAAGCGGCCTGCGTGCCAACGCGAATGATGTCCATGCGGGCTCTCCCTGAATTCCGGCCAACGTTTGAAAGTTTCTTTGGTTCTTTCTTTTCAAAGAAAGAACTTCTTGCTCAGGCAACCATCCCAGGCCCGCCACCACCGGCTGGCGCCAGCTTCGCCTCGATGGCGGCCAGGCGCGCTTCGAGATCGGCCAGTTTTGCCTCCGCCATCTCCTGGCCTTCGCGGGCGCGCCGTGCCAGCTCGGCCATGGCCTCGAATTCCTCGCGGCGCACCACGTCCAGCTTGCGCAGGATCTCCTCCACCCGGGCGCGGCCGATCGCCTCGGCTTCGTCACGCAGTCCGGTCAGGGCGGAGAGGGCGCCGCCGGCAACACCGGCGAGATCGTCGAACAGGCGGGGGCGGTCGGTCATGCTGTGTCTCCGGTTGCGGCTTTCGCCGGGCGTGCTGTGCACGTATATGCGGTGCCAATCACGAAAAGTAGGGCCGCGATGCTTCCCGTGTTGATGTTTCCGCAGTTTGACCCGGTGGTGGTGGCCGTGGGTCCGCTGGCGATCCGCTGGTATGCGCTGGCGTATATCACAGCCCTGGTGCTTGGCTGGCGCCTGGTGCGGCGTTGGGTGCTGGAGGCGCCGGTGGTTGCGACCCCGTTGCAGGTGGATGATTTCCTGACCTGGGCGACGCTTGGCGTGGTGCTGGGCGGGCGGCTTGGCTATGTGCTGTTCTATCAGCCGGGGTTCTTTTTCGAGCATCCGGGCCAGATCTTCGCAGTGTGGCAGGGCGGCATGTCGTTTCATGGCGGCATGCTGGGGGTGTCGATCGCGGTGATCGTGTTCTGCCGCAGGAACGGCCTGTCGGTGCTGGGCTTTGCCGACCGGATCGCCATCGCGGCGCCGATCGGGCTGGGGTTGGGGCGGATCGCCAACTTCATCAACGGCGAGTTGTGGGGGCGGGAGGCGCCGGCGGATCTGCCCTGGGCGATGATCTTTCCCACCGGCGGGCCGGTGCCACGCCATCCGAGCCAAATCTATCAGGCGTTGATGGAGGGGCTGATCCTGTTCGTGCTGGTGTTCTCGCTGTCACGTTCGGAGCGGGTGCGCATGCGGTTCGGCCTGATCACCGGGGTGTTTCTGATCGGCTATGGCACGGCGCGCATCATCGGCGAGTTCTTCCGCCAGCCTGATCCGTTCCTCGGCTTCCTGTTCGCCGGCGCCACGATGGGGCAGTTGCTGTCGGTGCCGATGCTGCTGATCGGTGCCGGGATGATCGCCTGGAGCCGCAGGACGCAGGCATGACCGAACGGCTGGATGCGTTTATGGCGCGGGCGAATGCGGAATATTACGCAACGCATGACCCGTTTGCCGATTTCACCACCGCGCCCGAGATCAGCCAGGTGTTTGGTGAGCTGATGGGGGCCTGGGCCACGGTGGTGTGGAACCGGCTGGGGCGGCCGACCAATATCATCCTGGCCGAGGCGGGACCTGGCCGCGGCACGCTGATGGCGGATGCGCTGCGCGTGATCGAACGCATGGCGCCTGATTTTTCAGCCTGTCTGCGCCTGCATGTGGTGGAAACCTCGCAGGCGCTGCGCCGTGTGCAGTCGGCGCGCTTCGATGCGGTGTTCCATGACAGTGTGGAGCAGATCCCGAAAGGGCCGATGATCCTGCTGGCCAACGAGTTCCTCGATGCGCTGCCGATCCGCCAGTTCGTCCGCCGCGATATCTGGATGGAGCGTTATGTCCAGCACGCGGCGTTTGTGGAGATGCCGGCCGAGATGGCCCTGCCGGATGCCGCAGAGGGCGCGGTGCTGGAGCTCTGCGAGCCGGCGCGCGAGATTGTGCGCGCCCTGGCGGCGCGTTTCGCCGAGCAGGGCGGGGCCGCACTTTTCATTGATTACGGGCCGGAGCAGTCGGATTTCGGCGAGTCGCTGCAGGCGCTGCGCGACCGGGTGAAGGTGGACCCGCTGCACAGCCCCGGTGCCGCCGATCTCACAGCCCATGTCGATTTCCAGGCGCTGGCGGAGATCGCGGGCCCGCGCGCGGCGCAGGGGCCGATCCCGCAGGGCCTGCTGCTCGCCCGGCTTGGGCTGTTCCAGCGCAGCGAAAGACTGGCGCGCACCTTGTCGCCCATGCATGCGATGGCGATGATGGACAGCGCGCGCCGGCTTGCCGAGCCGGACCAGATGGGGCGGCTGTTCAAGGCCCTTGCCATCACCCAGCCGGACTTCCCCCCTTTGCCCGGATTTGCCCCATGACCGCCTCCACCGCGGAGTGCCTGACCGCCGATATCCTGCTGCCGCGCCACGGGTTCTTCACCCGGCGGGGTGGCGTGTCCGAAGGGCCGTTCGCAAGCCTCAATGCCAGCCTGTCCAGCGCCGATGCGCGGGAGAACGTGCTGGAGAACCGGGCGCGGATTGCCCGCAGGCTGCAGGCCGAGCCAAACAATCTGGTGGGGCTGACCCAGGTGCATGGCAGCGAGGTGGCGGTGGTGAGCGAGATCTGGCGCCCCGGCGAAGGGCCGCGCGCCGATGCGATGGTCACGCGCACGCGCGGCGTGGTGCTGGGGATCATCACCGCGGATTGCGCGCCGGTGCTGTTCGCCGATGCCAAGGCGGGCGTGATCGGCGCCGCCCATGCCGGCTGGCGCGGGGCAGCCTCCGGCGTGCTGGAGGCCACCATCGCCGCCATGCGCGATCTGGGGGCCGCCAGCATCCGCGCCGCTGTCGGCCCCTGCATCGGCCAGGCAAGCTATGAGGTGGGGGACGACATGCGCAGCGAGGTTCTGGCGCAGGACAGCCAGGCCGCTGCGTTCTTCGCCCCTGGCATGCGGCCGGGGCATCACCAGTTCGATCTGGCCGGGTATTGCTGCGAGCGCCTGGCACGGGCCGGCTGTCAGATCGTGGCAAGCCTGGGGCGGGACACGCTGGCCGAGACAGAGCTGTTCTTCAGCCATCGCAGACGCACGCTGGCGGGCGGCGGGCCGATCGGCCATCAGATGTCTGCCATTGTGCTCTGACCTTGGGTGTTTTGAGATTGGTGTCATGCCGTATGTTCATTTCTTCTTTCTGCTCTGCCTGCTGGGCCTGCTGTCGAGCTGCATCCTCTAGGGCGCTGCTGCTGGTGCTGCTGGCCGGGCTTGCCGGCTGTGGCGATCTGCCGCGCCCGTTCGCGGGAGCGCCGGGCGGTGATTCGCCCCGGCTGCTGCGCCCGCCACCGCCCCGGCTTGCGGTGGACGCGCCAGAGCCCGGCGTGCTGGGCGGGCGTGGCGATGCGCTGTATCTGACCGCGATGGCCGATGCGCTGGCCTCTCAGGATGTGCCGGCGGTGGCGGCATCCGCCCGCAAAGGCGATTGGCATCTGAAACTGGCGATCGAGCGCTCGGGCGGCACGCTGACCCCGGTGTTCACCGTGTTCGATGCCAGCGGCGCGCAGGCGGGTCTGGCGCAGGGTATGGCGGTTCCGGAGCAATCCTGGCAGCGCGGCGATGCCGAGACGATGCGGGCCGTGGCGGTGCAGGCGGCCCCGACCATTGCCGGTCTGCTGACCCGCATCGAGGCGGATCGGCGCGCGGCCGACCCGAATTCGCTGGTCAACCGCGAAGCCAAGCTGATGGTGGGCGAGGTGACCGGCGCACCTGGCGACGGCAATGACCAGCTGGCGCGCAACATGAAGATCGCCCTTGCCAATCAGGGGCTGCGTCTTGTCGACAAAGGGGCGGATTTCACTGTGTCGGCCGGGATCACGGTGGTGCCGCAGGCGGATCGGCAGGATCGGATCGAGATCGAGTGGATCGTGTCGGACGCCATCTCCGACCGCGGGCATATCGTGCAGCTGAACAACGTGCCGCATGGCTCGCTTGACCATTATTGGGGCGATGTGGCGGTGGTGGTGACGGACGAGGCGGCGGCCGGCGTGAAGGATGTGGTGGCACAGCAGAGCGGCCGCACCCGGAAGTGACACAGCCGGACTTGATTGCTATGAGGTGACAGACACTTCCGCTGGAGCTCCGCTCCGCCTTCCTCCTGCCGTCCCGGACAACGCATCCATGAAAATCGTCGCCTGCAACAGCAATCGCCCGCTGGCTGAAGCCGTGGCGGCTTCGCTGAACATGCCCCTCACCCGCGCCTCGGTGCGGCGGTTCGCCGATATGGAGGTGTTCGTGGAGATCCACGAGAACATCCGCGGCGAGGATGTGTTCGTCATCCAGAGCACGTCCTACCCGGCCAACGACAATCTGATGGAGTTGCTGATCACGCTGGACGCGCTGCGCCGCGCCTCGGCGCGCCGGGTGACGGCGGTGCTGCCCTATTTCGGCTATGCCCGTCAGGACCGCAAATCCGGTCCGCGCACGCCGATCTCAGCCAAGCTGGTGGCCAATCTGATCACCGAGGCGGGTGCTGACCGCGTGCTGACGATGGATCTGCATGCCGGCCAGATCCAGGGCTTCTTCGACATCCCGGTGGACAATCTCTACGCCGCCCCGCTCTTCGTGAAGGACATCCAGGAGCGCTATGCCGGGCGCGACATCATGATCGTCTCGCCCGATGTGGGCGGTGTGGTGCGTGCACGCGTGATCGCCACCCGGATGAACTGTGATCTCGCCATCATCGACAAGCGCCGCGAACGGGCCGGCGTCTCTGAGGTGATGAACGTGATCGGCGATGTGTCCGGCCGGGATTGCGTGCTGGTGGACGATATCGTCGATTCGGGCGGCACGCTGTGCAACGCCGCCACCGCGCTGATGGCGCAGGGCGCAAAATCGGTCAGCGTCTATATCACCCATGGCGTGCTGTCCGGCGGTGCCGTGGCGCGGATCGCGGCCTCGCCGATCGAGATGATGAGCATCACCGACACGATTCTGGCGACCGAGGCGGTGAAGCTGTCGCCCAATATCCGCCAGCTGAGCACCGCGGAGCTGCTGGCCGAGGCGATGCGGCGGATCAGCGATGAAAGCTCGGTCAGCTCGCTGTTCGACTGAACCTTTCCCGTTCCCTGCCCTCAAGGAGGCTGCCGTGAAGCTGTTCTATTCGCCTGGCGCGTGCTCGCTTGGCATTCATGTCATCCTTGAGGAGATCGGCGCCCCGTTCGAGGCGGTGCGCACCATGATCCGTGAGGGCGCCAACCGGACGCCCGAGTATCTGGCGATGAACCCCAAGGGCAAGGTGCCGCTGCTGCTGCGCGACACTGGCCGGCCACTGACCGAATTGCCGGCCATTGCGGTGTATCTGGCGCGCATCGCCCCGCAGGCGCATCTGCTGCCGGATGACCCGGAACTGGCGGCGGATGTGATGGAGATCGTGGAATACATCGCTGCCACCGTGCACATGCAGGGCTTCACCCGCTGGGCGCGGCCGGGCAATTTTGCCCCGGATGAGGCGTTGCACCCGGCCGTTCAGGCGCGCGGGCTGGAGATTTTCCAGGACGGCCTGGCCTGGCTGGAAGCACGGCTCGGCGGGCGTGACTTTGCGGTGGGGGATCGGTTCTCGATCGCCGATGCGTCGATGGTGTTCATCGAGTTCTGGGCGGCCGAGCGCGCCAAGCTGACACTGCCGCCCCATCTGGCCGGCCATTTCGCCCGGATGAAGGCGCGCCCCGCGGTGCAGCGGGCGTTTGCCACGGAAGGTCTGGCACTGTGAGCCTCAACCCGATTCCGTTCTGGTTCCTGCGCCACGGCGAGACCGACTGGAACGCGCAGAATCTGAGCCAGGGCAATGTCGATATTCCGCTCAACGCGCGCGGGATCGAGCAGGCGCATGCGGCGGCGGAGCAGCTGAAGGGCCGCGGCATTGTCAGCATCATCGCCTCCCCGCTGTCGCGCGCGGCGGACACCGCACGCATCGTGGGCGCGGCCCTGGGGCTCGACGTGGCGTTCGAGGAGGAGCTGCGCGAGGTTTCGTTCGGCGTGCAGGAAGGCAAGCCGATGGCCGGCTGGTTTGATGGCTGGGTGGCGGGCGATTTCACGCCGGAGCAGGCGGAGAGCTTCCCAGTCCTGCGGGCGCGGGCGCAGCGTGCGGTGAACCGGGCGCTGCTGGCGCCGGCACCGGTGCTGATTGTGGCGCATGGCGCGCTGTTTCGGGCCTTGCGCGCCGAGATGGGGCTGGAGCCCAATGTGCGCACCCGCAACGCGGTGCCGATCTTGTGCCGGCCTGCGACACCGCATTGGGATCTGCTCGAGATCGCGTGACGCGGCTCCGTCAGGCCATGAAAAATCCGGCACCGCCTGGGCGATGCCGGATTTTTCACATCTGAAGCAACTGCAGACTATTCAGCAGCCTTTGCCTTGCGGCCGCGCTTGGCCGGCATCGGCATTTCGACTTCCACGGCGGCGGCAGGCTTGCGGCCCAGGCCGATGGATTTTGCCAGCTGCGAACGCTTGGCGGCGTATTCCGGTGCAACCATCGGGTAATCCGCCGGCAGGTTCCAGCGCTCCCGATACTGCTCGGGAGACATGTTGTAGGAGGTTGCCAGATGCCGCTTCAGCATCTTCAGCTTCTTGCCGTCTTCGAGGCAGATGATGTGGTCGGGGAACACCGACTTCTTCACCGGGACAGCCGGCACCAGCTTTTCAACCGGAAGCTCTTCCTCACCGATATTGGCGAGTGTCTTGTGCACCAGCTGGATCAGCGATGCCAGCGAGGAGCCATCGACGGGGTTGTTGGACACGTGGGCGGATACGATCTTTGCCGTCAGGGACAGGAGATCGTTGTCGTTTTTGCTGTCAGTCATGGTTTCCGTGGGTGTTTGACTATGCATTATTCTAGGCAGTCTCTGCCAGAAAACATAGCGCAAATCTTCGCTGCTTTGTCAAATCCTGAATGAAAGTCGTGCGAGCCAATCCACACACGATCGGAAGTCGCGTTTCGTGCGCACCTCGGATCGAGTTAATGAAAATCGTGCCGACCGGGAGGTGAGAGGGATGACGAGGCATTTATGGTTCATCAAAATTTTCAGGAAATCGACAAAATCCTTATGAAATCAAGGACCACAAGTCGCTGCGGATCGATTTGACCAGCGCTTGCCGGCCTTGCAAATGGCGGGGGCGGCGCTGACTGGTTCATCTTGCAGGTCGGCCGAATATTCGCGGCCGGAATCATGCGCATCGATCGGCTGCCGGTATCGCTGCTTGGCGCAGGCACCGACCAATGTTCGAGTCGGATCGGTGGGAAAGCGCGGATTGGGGCAACCTGGTCCGACCGATTGAGTCCAATCGGTCGGACCGTCCTCTAGGCAACCGGGAGGCTGTGCTGCGGTTGGCGGTCATACCCGTGCGGATGCGCAAGACGCCAGGCCAGCGCGTGTGAGACGATCTCGTCCAGCGTGGAA
This sequence comes from uncultured Rhodospirillales bacterium, assembly GCA_903924855.1. Lineage (GTDB taxonomy): Bacteria > Pseudomonadota > Alphaproteobacteria > Acetobacterales > Acetobacteraceae > CAIQQQ01. The sequence goes on along the minus strand of CAIYCW010000062.1, from coordinate 5,919 downwards.
AAACGCGGCCGCCAGCCGGTGTCGCGCATGATCAGCGTAGGCGATGCCACCAGATAGGCCGGATCGCCGTCACGGCGTGGGGCCAGCCGCCATGGCACGGCCTGGCCGGTGATGCGGCTGACGGTGTCGATCACCTCGCGCACCGAATAGCCGCGGCCGAGCCCCACATTGTAGCGCACGCTGCCGGTCTCGATGCGCGCCATCGCCAGCAGATGCGCGCTCACAAGGTCGCAGACATGCACATAGTCGCGCACACAGGTGCCATCCGGTGTCGGGTAGTCAGCGCCGAACAGGGAAAGGGCCGATCGGCGATGCAGGGCGGCATCGATGGCAAGCGGGATCAGATGGGTCTCCGGGCTGTGCGCCTCGCCGAACCGGCCTTCAGGGTCGCAGCCGGCCGCGTTGAAGAACCGCAGGCAGGCGGAATGCAGCCCGTGCACACGCTCCGCCCAATGCAGCATGCGCTCGATTGTGTGCTTGCTCTCGCCATAGGCCGAGCCGGGGCGGATCGGTGCGTGCTCGTCGATCGGGGCAGGCCCTGCGGTGCCGAACAGATTGGCGCTGGAGGAGAACACCAGGCGGCTGACCCCGTGACGCAGGCAGGCATCGATCAGACGGCCGGCATTGCCGGGATTGACCGTGAGATAGCGCATGGGCGCCGCCATGCTCTCCCCCACCAGCGACAGATCGGCCAGGTGGAACACGCCATCCCAGTGCTGTTGGCATTTCAGGGCGGCATCGAGCACCAGCGGGTCCGCCAGATCGCCCTGGATGAAGCGCGCCGCCGTCGGCACCGCCGCGCGGTGGCCGGTCTGCAGATTGTCGAACACCCAGACATGATCGCCCCGGTCCAGCAGGCCCGAGACCAGATGGCTGCCGATGAAGCCGGCTCCTCCAACAACCAGATAATTTCCGGGCATGGCGCATGTCCTTTGCGAAGAGGACGCAGGGGCGCGGCGCCGCCTGTGGTCAGGCGGTCGGGCCGGCTCGGGGTTTGAGTGGATCAGCTGGTCCGGCGCTAGTCCGGCAGGCCGGCGCGGCGCAGGCCTTCCTCGATATGCGCCCAGTCGCCTTCGCGGCTGTAGGGATGCGCCGCGCTCAGCTGGCGGCGGGTGAGACCAGGGCAGCGCGCCAGCAGGCGCTGGCGGCAGAGGGCCATCTCATCCGCCTGCTGGGACGCACCATGGCGCGGCGCACCGGGGGCGGTGTTGGCGTGGCCGAGGCTGGCCACGAAACACACGGCCTGGTCGATCCAACCGGGATGCATCTCGCTCGCCTCGCGCCCGATGGTCACCGCGCGATCGTGATCATGCTGCAACAGGGCCGCGGTGATCAGGGCCGTGTCCCGAAAGAAGCCGTGTGGGTCGATGGGTGCCAGCGTGCGGGCGCGGTTGGCCCGCGATGTCGCGTCTTCCAGATTGCCGGCGTAGAGCTGCGCCAGGGCGGACAGGCTCCAGGCCAAGGCGAGGTTGGGATTGAGCGTCAGCGCGCGCTCATGCAGCACCATCGCCTCGGCCAGACGGTGTTGCAGCACGGCGCGGACATGGCCTGCAACCGTGAGGGCGCGGGCGTCCTGGCCGTCCAGCATCACGGCGCGCTCGGCGTGCTGCAGCGCTGCCATGGCAGAGCCGGCGCGGTCGGTCGCCCAGCCCTGGGCCAGCATGCAGAGGTGCCACAGCGCCATCCAGCTGTGCGGGCTGGCCTGATCCGGATCCTGGCTCAGCGCCTGTTCCAGCAGCAGGCCGGCCTGGCGATAAGGGCCCTGATCAAGACGGGTCATCAACGCCACCGCGCGCAGCATGGCCTCCTGGCCGGTCAGCTCGGAAGCCTGCAGCTGGGCGCTGCGCTGGGCTTCGATCAGCAGCAGCGAGGGTTCGATGCGGGCGGCGGCGGCAGCGGCGATGTCGTCCTGCAGGGCGAGGCTGTTGCCATCGTCGCGGTCGAACCGCTCGGCCCAGACGATCTGCGCACCCTGGCGCAGATCGAGTAGGCGCAGCGACACCCGCACATGGGAGGCCGCGCGTTGCAGCGTGCCGTCCAGCAGAAAGTCCAGGCTGTGGGCACGGCCAATGGCCGCCTCGTCCCGTGCTGTGGCGGCGAGGCGGGCCAGAGCGGCCGACGAGATCAGGCTGAGCTGCCGGGAGCGGGCAAGCCCCGCCGTGATCTCCTCGGCCAGGGCGGCCGCGAGTGCCCGGTCATCTTCATCGCCGCCGGCCACATGCATGGGCAGCACGCCCAGACGGGCGGCACCGCGAGACGCCGGCACGATCTCCTGACGCAGGGCGGAGGCCTGAGGCGGGCGGAGCTCCGCGGTCATGCGGGGCTCGGCCACCGGCTCCACCGCGGCCGGGGCCACGCGGATCAGGCCGCGCGTGTCACCGCGTGATGGGACAGCTGCAGGCGGCAGACCGGCGCGCGGGGCGGCCACCGTGGCCCTGATATCGGAGGCGAGGCGCTGGGTTTCCTCGGACGGGGGAGCGTCCAGCAGGTCGGCCAGCACGGCGCGGCAGCGTTCATAGGCCTGCAGCGCCATGCCGCGCTCGCCACGCCCGGCATAGGCGCGCATCAGGGCACGCCAGGCGCCTTCATGCGCGCGGTCGATCGACAGCAGCTGCTGGGCGGCCGGGATGGCGAGCTCGGGGTCGGCCTGGTCGCGCAGCATCTGTTCGGCCAGCACGCGGGCGCGGTCGCGCAGGCGTTCGCGCTCGGCGGCCAGCCAGTTGTCGAAGGCGGGATCGACCCCGTCCAGATCCTCCAGCAGATCGCCATCGAGCAGGCACAGAGCTGCTGGTTTGCCCGGGTTGGCGCGCAGCACCTCCTCCACATCGACCCACACCGTGCCGGGGCGCAGCATCAGATGGTCGCGGTGAATGGCGAGGATCCGCGGGCCGGAGGGGCCCAACGCATCCAGCAGGCGATGGATCTCCTGGCGCAGCGAGGCGCGGGCCTGTTCCTCGGGCCTCCGGCTCCAGAGCATTTCGGCAAGCCGGCCGCGCAGCACGGGGCGCGGGGCGGTGAGCGCCAGGATGGCGAGCAGGGCGCGGGTCTTGCGGCCGGTGGGCAGGATGCTTTCGGATGTCAGCGTCCAGGCTTCCATCTGGCCGATCAGCCGCAGCCGGACCATCAGCGGTTCGGTGTCCTCCGGCTCGGCAGGGCGGTTGCGCTCGATCGTCATGGCCTGGACGACAGGCTGGGACATTTGGCCGCTGGAGGCCAGAGGGATTGCAGGCGAAACGAGGCTGCGGGGATTGACGTTCATGTCACGGGTTCACACTGGCCTGGGTTGCAACGCCCCGGGCCTCGTTGCGCCACCGGCCGGATCATTCACGATCCCGGCTCGGCGGCGCTGCATTGCCCCGACGAAACCCTAGATCGCAGCCTCGGCGAAGATCATCGTGACATCACCGTTCCATGCACCGTGAAAACGTTGCAGCCAGTGCTCCGCTTGCGTTGGTGAACCGTGAATTATCGACTGGAGCGGGGCGAGATGGATGGTTTCGTCCTGCCCCTGCGGATTGCGCCGGGCGCGGGCGGCAAGTCCCTGCTGTGCGATCTCGACGATGTCGCGCGCCAGATCCCGCGCCGTGCCACCAGCGAACGGCGCGTTCAGGCCCAGGCGCGGCACCTCGGCCCGCAGCGCCTGGTAGGCGCTCCAGGGATGACGGCGCACCAAAGCGAGGGCAGCGGCCAGGGCTGCGTCGTCATGGAGCAGTCCGACCCAGAGGGCGGATTGCGCGGCCATCATGGCGGGCGTGCCGGCATCGGCGCCGCGCATCTCCAGGAAGCGCTTCAGCCGCACATCGGTGAAGACGGTGGTGAGATGATCGGCGAAATCGCCAAGCGTTGCCTCACCGATGCCCTGGTTGTGCAGCTTGCCTGCCATGAAGTCGCGAAACGAGGCGCCGGCCAGGTCGATGATCTCACCGTCGCGCATGACGAAATACATCGGCACGTCCAGCACCCAATCGACATAGCGCTCGAAGCCGAACTCCTCGGCGAACATCACGCCGGGCATGCCGGAGCGCGCATTGTCGGTGTCGGTCCAGACATGGGCGCGCTGGCTCATCAGGCCGTTGGGCTTGCCTTCGTAGAACGGCGAATTGGCGAACAGCGCGGTTGCAACCGGTTGTAGCGCCAGGCTCACCTTCAGCTTCGCGGCCATGTCGGCCTCGGAGCAGAAATCGAGATTGACCTGCACGGTGCAGGTGCGCGTCATCATGTCCAGTCCCATGCTGCCGACCAGCGGCATGTAGCGGCGCATCAGCCGGTAGCGGCTCTTTGGCATCCAGGGCATCTGGTCGCGGGTCTGGGTGGGGTGAAAGCCCAGCGGTGCGAAGCCAAGGTTGAGGGGTTCGGACACGGCGCGCACATCCGCGAAATGGGCGGCCATCTCATCGGCGGTCTCGTGCAGCGTCTCCAGCGGGGCGCCGGAGAGTTCGAGCTGGCCAGCCGGCTCCAGCGACACCGAGGCGCCGTTGCGTTTCAGCCCGATCGGATTGCCGTGATCGGTGATCGGCGCCCAGCCCTGGGCCTGGATGCCTTCGAGCACGGCGCGGATGCCGGCAGGCTCGTAGGGCGGCGAGGCCAGCGTTGTGTGATGAAAGCCGAATTTCTCGTGCTCGGTGCCGATCCGATACGCGGAGGCCGGCTTGCAACCGATTGCGATATAGTCTGCCAGTTGCTGCACCGAGACAATCGGCGTCGCATCCGCCTCACCGGGATTGGACATGGTCGAGCTTGGCCTTTGCTGCCGGGGGCGTCAGGATTCCACCGCGGCAGCCTGCAGGAGTGCAAGGCCGGCGATGGAGGCGGTCTCGGCCCGCAGGATGCGCGGACCCAGACCGATAGGTCTTACAAAGGTTGCCCGGTGCAGCACGTCAAGCTCGACTTGCGTGAAACCGCCTTCGGGACCGACCAGCAGGGCTGCGTTCTTGCGGCGGGATGCCGGGAAATCGGCCCCGCTGCGCTCGATGGCGGCGTGCAATATTTCGTGTTCCGGCCAGGCCTGCAGCAGATCGAACAGTTTCACCGGGGCGGCAATCTCGGGCACGGTCAGCCTTTCGCATTGCTCGGCCGCCTCGCAGGCGATGGCGTGGCAGCGTTCCAGGTTGAGGCGGCCGGCATTGGTGTGGGTGGTGAACACCGGCAGCAGGCGCGTGGCGCCCAGCTCGGTGGCCTTTTCCACCACGAGGTTGGTGGTGTCGCGCTTCAGCGGCGCGAAGACCAGCGTGAGGCCGGGCTCGGGCTGCTGCTGGCGCGTCTGCGCCTGCGGCACGACGCGGCACAGATCGCGCTTCAAGGCGGTGATCTGGGCGCGGAATTCACCGTCGCGGCCGTTGAACAGCAGCACAAAATCCCCCACGGCGCGGCGCATCACGCTGCCCAGATAATGTGCCTGGCTTGGCGCCAGGGTGCGTTCGATGTCCAGGCTGAGATCGTCTGGCGTGAAAAGGCGGATTGACCCGGTCATGGCCCTGTGCTGCGTCGTTGCCATGTCTTCCTACACCGATATCGCCGCTGATGGATGGGTCAAGCACCTGCCGCCAGCATGGCGTCCCTACGCGCTGCTGGGCCGGTTCGACCGGCCGATCGGTGCGTGGCTGCTGTTCCTGCCCGGGCTGTGGTCGATCCTGCTGGCGCGCGCGCCATGGCGCGAGACGGCGTTGCTGGTGGCGCTGTTCTTCGTGGGCTCGTTTCTGATGCGCGGCGCGGGCTGCGTGGTGAATGACATGTGGGATCGCGACCTGGATCGCCAGGTGACACGCACTGCGGGCCGTCCGCTGGCCTCGGGCGCGTTGCGGATGCGCCAGGCCGCGGCGTTTCTGGCGGCCTTGCTCGGCATCAGCCTGCTGATCCTGCTGCAGCTGAACACGCTGGCGCAGCTCCTGGGCGTGGCGTCGCTGGCGCTGGTGGCGGTCT
>CAIYCW010000061.1 GCA_903924855.1 uncultured Rhodospirillales bacterium | reverse complement strand
GCCGCCGTCACACCCACTCCCACATTTTTCCAAACCCCTGCCGCCGCGCCGCGGACAGCACGCCACGCGGCAACGGAATCCGCCCCAAATCCAGCTTGACCCGAACCTTTCGCACGCGCGGCCTCAGCACCGCCTTCGGCCCCGGCGCAACCCGCGCCACCCCTGGCCACAACAGATCCGTCTCGATCGCCAGCGCCCGGCACAACGGCAACAAGACCCGCCGTGCCTGCGGCGCCGCCTGCAACAGCGCGATCATCTCCTCGCTGCCCAGCACCGCGCGCAGCTGGGACGAAAGCCCCGCCGCCTCATACCCGGCCGCCCACACCAGCCAGCCAAACCGCCCCGGCCAAACCCGCGCCTGCCGCGACCGGCGTGGCACCACACAAGGCCCATTCTCACCCGTCATTGCGCGCGAAGTGCTGCAATCCACCTCCGCCCCAACCACGTTTGGCACCACCACAGCCCGAGGCGCTCGCAGCACCAGCCGCCCGGCCCGAAACCGCGCCACCATCCGCTCCATCCGCAGTGCAATCTCGCCCAACCGCCGATGCAGCAGAAACATCACCGCCTGCGCCAAAACCCCACGCGCCCCCCACGCCGCAACCCGCGCGCGCAACGCACAGATCACCGCCGAAAGCGCAAACGCGTCAGATGAGGCAGACCCGAATTCCATCCATCAGCCTGTTCCACACCACCTGGCCGACATCAAGAAAATTCCCCCCACCTCGTAGGGCGGAAGCCGAAGGCCTCCGCCGAGCGGCCTGACCGCAACGAGCCACGTCGAACCGACGATCCACTCAAACCAAACGTGAACGCCCCCGCCACCATCCCCCGTCATTGCGAAGAGCCGAAGGCGACGTGGCAATCCATCGCAATGCCATCACGCATCCCCCCGCCAATCCCCGAAAATCTGCTCGGTCCGGCAACGCCGGCGCTGCCTTGACGGGCAATCTGCCGCCCCCCTTCGTGGTTGGCATGCGGTGTGCTGACATCCCCCCGTGAAGACGCGAGCGGAGACCAGCCACATGACCCAGTACCACACCGTCATCGCAGGCGGCACCATCGTGACCGGCACCGATGTGATCCGCGCCGATATCGCCATCACAGGCGGCCAGATCGCGGCCATCGGCCAAAACCTCAAGGGCGAGCACCGCATCGCGGCGGATGGGCTGCTGGTCCTGCCCGGCGGCGTCGACACGCATTGCCATATCGAGCAGCTGCAGGAAGGCGGCGGGGCGGATGAGGAAGGCTGGGTCACCGGCAGCACATCCTGCCTCGCCGGCGGCACCACCTCCGTCGTCACCTTCTCAACCCAGTTCAAGGGGGGCGGCATTCTGGGGCCGCTTGCCGAATATCAGCGCCGCGCCAGCCAGGCGATGGTGGATTACAGCTTCCATCAGATCATCGCGGACGCATCCGATGACGTGATCTTCCGCGAGATCCCCCAGGTGGTGGCGCAAGGCATCCGCAGCCTCAAGGTCTTCCTCACCTATGACGCGCTCAATCTGGACGATCGCGCCTTCCTGCGCGTGCTTGCCGCCGCACGGCGCACCGGCGCCCTGGTCACTGTGCATTGCGAGAATTACGAGGCGATCAACTGGCGCACCAAGGCGCTGCTGGCCGCCGGCCTCACCGCGCCGAAATACCACGCCTGGTCCCGCCCCAGCATGATCGAGCGCGAGGCCACCCATCGCGCCATAGCACTCGCCGAGCTGGTCGACCAACCCATCCAGGTCTTTCACGTCTCCTGCCCCGAAGTGGCCGAGGAGATCGCCCGCGCCCAGGCGCGCGGCCTGAAGGTCTGGGCGGAGACCTGCCCGCAATATTTCGCCCTCACCGCCGATGACATGGACCGGCCGGGCTTTGAAGGCGCCAAATTCATGTGCAGCCCATCGCCGCGCGATGCGGCCGCCCAACAGGGCATGTGGCGGATGGTGCGCGCCGGCACGATCGATGTCGTCTCCTCCGACCATTCCGGCTGGAGCTACGACACGCCGGTGGGCAAGCGCGTCAACGGCAGCGATGCCTCGTTTCGGGACATTCCGAACGGTGTTCCGGGCCTTGCCTCCCGCCTGCCGCTGCTGTTCAGCGAGGGCGTGGTGAAGGGGCAGATCGATCTGTGCCAGTTCGCCCACATCACGGCCACCAACCCGGCCAGGCTGTTCGGCCTGCACAGCAAGGGCAGCATCGCCCCCGGCAAGGACGCCGATCTGGTGCTGTGGGATGCCACAAAACAGGTCACGATCACCAACGCCCTGCTGCAACAGGCGATCGACTACACGCCCTATGAGGGGATGCAGATCACCGGCTGGCCGGTGGCCACCATCCGCCGCGGCGAGGTCGTGATGCAGGATGGCCGCGTCACTGCGCAGCCCGGCAGCGGCCGCTTCCTGGCGCGCGGGCCCTACGACATGATCCGCCCCACCGGCCAGCTGCCCTTCGGCTTTGATGCGAGTGCGTTTGAGGTGTGATGCCTGCACCATGGGCAGTGCAGTGGTGAAGCCGCAGGCAGGGCAGGGCCCCAGCTGCCGCCCGCACATGGCACAGGCCTTGCTGCTCATTTCGCATGGCAACACCCGCGCCGCTCGAACTGATCGCCGTCACCAAGCGCTACCGCGCAACCCTTGCGGTGGACGCGATTGACCTGCGCATCCCGGCCGGCACCTATTGCTGCCTGCTCGGCCCCTCAGGCTGCGGCAAGACCTCCACGCTGCGGATGATCGCGGGCCACGAGATCGCCTCCGAGGGGGATATCCTGCTGGGGGCTGCCAACATCACCACACTGCCGCCTGCCGCGCGCGGCACCGCGATGATGTTCCAGTCCTACGCGCTGTTCCCGCATCTGTCGGTGCGCGACAACGTGGCCTTCGCGCTCAAGATGCGCGGCATCGACAAGGCGACGCGGCACAGGCGGGCCGGGGAGCTGCTGGAGCTGGTGGCGATGTCCGCCTATGCTGATCGCCTGCCGGCCCAGCTCTCCGGCGGCCAGCAGCAGCGCGTGGCCCTGGCCCGCGCGCTGATCACCGAGCCGCAGATCCTGCTGCTGGATGAACCGCTCTCCGCCCTCGACCCGTTCCTGCGCGTGCGCATGCGCGCCGAGCTGAAACGCCTGCAGCGCGAGCTGGGCATCAGCTTCATTCACGTCACCCACGGGCAGGAGGAGGCGATGGCGCTGGCCGATCTCGTGGTGCTGATGAATGCCGGGCGCATCGAGCAGCAGGGCAGCCCGCGCGAGATGTTCAACCGCCCCCGCACCGCCTTCGCCGCCCGCTTCATGGGCGGGCACAACGTCCTCAGGCGCGCCGATCAGCAAATTGCGGTCCGCACCGATCACATCCGCATCGCTCCCACCCACGCCCTGCGCGCGCGGGTGACCGAGCTGGAATATCAGGGCACCTGGCTGCAGGCCAACCTCGCTTTGCCGGATGGCGAAACCCTGATCGCCACCCTCACCGAACAGCAATTCGACGCGGCACCCTTTGGTGCCGGAGACGAAGTGGGCATCGCCTGGGATGACGATGCCGCCCACCCCCTTGTCTGACCCAACCCGGAGGCCACGCCGATGAAGCCGATCAACCGCCGCACCATGCTCGCCGGCACCGCCGCCACCTCGGTGGCGCTGTGCACCCCCGCCATTCACGCCGCCGAGCCGAAAGTGCTGCGCTATCTCGGCACCGCGGTGAACGAGGGCGACGACATCTCCAAGAAATGCCTGGCCGACACCGGCATCAAGATCGAATACATCACCGCCACGACAGACGACGTGGCCAAGCGCGTCATCACCCAGCCCAACTCCTTCGACGTGCTGGACACCGAATATTTCAGCCTGAAAAAGCTCATCCCGTCCGGCAACATCCAGGCGCTGGATGCGCGCAAGATCAAGGAATTCAACAACATCACCCCGGTGTTCACCAAGGGTGAGCTGCCCAACGGCAAGAAGATCGGCGGCCAAGGCACCGCCCCCTGGAAGGTGCTGTATCTGGACGGGCCGAAATCCACCAAATTCTCGCCCACCCCCACCGATTACGTGACGCTGATCCCCACCGTCTACAACGCGGACACGCTGGGCATCCGCCCCGACCTGATCAAGCGGCCGATCACCTCCTGGGCCGAGCTGCTCAACCCGGAATTCAAGGGCAAGGCGTCCATCCTCAACATCCCCTCCATCGGCATCATGGACGCCGCGATGGTGGTGGAGGCGATGGGCACCTACAAATACGCCGACAAGGGCAACATGACGAAGGCCGAGATCGATCTCACCATGAAGGTGATGACGGAGGCCAAGAAGGCCGGCCAGTTCCGCGCCTTCTGGAAGGATTTCAACGAGTCCGTGAACCTGATGGCCTCGGGTGAAACCGTCATCCAGTCCATGTGGTCGCCGGCGGTGACCAAGGTGCGCAGCCAGGGCATTCCGTGCGTGTTCCAGCCGCTGAAGGAGGGCTACCGCTCCTGGGCCTCGGGCTTCTGCGTCTCCAAGGGCGTGTCGGGGGCGAAGCTCGATGTGGCCTATGAGTTCGTCAACTGGTTCCTCTCCGGCTGGGCCGGCGCCTATCTGAACCGCCAGGGCTACTACTCGGCCGTGCTCTCCACCGCGAAGGCCAACATGGCGCCCTATGAGTGGGATTTCTGGATGGAAGGCAAACCCGCCGCCCAGGACATCAAGGGCCCGGATGGCTCGCTGCTGGAAAAGGCCGGCGTGGTGCGCGATGGCGGCTCGTACAACGACCGCATGGGCAACGTCGCCTGCTGGAATGCGGTGATGGACGAGAACGACTACATGGTCCGCAAATGGAATGAGTTCATCGCGGCCTGAGCCCAGTTGTTGGTATGAAGGCAAGCAAGTTGTTCTTTTCTGAAGAAAAGAACCAAAAGACTTTTATCAATTTGGCCGTGCCTGTCCTGTTGGGTGCACGTCAGTGTTCGAAAGTTTTTTGGTTCTTTTTTTCAAAAAAGAACCGCTTGCTTCCCGCAATCGCAGGCCAAACCCCATGAAGCTCGCCTCCAACACCACAGCCCGCCTCCAGGCGCTCCCGCTGGCGCTGGTGCTGGCCGTGTTCTTCCTGTTGCCGCTGGCCATGGTCATCATGGTCAGCGTCTGGGATTACAACGAATACGAGATGATCCCGGCCTGGTCCGGCCGCGGCTATTCGGACAGTTTCGAGGGCTGCCTGGCACAGCTGCCGGAGCTGTGCACCATTCTGCGCACCTACGCCGAAACCGTGAAGCTCTGCGCCCTGGTCTGGCTGCTGACGCTGCTGATCGGCTTCACGGTGGCGTATTTCCTGGCCTTTCATATCAAATCCCGCACCTTGCAGATCGCGCTCTCTTTGCTGTGCACGATCCCGTTCTGGACCTCGAACGTCATCCGCATGATCGCGTGGATTCCGATGCTGGGCCGCAACGGCGTGGTGAATCAGGCGCTGCAGGCGCTGCACATCACGAAAGCACCCGTGGAGTGGCTGCTTTTCTCCGAATTCTCCGTGGTGCTCGCCCTCGTTCACCTGTTCTCACTGTTCATGATGGTGCCGATCTTCAACTCCATGATGCGCATCGACCGCGCGCTGATCGAGGCCGCCTATGACGCCGGCGCCTCCGGCTTTCAAACATTGCGCGACATCATCATCCCGCTGTGCAAGCCCGGCATCGTCATCGGCTCGATCTTTGTCATCACCATCGTGATGGGCGATTTCATCACCGTGGGGGTGATGGGCGGCCAGCAGATCGCCTCCGCCGGCAAGATCATCGAGGTGCGGGTGAATGCCCTGCAATTCCCGGCCGCCGCCGCCAATGCGGTGATTTTGCTCGGTGTGACCATGATGATCATCGTGGGCCTGTCCCGCCTCGTCGATATCCGCAAGGAGCTGTGAGATGGGCGAGCGCCGCTCCGCCACCTTCTATGCGCTGGCGGCCTTTTTCGGGCTGTACGTGCTGTTTCTCTATGGCCCGATGTTCGGCATCTTCGTGCTGTCCTTCCAGGGGCCGGACGGCGGACTGACCTTCCCGATGAACGGCGTCTCGCTGGTCTGGTTCGAGAAGCTGTTCCAGGGCGGCGGCATCGTCGATCTGGGAGCCGCCTTCTGGCGCTCGCTGGCACTCGGCGTTGTGGTGATGCTGCTGACGGTTGCCATCTCCGTCTCGGCCGGCCTTGCCTTTCGCACCCGCTTCTGGGGCGCGGGGGCGCTGTTCTACATCACCATCGCAAGCCTCATCGTGCCCTCCATCATCACCTCGCTCGGCATCGGCCTGGAATTCCGCCTGCTCGATGACCTGGTGAAGAACCACGGGCCGGACTGGCTGGCCGAGGATCACACCACCTGGATGGGCCTGTTCACCTCCGGCCTCGGCGCCCATCTCACCTGGACACTGCCCTTCGGTCTGCTGATCATGTTTGCCATCTTCAACCGCTTCAATCCGGCCTATGAGGAGGCGGCGCGCGACCTTGGCGCCACCCCGTTTCAGACCTTCCGCCACGTGGTCTGGCCGATCATCCTGCCCTCCGTCATCGGCATCGGCCTGTTCGGCTTCACCCTGTCCTGGGATGAGATCGCCCGCTCCAGCCAGGCGATCGGGGAGGTCAACACGTTGCCGCTGGAGCTGCAGGGCCTCACCACCACTGTCACCAAGCCGGATATCTACGCGCTCGGCACCTCGATCTCGGCGGTCTCCTTCCTGGTGATCTTCGCGTCCCTCTTCGGCATCCGCCTCCTCCAGCGCAGGCGCGCCGCACGATGAGCGGGCTGGACCTCATCATCCGCAAGGCCGCCTTCGTGCAGGACGGCGCCCTGCGCCGGGCCGATCTCGGCATCGCCCAGGGCCGTATCGCCGTCATCGCGCAGCAACTGGACGCACCCGCCCCGGAGTTGGACGCGCAATCCTGCCTCGTCGTGCCGGGCCTGGTTGAAACCCATATCCATCTCGACAAAAGCTGCATCCTCGATCGCTGCGACATCGCCGAGGGCTCGGTGCTGGAGGCAGTGCGCGAGACCACGCGCCTCAAACGCCATTTCACCTGCGAGGATGTGCAAACCCGCGGCCGCCGCACGCTGGAGAAATGCCTCTGCCACGGCACCATGCGCATGCGCACCCATGTCGAGGTCGATCCCGGCATCGGCCTGATCGGCTTCGAGGGCGTGCAGGCCCTGGTGCGGGACTTTGCCTGGGCGATGGATATCGAGATCTGCGTCTTCCCGCAGGAAGGGCTGATCAGCAATCCCGGCACCGAGGAGCTGCTCATCGAGGCCTTGCGCCGCGGTGCGCGCGTCATCGGCGCCGCCCCCTATTGCGACACCGACCCGCGCGGCCAGATCGACCGCATCTTCGAGATCGCCCGCGATTTCGACGTCGATATCGACATGCATCTGGACATGGGCGACACGACGGAGGGCATGCAGGCGCTCTACGTCGCCCGCAAGACCGAGGAATTCGGCTATGGCGGCCGCGTCGCCATCGGCCATGTCACGCAGGCCTCCCTGCTGCCGGCGGAGGAGTTCGAACAGCTTGCAGCCACACTTGGCCAGGCCGGTGTTGCCGTCACCATCCTGCCGTCCACCGACCTGCATCTGATGGGACGGCCGCACAGCCACGCCATTCCGCGCGGCGTGGTGCCGGCGCAGCGCCTGCACGCGCATGGCGTGATGTGCTCGGTTGCCACCAACAACGTGCTGAACCCGTTCACCCCCTATGGTGACGGCTCGCTGATCCGCATGGCCAATCTCTACGCCAATGTCTGCCGCGTCGCCCGGCCGGACGAGCTGGCACGCTGCCTGGAGATGATCACCACGGACGCGGCCCGGCTGATGCGGCTGGAGGATTACGGCATCCGCGAAGGCGCTCCGGCCGATCTGCTGGCGATCGACGCGGCCACCCCCGGTGCCGCCATCTCCGAACTCGCCCAACCGCTCTGGGGCCTGAAATCCGGCCGCCCCAGCTTCACCCGTCCCCGCCCCACCATCCACCCCCCGTAGGCCGGAAAAGCGAAGCGTCATCCGCCACACACGGCTCAACCAAGCAAAGCATCTCCTTCCCCCGTAGGGCGGAAGAGCAAAGCGTCATCCGCCACACGCGGATCAATCAAGCCAAGCACCGCCTTCCCCGTAGGGCGGAAGAGCAACGCGTCATCCGCCACACGCGGATCAACCAAGCAAAGACCCCCCTTCCCCCGTAGGGCGGAAGAGCAAAGCGTCATCCGCCACACGCGGCTCAACCAAGCAAAGCACCT
>CAIYCW010000060.1 GCA_903924855.1 uncultured Rhodospirillales bacterium | reverse complement strand
GGCCTGCCGCCGGAGGCGATCGGCAAGCTGTATCAGGGCCGCAACGCGCTGGGAGGGGGACTTGAGGGCGGCAAGCAGGCGATGGCGGCATTCGGTGCCATCTTCGTCGAGGTGCGCGTGCACGAGCGCACGCGGGAGGTGCGGGTGCCGCGCGCGGTCGGCGCCTTCGCTGCCGGGCGCATCGTCAGCCCGCGCCAGGCACACAGCCAACTGACCGGCGGGATGATCTGGGGGATCGGAGCGGCGCTGCACGAGACGACCGAGATCGACCATCGCACGGCGCGCTACATGAACGACAACCTCTCGGAATACCTGGTGCCGGTGAACGCGGACATCCAGCAGCTGGACGTCATCATGCTGGATGAGCGGGATAGCCAAGCCAATCCGCTGGGCATCAAGGGCATCGGTGAGTTGGGCAATGTCGGCACCAATGCGGCGGTGGCCAATGCGGTGTTTCACGCCACCGGAACCAGGCCGCGGCACCTGCCGGTGCGGATAGAACAGCTTCTCGGATAATCCTGATGGAAGCACCGCAGAGGTCTTTTGCCCTCTGCGCGAATTGGCGGAAAATTAGTCGTAAATCCGGCAAACATCCGGAATTTACGATCAAGTTTTCCCGATTTATCGGAATAGTCGCTTTGCCACCTCTGCGACTCGCGAGATAATTTTCAGCGAAGCAGGGAGCGATCCAGATATGGCGGTGAACAGTAGTATATTCGTGGAGAATACCGAACTCTCGGTTGATGAGACGGCAGGTCAGGTAGTTGAGACTGTCGAGCGTACGGGGTCGCTGAGCGGCGACGTTAGCATCACCTACAATGTCACCGGGGATACGGCCACCGCTGGGTTGGACTTCAAGGGCGGCTTCGGCACCGTGGTGATGCCGGATGGCGCCAGCGAGGTATCGATCCCGATCCAGATCTACGACGACACGATCCCCGAGCCGACCGAGACCTTCGCGTTCTCCATCGTCGACGTGTCGAACGGCACGCTCTGGGCGCCACGGACCTCGCGGATCAGTATCCTCGACAATGAGACACCGGCCCCGCCGCCGGCGCCGGAGCCGCCGCTGACCTCGAACTACGTGGTCAACCCGGTGACGATCGCGAGCGGGCTGGACCAGCCGATCCGCATGGTGCCGTCGCCGATCGACGCCAACAAGATGTACGTCGCGGAAAAGTCCGGTGTGATCCTGCTGACCGACATCAACACCGGCCAGCACAGCACGGTGCTGGATATCAGCAGCATGGTGAACGACTACGGCGACCGCGGCCTGCTCTGCATCGCGCTGCATCCGGACTTCGCCAACAACCCGTATATCTACGCCTATGTGGTGGTGGACCCGCCGGATGGGGCCGGGCTGACCGCGAATGCCGGGCCGGATGGCGGCGGCAACCGGTATGCGCAACTGCTGCGGTTCACGGCCGACGCCGCAACCAACTTCACCACCATCGTGCCGGGCAGCGAGAAGGTGCTGCTGGGCGGCGCCGGGCAGTCGCTGAACGATATCAGCGGCGGTGGCTGGCTCGACTTCACCGAACCAGGCCAGTCCGGGCAGCCTGCCTCGGACCACGTCATCAACAGCGCCGCGGCCACCCCGCCCGTGGTGGTGAACGGGATCAAGCAGGACTACCTGAAGGTCGACAGTTCCTCCCATGCCGGGGGCGCGCTGGCGTTCGGGCCGGATGGGGCGCTGTATGTCTCCACCGGGGATGGCACCTCCTTCGATTTCGCCGACCCGCGCACGGTGGACGTGCAGTCGCTGGACAGCCTTTCGGGCAAGATCCTGCGGATCGACCCGATGACCGGGCAGGGCCTGGCGACCAATCCCTTCGTCACCGACGGGCTCTCGCTGGACAGCGATCGGGCCAAGGTCTTCCAGTACGGATTGCGCAACCCCTTCAGCATCACCTTCGACCAGGAAGGCAAGCTGATGATCACCGATACCGGCTGGAACAGCTGGGAGGAGCTGAACAACGGCGGGCCCGGGGCGAATTTCGGCTGGCCGTTCTACGAAGGGCAGGACGGCGGGGTCTCGCGTCCGGCGCCGGGCTACCAGGACACGCCGGCGGCGCAGGCCTTCTACACCGCGGTGGCGAACGGCACGGTTAAGGTGATGGCGCCGTTCCGCAGCTTCTCCCACGACAGCGCCGACCCGGGCTTCCAGGTGCAGGCGGTGACCGGCAGCGAGGTCGTCTACAACGGCACGGTCTACCCGGCCAGCTTCGACAATCAGTGGATCTTCGAGGATTTCGCCGAGGGGCACATCTTCGCCGTCAACGTCGACGACCGCACCCAGGTGCAATACCTGTACAGCGCGCCCAGCGGCTATGCACCGGTGGATTTCGTGCAGGCGGCGAATGGCTACATCTACGCGGCCGACATCGCGCTGGGGCAGATCGAGCGGCTCGATATCAGTGCCGCGCCGGCCGGCGGCAGCGGTGGCGGCTTTCCGCCGGCGACGGTGACGTTGGGCAGCGGCGCGCATGCGCTGGTGCTGAGCATCAGCCAGGACGCCTACCGAGGCAGCGCGCAATATTCCATCGCAGTGGATGGCGTGGCGGTGGGGGCG
>CAIYCW010000059.1 GCA_903924855.1 uncultured Rhodospirillales bacterium | reverse complement strand
GGGGCAGAAGAGGATCAATCGCTGACCATTGCTCATCACTCAGCCAAAACTCGCCAGCCATGATCCAAACTCCACAATCTGAGAGTTTGAATCACAGCACTGCCGAGCCGATCAATGTGGTAATTGGGTTTGGAGCCTAGAGCCATCGCTGCACCAGGGCCGGCAGATAGGAGCGCACGCCCAGCATCACGCTGCCGATCATGGTGGCACCCGCGTTGTTCAGCGTCTCGCACAGCTCGATGGCGGCGGTCTGGCGGGTGTGATGGGCCTGCAGCACGATCAGATTGCCATCCGCCAGACTTGCCAGACGCCGCGCCGCATAATCCCCCACCGGGGAGGTGGCGTTGATCAGGATCATCTCATGGCGGGCACGCAACCCGGTGAGAATCGCCAGGGACTGAGCCTGCAGCGCCCGGCTGCTCGCCAGATCGGACGACGCGGCCTCCAGGGCGACACACAGCCTGGGGTAGATGGTGCAGGCCACCTTGAGGTTTCCCACGGTCTCAAGCGTCCCTGTCGGCTGGGCAGCGGCCAGCGCGCCCCCTTCGCCGTCCGGATGCAGATCGATCAAGAGCGTTGCAATGTTGTGGATCACCGCGAACTCGACCGCGAGCGCCTGCACCAGGGTGGAACTGGCCGTGTCATCCTCCGGCCCCATCACCTGAATCACCGTGCTGGTGGCGGACGGATCGGCACGGGCAAGGTCGAGCAGCATGGCCGCCAGGTTTGCGACATGGGGCATGCCGCCCTTGCTGGTCATGCCGTCCGGCCCCACCGGCATATCGGCCAGCACCGGCAGGTCGAGCGCACGCTCCACCTCCGCCGGCAGCAGGAACACGCCGCGCAGCTGACTCGATAGCAGCGCGGTGGCGCAGCCCATCAGCACGCTGCCGACAATGCCGGCCAGCAGAAAGCTCAAACGCTGGGACGTGCCCCCGAAGCGCGCGGTCGGCGGCTGGGCGATATGCACATTGGCATCACGGGTGTGGGCGGCGTCCTCGTTGATGCGGGCCTGTGCTTCGCGCGCGGAGAACTGACGGTAATTGGTGTCCAGCACGTCGTGCTCGCGCTGCAGGGTGCGCAAGGTGGTGTCCGCCTCGCGCAGCGCCTGGGCCCGGTCCAGCGCCGGGGCCAGTTCGGCATCGACCTCGACGATCTGCTGATCCAACGCCGCCGCCTCCCCCCGGGCGGAGGCGAGCGCGCCGTTCAGCGTGTCCCAAACCGGGTTGCGCGCGGTGCGGGTGGCCTGGGAGTTGGTGCGCTGCGCCAGTGCCGCCGCCTCGCGCGCCGAGGCCAGCTTCCGGTCCAGCTCCGCCAAAGGCGGAAACCCCGGGGCATATTGGGATGCCAGATGATCCCGCTCCAGCTGCATGCGCAGGATGGTATTGCGGCTTTCGTCGTTGGAGTTCTGGTTGGAGATGTCGTTGGAGGCGAAGACCCGTTCCTGCTCATGGGCCAGCTGCGCCTGGGTGGCGGCGATGCGCGCGCGCACCCCCTCGCGGGCTTCGATCAGCTCGTCCCGCCTGCGCTGGATGCGGTCGATGCGCGCCCCGGTGGCGGAAATATCCTGCGCGATGTCCACGATCTGATAGCGGGCCTTCACCGCGGCCAGTGCCGCATCCACCTCCTGCAGCCGCTTGGTGGTGGTCTCCAGCACATTGCTCAGATAGCCGGAGGTCTGGTTGGCATAGACTTGGCGGCGGTGATCCAAATAGGCATCGATCAGCGCCTGCAGGCTGCGTACCGCAATCTTGCTGTCCGCATGGGTGAAGGTGACGTGCAGAACGTTGGTCTCATCCTGCACCGCGGCGCGCAGATTGTCGCGAAACCAGTCCTCGCTCGCCTTGATCTGCTCGTCCGGCGGCATGCC
This sequence comes from uncultured Rhodospirillales bacterium, assembly GCA_903924855.1. Classification (GTDB taxonomy): domain Bacteria; phylum Pseudomonadota; class Alphaproteobacteria; order Acetobacterales; family Acetobacteraceae; genus CAIQQQ01. The sequence continues at coordinate 16,352 of CAIYCW010000059.1, read as the reverse complement.
CGGCAGCAGGCCGAACAGCCCACCCTTGCCGATGCCGGGGCGCAACACCTCCGGGCCCACGCTGCGCAGCGCCTGATCGACCACCGCATCGCTGGTCATGATGTCGATCTCGGACGTCACCTCCTTGAGGCCGGTGATGGCGAGATTGACCGGCGTGGTGCCGGTGACATCGCTGCTGGAGGTGTTCTCGCGGCCGAGCAGCACGATGAGCAGGGCATCGGCGGTGTAGCGACGCACCGAGGTGGCAGCGAGGACGATACCGATCAGCAGCGGGATGGTGGCAACCGCCAGGATCAGCCGGCGACTGAAGAAGGCATGCACGAGCAATTCGCGCACCGGCTGCCGCCGGCCGAGCCGCCGACGCGGGGCCGCATTCTCCGATGCAGGCTGCCACACGCCGTCCGCTGCGCGCCCGCGATCGGACGCCAATGCCAGCGCACCCGGATTGGCGGTATCGTCAACCATCATGCCTCATTGGCCAAATTTTTGTTTGTATTCAACAAAACACGGCTCATGGCACCCGCACCCGCCACGGCAGAACGCGGATCACCGCCAGTGGCGAGGCATGCACGCGCAGATGGCGCCAGACCATCACGCCACATGTGGTGTTGTAGAGCACCAGCGTGGCCGTGGTGGCAAGGGCCGCACCAAGGCCGCCAAAGGGCGGGATGAGGGCGAAACACAGCGCCGCATTCACCAGCAGGGCCGCGATGTTGACCCGCCGCAGCCGCCAGCCATGGCCGGTCATCTCCAGCACGTTGGGAGCACAGGTGAACAGGATGCCAATGCCCTGGCCGATCAGCAGCAGCCGCAGCAGCCCGGCCCCGGCCTCAAAGCCCGGCCCGAACTGGCGCAGCACGAACGGCGCCCACATTAGCAGCACGGTGATCGCCGGCACCGACACCAGAACCGAGATGCCAAGCAACGTGCTCATCACCCGCTGCAACGCCGCGCGGTCGTCGCGCGCATGGGCCGCCGCCATCCGCGCCGAGCCAAGGCCGGCCATGACGATCAGCACGATGGTCAGGATCAGGGATATCCGGTTGGCGAGCGAGAAAACGCCCACCTCGCCGGCATCGGCGAACATGCCCAGAATGATGGTGGGCAGCGAGATCAGCAGGATCTGCACAGTGTCGATGACAAAGAGCGGCCAGGCGAACCGGGTCAGGCTCCGGGCGGCGGCGCGGGTCACGGCCAAGGCCGGCAGCAGGTTGCGCTGCCACATCAGCCCAAGACCGATGGCGGTGGCCACACACATGGCGCCCAGCAGCACCAGCACCATCGTCTCGACATCCGTGACCAGCAGCGCGAGGACGGCCGCCAGCGCCGGCCACAAGGCGGCGCCGACCAGCTGCGCCAAGGCGGAGCGCGACACGCCGTTGAAGATGCCGACCACCATGGCCAGCATCGCCAACGGCACCACGGCAGCCGCCATGCCGCGCATCGGGCCGGCAAACGCCGGATCGTGAAACAGCAGCCCCGCCATCGGACCGGCGGTCGCCGCCATCGCCGCCGCCAACAGGCAGGACAGCACCAGGCTGATGGCAAGACCGGTTGCCAGAAATGGGCGCAGTGTAGGCTGCTCGTTGCGGGCCAGCGCGGTTGCAATGTGGAAGGTCAGTGAGCGATCCAGCCCGATCCGGCAGATCGTGCAGGCGACGTTGGCGATGCTCAGCGCCAGGAAGATGTTGCCACTGCCCGACGGGCCCAGCGTGCGCGCGATGATCAACTGCAGCAGAAACTTCGAGCCGGTCTCCATCGCGCGCGCGCCGAAGCCCAGGCCCGCGGAGACAACCATGGCCAGGCGGGCGGGTGACATCGCAAGCACCGCACGCAACGGGGCCATCACTGCGGCACGGGCCCCGATGGCTCCAGCCTGCGGATCAAGGCGCGGCTGGGCGGCGGCGAGGCGGGAGGGTGGCTGCGCGCGTGCAGCGCCGGGCCCAGCACCAGCGGCAGCGCCGCATAGGCCATGCCAAGCTTGGCCAGCATGCGCAGGATCATCAGCACAGCGCGGCGCAGCGCGTGGCCAGGCGGTGCTGCCGGCGCGGCCTCGGCGATGGTGACCAGCGACACCGCCGCACTGCCCTGGCGGGCGCGCCGTGTCAGCCTGCGCAGACTGTCCAGCTTCAGGATGGTCATCGCGTCGTAGAACGGCAGCAGCAGGGCGCGATGCGCCGGCAGGTTCTTGAGGATGAAATACATCCGGTTGCGGCTGTCGAGCCACAGGCTGCGGATGCGCACCTTCTCCGAATAGCGATGAATGACCGGCATCGGCGACAGCGCCAGCAATGTGCCAAGACGCGAGGCGCGGTAGGTGATGTCCATGTCCTCGGCGAAGAAGAAATAGAACGGATCAAAGCCGCCGAGCCGGTCGAACACCGAGCGACGCATCATCAGATTGCAGCTGGCGATCACCTGGCAGGGCGAGACCGGAGTGTCCGCCAGGATGGTGTCACCCTGCACCATGACGTTCTCGGTCAGACGCAGGCGCTTGACGCCGACCACGGCACCGCTGCCGTCCAGCACCGCCTCACCACCGGCCGCCACAACCTCCGGCCGGTCAAACAGCGAAACCATTCGGGCGGCACCGTCGGTCTCTGGGATTTCGGTATCACTGTCGAGAAACCACACCAGCGTTTCCTCGCTGCATTCAACACCGGCGTTGCGGGCAACGCAGGGCCCGAGATTGCTGGAGGCGGCATAGAGCTCCACCCAGGGGAACTGGGCCTGGACCATGGCAATGGTGCCATCCGCGCTGCCATTGTCCACCACCACCACCCGCGCGAGCCGCGGGGCCTGACGGCCGAGGGAGGTGAGGCAGCGGGCCAAATCCGCGCAACGGTTGTAGGAGACGATGACAGCACAGACCGGCAACGCTGCGACCGGGTGGTTTGCAATGTCCAGCAATGGATGACGAGCTCCCAACGCCGTGGAACCATGGCAAGCGCCTGCGCCGCCGCGGGCAGTGATAGACCGCGGCGAGGGCGTAAAGCCTTATTGCATGGCAGCATAGGGCCCAAATCCTCAACAAAGTGCTTTTTCTGACCACGACGCGGCCCAGGCAGGCAAGAAAACCTGGCTGATCCGCGCGGACCATCATCCTATCGCACAAGCCCCATGTTTCGATATCATATTGACATCATATCAAAAAAAATGCGATCCCATCAGCAACTTTGAACGTATCGGAACCCTGGGCGCGCCCTCAATTGCATTTTCGCATCGATTAAAAAAGTTTAATAAAATAGGGATTTCTTTCATGAAACTCTCATTTTTACCAGATCTTCATGTTTTATCGTCTCTGATCATATTGGGGAAAAACATGATACAGCTTTAATATATCAACGGTTGCGAGATACGTCTCAATCAGGTCTGACCTCCACCACATGCTTGGTTTTTTGCTTGCTTCGGCTGATCCGTTGAGAGACGAAACAACGTGAAGATGAACACGGAAGACCAATATCTTCGCCGCTTGCTGGAGGCGCCAACCATGCTGGCGCAATCGGCCAGGCGTGCCGCGCGCGTTGATGACGGGATGCGCAGGCTGTGGTGGTCGATCCTGGATGCCATGCAAATCGGGCTGTTGGCCGCCCTCGCGCTGTCACCCAACACATGGGCAAACTGGACGGCACTGCGCCTGTTGCCGATGTTGCCGACCGCCATCGTGGCCTCCGTGCTGGTGGCCTGCCTGCACCGCGCCTTCACCACGAATTTCTTTGCCAAGGAGACCGTGGCATCGCTGCTGGGACGCAGCGTGGTGTCCGCCCTGCTGACCTTCGCAGCCATCGCCGCCTTCAGCGTGCCGTTTCATCCCGACCCGGTCACAAGCCTGGTGCGGATCACCATCTGTGGCGTGGTGGCGGCGTGCCTGTCGCTGTTCCTGAGCTGGTCGCTCGCGCGCTGGTCCGCCAAGACCGGCACCGGCATGGCGGCTGTCGCGGTTATCGGCGATGACATCCCGGCGTCCCAGGTCACCGCAGCCCTGCGGGTGGGGCGTTGGCCGGGCTGGACCCCTTCGTTGCAGTTGTCCGGCAGTTCGGATCATGACATCGAGCAGCTGCGGATCGCGGTCGCCAGCGGCGAGATCGACGTGGTGATCGTGGCCGTCAACGGGCCGGCCGAACAGGTGCGCGCCATCGTCTCCGCCCTGCCGGATGCCACAGCCCGGCTCTGCATCGCCTTCGACGTGCCGCAGCAGAGCTCGGACGAGGCACTGATCTGGCTGGTCGATCTGTGGCGCAACCCGCATGACGGGATTCCCGGCGCGGTGAAGCGGATGATGGACAAGATCCTGGCGGGGCTGCTGCTGCTGGTGCTGTCGCCCGCGCTGGCGCTGGTGGCCTTGGCGGTGAAGCTCGATTCCCCAGGACCGGTGCTGTTCCGGCAATGGCGTTTCGGCGCCTGCAGCCGGCCGTTTCAGGTGCTGAAGTTCCGCACCATGCGCTCAATGACAGTGACCCGAAGGGCGCGCTGCGGACGCTGGCCCACGACCCGCGGGTGACGCGCATCGGGCGCGTGCTGCGGCGCACCAGCATCGATGAGCTGCCGCAGCTGTGGAATGTGCTGGTGGGCGACATGTCGCTGGTCGGACCACGCGCCCAGGCGCTGTTCATGCAGATCGATGGCGACCTGATCTTCGAGGCGCTCGGCGATTATCCGGCGCGCCATCGCGTGCTGCCGGGCATCACCGGCTGGGCCCAGGTGAACGGCTCGCGCGGGGAGGTGGACACGCTGGAGAAGGGCGCCAGGCGCACCGAGCTTGATCTGTGGTATATCAAGAACTGGTCGCTCTGGCTTGATCTGCTGATCTTGATGCGGACCGCGTTTGGCGGATTCCTGAATTTCAACGCGGATTGACGCAGGCAGGATGCCAGAGCACATGCCAGCGCCAATGCCATCGTACGGGCAAAATATGGGAAGCAGCCGCCCTGTGAGGTCCACTTCGTCATGCGTTCGCGCCTGGATGCGATGCCTTGCGGGACTGGCCCTGATGGTGCTGCTGTCCGGCTGCGATCTGACCACCACACAGTCGATCACCGCAGCCGACCACCTGCCACAGGGGTTTGCAGCCTGGACCGATGTGGTGCCGCCCTATGAATTGCTGCCGGGCGATCGGATCAGGGTGCAGTTTCTGCTCACACCGGAGCTCAACGAGGACACCGTCGTGGGTCCGGATGGCAACATCTCCATCCGCGCCGCCCAGACCGTGAAGGCGGGTGGGCGCACCTTGGCCCAGCTGCAGGCGGATATCGCCGAGGCGTCCAAATCCATGCTCAGCCAGCCGATCGTCACCGTCTCGCTGGCGGAACAGCCCAAGGCGCAGATCTATGTTGGCGGTTCGGTCACCAAGCCCGGGGCCTATGATCTGGGCGGACGCCGCGGCTCCTTCGAGGCGGTGCAGCTGGCCGGCGGCTTTGCCTCCGAGGCGCGGATGGATGAGGTGGTGCTGATCCGCCGCGACGGCACGGATCACCCGATGCTGCGCCTGGTCGATCTGCGGGGCCTGGTGCAGGGCACCGCCAGCCGCGCCGATGTGCCGTTGGTGGCCGGCGATATCGTGTTCGTGCCACGCAACCAGATTTCCGAGGTCGATCTGTGGATCGATCAGTTCATCAACCGCTTCGTCCCGTTCAGCCGGTCCTTCGGCTATTCGGTCAACAAGACCGGGCCGGGCTTCTGACGCGCCATTTTTGCCAGCGGGACAGCACGCGATTTCCATTTTCAAGGATCGAGGATGCAGCCGACCGTCGACATCGAAACCCCACACCGCATCCTGGCACTGGGGATCGCACTGGATGATCTGGGGCAGGCCGAGGCGCTGGCCTATTGTGCCAAGCGCGCGCCCACGCTCCCGTTTGGCTATGTGTCGACCCCCAACGCGACGATGCAGGTGCAGGTCGATCGGGGCGTGAGGGACACGATGCGGGCCCTGGATGGTGCTGAGCTGGTGCTCAATGACAGCCGGGTTCTGCAGACACTGTTGCGCGTGATGTTCGGCCGCAGGATCCCGCTTGCAACCGGCAGCGATCTGAGTGCGGCGCTGTTCCAGCAGGTCATTGGCCCGGAGGACCCGATCTGCGTGATCGGCGGAGACCAGGCGCTGGCCGATTCACTGCGAGCCCGTTTCGGGCTGCGCCGGCTGGTGCAGGTGATCCCGTCCTACGGCTTCATCCATGATCCAGCCGAGATCGCGCGCTGCATCGCCTTCGTTCAGGCCCATCCGTCGCGTTTCGTGTTCATCGCCTGCGGAGCGCCGCAATCGGAAATCCTGGCCGCCAACATCGTCGCAGCCGGCAGATCGGTGGGGCTCGGCCTGTGCATCGGCGCCTCGCTGGAGTTCATCACCGGCCAGAAGCAGCGCGCGCCGATGATCTGGCAACGCCTGGGGATGGAGTGGCTGTTTCGCGTGCTGCAGGAGCCCAAACGGCTTGGCCGGCGGCTGTTCACCCTGCAGCTGCCGTTGTTGCTGGTGGTGCTGCGCTACCGGCTGCTGGGACGGCCCGGCACACCCGGCCCCTCCGGCCGCAGCATCTCGCGCACCGGCATGACACTGGATCAGATGCGTTGACAGCCGGTTTCGTGACGGAGTGGGGCAACCTGGCGGTGACCGGGCCCGGCGGCGTTGCCGCTGTGCTGGCAGTGTGGCTGCTGGTGGGGCGCACAGTGGCAGGCCCCTACGGCCTGACCATTCTGGCCGTTTTCACCGCAACCGTTCTGCTCAAGCTGGTCTCGGCACGGTTCGGCGGATCTGTCGATGGTGGCTGGCTGCATTTCAGCCATGGTGCCCCCAGCGGCCATATGGGCATGGCGCTAGCTGTCTACGGCGGTGCTGCACTGCTCTGCACCGAGCTCGGACGTGGCTGGCTGCGCGTCTGCGTGCCAGCGGTGGCAGTGGCGTTGATCGCAGCCATCGGCGTCACGCGGGTGGTGGTGCATGCCCACACGCCGACCGATGTGGTGGCTGCCTTGTTCGTGGCGGGCCTGCCGCTTTATTGGCTGCACCGCAGGATTGCGGCAGCAGGCACACCCGGCAATGCCGCATTGTGGGTGATGCTGCTGGCGCTGAGCGCGGCATCCGGCCTCGCCCACGCAACCGGGCTGCGGTTTGACAGCAGCACAGGCATTCTGTCCGCAGGATTTTAAGCCCGATCCACCGCCGATGGACGAACACCCAGAGCACGGTCCGCTCGATTGAAATCAATCGAGCGGACGGCAGCTCTCTGAAAAACACAATATCGAGAGCAACTTAGCCCGACCTGACTGACCGCGCAGCGATTCAGTCAGATCGGACGTTGCTCTGGCTTGTTGCCCGCACAGCATTGGTCCGCCGCCGCATATCATAACGAACTGTCCACAAAGGGCGGCAAATCCCGACAAAATCGGCCGATTTTTCAGCTGGAATTGCAGTCAGACTGTCACAAGTCGCAATGCCTCATCCACGGAGCCCCGCCATGGAGATGCTCTTCGCCCCGATCGACGCAAGCTGGCCTGAAGCCTCCTGGACCACACCGCTGCCCGCCTCCGCCCTCGCCACTGCGCCTGCCACGGTGCAGGACCGCACCACGCTGCGCCGCCGGCGCACGCTGCTCTCGGTGTTGCTGGAGGCGTCAAGCCCGGCCACCACCGGCGGGCGGGCCGCCCTGCGGGCGATCTGGGCCGATGAGGCGATGCACCGCGCCAATTCCCTGCTCACCCTCGTGCAGCGGCTGGAGCAGACCGCCTGGACGAGCGATCAGGCCGAGTTCGACATCGATCTGGAATACGCCATCGCCTGCAGGCTGGCCGACAGCTTCCGCTCGCTGGACATGACCAGCGAAATGGCATTGCGATCCTGCGAAGACGTGCTGCGCGCCGTCACCTCGCGCATGATGGCACTGTTCGCGCCGTCGGTCGGCGGTATCAGCCTGCGGCTCAACCTGGCCCGGCTGACCCTGCCGGCCTATCGCATGCGCGCCCTTGTGCTGCTGGGCAATGAGTTGGTGAGCAACGCGCTGCTGCATGCCTTCGATGGCAGTTCGGACGGCACGATAGCGGTCAGCCTCACCTCTGGCGCCTGGGGCCAGATGAGCCTGGTGGTGGAGGATGACGGTTTCGGACCGCAGCCGGACTGCCAGGGCCCCGGTTGCAGCATCGTGGCCGGGCTTGCCGGCGTGTTGGGCGGGCAGGTCGAAACCCGCCGCTCCCAGCTTGGCGGCACCGAGGTGGAATGCCGCTTTTCCGTCTGACGTCAGAACGCGCAGGCCCATCCATCGCGCCTGGTGTCGGAGCCTGCCATGCGGATGCCGTTCTCCAGCACGCGGATCGCCTGCATCGCGCAGGGCCCTTCCATGTGGCCTACGCGTTTGAGAACGTGCCCGCGCGCGGCCAGATCGGCCAGCACCTCCTCGCCGAAATCAGCCTCGATGGTGAGGGCATGATCGCCGTCATGCGGGTGGTTGGCGCCCTGCCCCGGCTGGCTTGAGGTCCAGCGCGGCAGTTCGAGCGCCGTCTGCGGATCGATGCCAAGATCGAGCATGGCGGTGGCCACCTGGGCGTTGACCTGCACCTGATTGTCCGCCCCAGGCGTGCCGAGCACCGCGACAAGCCTGCCATCCTGGAACACCATCGGCGCGTTCATCGTCTGGCGCACACGCTTGCCGGGCACCAGATGGTTGGCGTGGCCGGGGGCAAGATGCCAATAGGCCATGCGGTTGTTCATCAGCACCCCGGTGTCGCCCGCGATCACGCCGCTGCCCCAGGCGCCGTTGAGCGACTGGATGGCAGAGACCGCATTGCCCTGGGCATCGACGACGCAGAAATAGGTGGTATCGCCGCCCGCGGATTCCGTCACGCGCTCGGCCATGACGGCAGCGCGGCGCATGTCGATGCGCGCGGCCAGAATGTCGGTGTGATGGTCGGACAGCAGCACCTCCACCGGCACGATCTCAAAGCGCGGATCGGCGCCGTAGGTCTCGCGGTCGAGGAAGGCGAGCTTCTTGGCCTCCACCAACAGATGCATCTGCGAGGCGCGGTCGAGGTTCGCGAAGTCGAAGCGCTCGGCGATCTTCATGATCTGAAGCATGGTGAAGCCAGTGGAGTTGGGCCCGGTCTGGGTGATCTCGAAGCCGCGATAGCTGATGCCGATCGGCGCCTGAAGCTCGGCATGGAAGGCGGCGAGATCGGCCGCGGTTATCAGGCTGCCCGCCTCGGCAAGGCCTGAGGCGAGGTGTTTGGCAAGCGTTCCGCGGTAGAAGCTGTCCGCCCCCTCGGCTGCGATCTGCTCCAGCGTGCGGGCGAGATCGGGCTGCACCACCAGATCGCCGATGCGCCGGCCGGCAAACAGCGCCCGGCTTTGCGGGTCGACCGCGATCACCGCCGCGTTCTCGCTGGCGAGGCGGACAAATCCATGGGTGGCGCCGAAGCCGTCTCTGGCATGGGCGATCGCAGGCTCGGCCAGGCTCGACCAGGGCAGATGGCCGTGGGCCGCGTGCATGGCGGCGATCCCGCCAAGACAGCCGGGGACGGAGGCGGACAGCGGGCCACGATTGATCATGCCGCCGGCAAAGCGCTGGGCCGTTGCGGCAAGGGGCGCAGGGCCTGTGCCGTTGAACACCGCGCGCGTGCCGGTTTTGGCGATGAACACGTTGCAGAACCCGTCCCCACCCAGGCCGGACATCATCGGCTCCACCACACCGAGCGTGAGCGAGATGGCAACGGCCGCATCCACCGCGTTGCCACCGCGGCGCAGAATGTCGAGCCCGGCCTGGGCCGCCAGCGGGTGATTGGCGCCGACCGCGCCGTTGCGGCCCATGATCAGCGGGCGATGGGTGCGCGGCAGGGTGAACATGGCAAGGTCTCCGGACGACGGCGTGATGGGGCAAGTCTAGCCGGATTGCCGGTCCTGCATACATCCCAGTGCGGCGGTGCCGGTTTACCCATAACGCCGCCGCAATGCAGCATGACCGGATCGCGGTGGCAGCGCAGGCGGGCAGTTCGTAAGGTCGGCTGGCGCGTGTATGCCCTTGATGGCTTTGGAGAGACTGATGTCGACAACCACCGCAGCGTCACCGGCCAGCCTTGTTCGCCCGGCCTTGCAGCCATCCTACGGCGTGCTGGGGGCGATCAGTTTCTGCCACCTGCTCAACGACATGATGCAGGCGCTGCTAATCTCGCTCTATCCGATCCTCAAGACCGGGTTTGATCTCAGCTTCGGCCAGATCGGCGTGCTGTCTCTGGTCTATCAGCTCACCGCCTCTCTGCTGCAGCCCTTGATCGGTGCGGCCACGGACCGGCGGCCGATGCCGTATTCGCTGTCGATGGGCATGGTGTCGACCGGCAGCGGGCTGCTGCTGCTGGCCGGCGCCTCGACCTATCCGGTGCTGCTGGCGGGCGCGATGTTCCTGGGGATCGGCTCGTCGGTGTTTCATCCAGAGGCGTCGCGCATCGCGCGTCTGGCCTCGGGCGGGCGGCATGGGCTTGCGCAATCGGTGTTTCAGGTGGGCGGCAATTTCGGCCAGGCGCTGGGGCCGCTGCTGATGGCGTTCGTGGTGCTGCCGCATGGCAAGGGCAGCCTTGCGTGGTTCTGCCTGGCGGCGCTGACGGCGATGACGCTGCTGGGCGTGCTGGGGCGCTGGTATCAGCTGCGTCTGGCCGCGCGCGTCTCGGTGCAGCGCCGCGCCGCCCCCGCCTCGGTGCTGCCGGCACGGCGTGTGGCCTGGGCGATCGGCATTCTGCTGGCGCTGATGTTCTCCAAATTCGTCTACATGGCGAGCATGGGGAATTACTACGTGTTCTATCTGATGGAGCATTTCGGGCTGACCCAGGCGCAGGCCCAAGTTGATCTGTTTGTCTTCCTCGGCGCCGGCGTGGTGGGCATTCTGATCGGCGGGCCGATCGGTGACCGCATCGGGCCGCGGCGTGTCATCTGGGGGTCGATCCTGGGTGTGCTGCCCTTCACCCTGGCGCTGCCCCATGCGGGCCTCAACGCGACGGTGGCGCTGAGTGTGGTGATCGGGCTTGTGCTGTCTTCGGCGTTCTCGGCGATTGTGGTCTATGCGCAGGAGTTGGTGCCAGGGCGGGTCGGCATGATCTCCGGCCTGTTCTTTGGCCTGGCATTCGGCGTGGGCGGCGTGGCGGCAGCGGCTATGGGCTGGCTTGCGGATGCGACCAGCGTGCGCACCGTCTTTGAGCTGTGCGCCTTTCTGCCGGCGATCGGCCTGCTGGCCGGGTTCCTGCCGCGCATGTCGCGGGGGTGAGTTGGAGGCAAGAGTCTTCTTTTTGTGAACAGAAAGAAGCAAAAAGACTTCTATTCGCTTTCAGTCCGACACTGACTGCGGAGATGCACAAACGTGGGGTGGAAGCGGCAAAGCCGCTTCCACCTGGCGCGCACCCTCAAACCACCCCATCCGCCCGCAGCCTGGCGATGGCACCCTCATCCATTCCCAGCACCTCGCGCAGCACCTCATCCGTGTGCTCGCCCAGCATCGGCGGTGTGATGCGGTAGTCGGCAGGTGTTTCGGACAGGCGCACCGGGTTGGCGATCACCTTCACCTGCCCGCCATCCGCCTGCGCATGCGGCATCTGCACCACCACGCCGCGCGCCTGCACATGCGGATCGGCGAAGACCTGCGCCAGATTGTTGATCGGGCCGCAGCCGATCTTCAGCGATTCCAGCAGATCCACCCATTCCGTGGTGGTCTTGGTCATCATCGTGGGGGTCAGCGTGTCCGTCACCAGTTGGCGGTTGGCCACGCGCGCCGCGTTGGTGGCAAAGCGCTCATCGGCCAGCAGATGCTCGAGCCCGGTGTTCTGGCAGAAGCGGGCAAAGGTCGGGTCGTTGCCGACCGACAGCACCATGTAGCCGTCCTTGGTCGGGAACACCTGATACGGCACGATGTTGGGATGCTGATTGCCCAGGCGCGGCGGAATTTCGCCGGTGGCCAGATAGTTCATGCCCTGATTGGCCAGCCACGCCACATGCGTGTCCAGCATGCCGATATCCACCTGCTGGCCGATGCCGGTCTGCTCGCGATGGCGCAGTGCCGCCAGAATGCCGATGCAGCCGTACAGCCCCGCGAACAGATCCGCCACCGGAATGCCCACCTTCTGCGGCAGCCCGTCCGGCTCGCCGGTCAGGCTCATGACACCACCCATCGCCTGCACCAGGCTGTCGTAGCCCGGGCGCGGCGCATAGGGGCCGGTCTGCCCGAAGCCGGTGATTGAGCAATAGATCACGCGCGGGAATTCCGCATGCACCTGCTCATAGCCCAGGCCATACTTGGCCAAGGCGCCCACCTTGAAGTTCTCCGCCAGAATATCGCAGCTCGCCAGCAGCTGCTTCACGATCGCCTGGCCCTCGGGCTTGGCGATATCCACCGTCACCGAGCGCTTGTTGCGGTTCACACCCACGAAATACGCACTCTCCCGCGTCCCCGGCATGAAGGGCGGCGCAAAGCCGCGCGTATCATCGCCAGCGCCCGGCTTCTCGATCTTGATCACCTCCGCCCCCAGATCGCCCAGCATCTGCGTGCAGGTCGGCCCCGCCAGCACGCGGGTGAGGTCAAGCACGCGCAGCCCGGCCAGCGGGCCGGTGGGAGCAGCATTCGTCATATTATATGTGTCCATGGACAAGGGTTGCGGGGGGATTGGTAGGAATGCGCCCACTCTCTATATGACTGTCATAAACGGAGGAACCCCCATGCCCGACACACATGCGCACGCTGCGATCACGGCTCCGGTCGAGCCGATGCTGGACGAAAAGCAACTCGCCCGCCTGCTCTCCGGCGTGCATCTGATCGGTGGCAAGCTGGTGCCGGCCGTGTCGGGCAAAACCTTCGCCGTGGTGAACCCCGCCACCGGCATCGAGATCGCCCGCGCCGCCGATGGCGACGCCGCCGATGTGGACGCAGCCGTGAAGGACGCCGCCCGCGCCCAGAAGGATTGGGCCCGCATGCCGGCGCGCAAGCGCGGCGCTCTCGTCGCGCAATGCTCGGCGCTGATCAAGCAGCACGTGGAGGAGATCGCCCGCCTCATCGCGCTTGAAACCGGCAAGGCGCTGCGCACCGAAAGCCGCGTGGAAGCCAACACGGTGGCGGATGTGCTGGAATTCTTCGGCGGCCTCGGCTCCGAAATCAAAGGCGAGAGCGTGCCCTTCGCCCCCAACGTGCTCTCCGTCACCGTGCGCGAGCCGCTCGGCGTGGTGGGCGCCATCATTCCGTGGAACGTGCCGCTGCTGCTGATGAGCCTCAAGATCGCGCCCGCTCTGGTGGCCGGCAACACGGTGGTGGTGAAATCCGCCGAGGAGGCTCCGCTCGCCGTGCTGCGCATCTGCGAGCTGATGAACCGCGTGCTGCCGCCTGGCTGCTTCAACATGCTCTCAGGCTTCGGCCCGGAATGCGGCGCGCCACTGGTGGTCCATCCGGAGGTGAAGAAGGTCACCTTCACCGGCTCCGTGCCCGTCGGGCGCATCGTCGCCAAGGCGGCCGCCGAGAAGCTGATCCCGGTCACGCTGGAGCTTGGCGGCAAATCGCCGATGATCATCTTCGCCGATTGCGACTTTGAGAAGACGGTGGCCGGCGCTCTGACCTCGATGCGCTTCACCCGCCAGGGCCAGAGCTGCACCGCGGCCTCGCGCATCTATGTCGAACGGCCGATCTATGAGCGCTTCGTCGCCGCCATGGCCGAGCGTGTGGACCAGATGGTGATGGGCGATCCGCTCGATGAGCGCACCGATATCGGCACCATCATCAGCGATGATCAGATGGCCCGCGTGAAGGGCTTCATCGCCGAGGGCCTGGCAACCCCAGGTGCTAACGGCCGCGCCTGCTCCACCATGCCGACCGACCCGGCCTTGGCCGCCGGCAAATTCGTCCAGCCGCATATCTTCACCAATCTGCCGCCCAGCTCCCGCCTGGTGACCGAGGAGATCTTCGGCCCCGTGACCTGCATCTTCCCGTTCGACGACGCGGACTCGGTGCTGGCGGCGGCCAATGACAGCGAATACGGCCTGGCCGCCTCGGTCTGGACCAACAACCTCAAGATCGGCCTGGAATTCGCCCACCGCCTGGAGGCGGGTCTGGTGCAGATCAACCAGAATTTGGTGGTGCAGGCCAACCTCTCCTATGGCGGCGTGAAGAGCTCCGGTCTCGGCAAGGAAGCAAGCCTTGAGAGCATGCTGGAGCACTTCACCCACAAGAAAACCATCATGATGAACTACGCCTAACCGACCCCGTAGGGCGGAAAAGCGCAGCGTCATCCGCCGAAGGGTCTTTGTGATGAGACCCCATGGCGAATGACGGCTTCGCCTCTTCCGCCTCACGCGGCTGTCGTAGGGCGGAAGAGCGAAGCGTCATCCGCCGAAGGATCGTTGCGGTGAGACCCGATGGCGGATGACGGCTTCGCCTCTTTCGCCCCACGCGGCTGTCGTAGGGCGGAAGAGCGAAGCGTCATCCGCCGAAGGGTCTTTGTGATGAGACCCCACGGCGAATGACGGCTTCGCCTTTTCCACCCCACGCGGCTGTCGTAGGGCGGAAAAGCGCAGCGTCATCCGCCGAAGGGTCTTTGTGATGAGACCCCATGACGGATGACGGCTTCGCCTGTTCCGCCCCACGAAAACTCACGCCCGCCGGCGCCGCGCCAGGGCCAGCCCGGCAAGCCCGGCCCCCATCATCGCCACCGACATCGGCTCCGGCACCTGGATGGTCTGCGGGCTGTCGAACGTGCCGGAGAAGGACGGCGCCACGCCTGATCCGGTCTGGGTGAAGCCCAGCGACAGATCCGCCGTCTGGTCGGCGAAGAAGCCGGAGGAGTCATGGAAATTGCCGGCGAACAGATAGTTCACCGCATTGGTCACCGCATTGGTGGTGAACGCCACCGTGGTGGCGGTGAAGCTGTAGGTGTCCCAATTCATGTCCACCAGCGTGTTGCCGGCATTGATCGGGTTCGGCGTGAACGTCACCACATCCCCCGTGGCGCCGGCATTGCCGCCAAACGCCGAGGTGGACACCAAAATCTCCACCCCACCGGGATTGAAGCTCAGCGCATCCACCAGCAGGCCGGCATTGGTCCCGCCCGTGCCGGTGTAACTCGCGGCATTGGCACCCCCTGCCATGTCTCCAAGGGTCAGTGTGGTCTGAAAGGCTATGGGAATGGCATTGGCTGATGCGGCACCGAATACGCAAAGCGCCGAGGCAGCCAGAAGGGTCGAGATGCGTGTCATCCGATACTCCTGTGATGTCGTGTTGGCGGCAGAAGGAAAACACAACTCATCACAGAATGCCAAGTACTTATGGACGCATTCAGAATATTTAATGTTTGTATTCAATAACTGTGGAATTTATCAATAGGTATAAAACAATATACATTCCGGATCGTTGGAATTTATATGGAAAATATGGAATCATTCACCCGCCAGAGGCCATCCGATCGAGGCGGATCCGTGGATCACAGCGTCCGAGCGCCATCCCAACAATCGTAGGGCGGAAGAGCGAAGCGTCATCCGCCGAAGGGTTGTTGCGGTGAGGTGCGATGGCGGATGACGGCTTCGCCTTTTCCGCCCTACGATTCCCCGGTCTCATCGGGTTCTGCCGCTGGCCCGGCCCAATCCGCGGGATACATCCCGGCCGCCACCGCACGCCGGAACGTGGAATGGGGCCAATCGGCGGCGTGGGTCACGTAGCCATGCTTCACCGGGTTGAAATGCACATAATCCACATGGGCCGCGTCATCGGCCGCATCGCGGATTGTGTGTTCCCAATAACGCGTCTGCCACGGTGAAGCGGTGCCCAGGCGTTTGGTGAACTCCGTCTTGAGCGCGCGCCACCGTCCGGCATAGTCGCGGTCCCCATCCGGCAGGGTCCAAACGCAGTGCATATGGTCCGGCAGCACGACCCATGCGTTTATGTCAAACGGGCGTTGGAGGCGGATTTTCCGCACGGCCTGGCGCAGTGTTGCGATCTCCGTGGTCAACAGATCGGATCGCCTGTCCGCAAGCGTCACCGTGAAGAAATAGCAACCACCGGCGATCCAGCGGCGTCGATAATTGGGCATGGCCAGGCGGTATCAGACATCCCGCCCTTCAACAATTGCGCAAAACCCGTAGGGCGGAAGAGCAAAGCGTCATCCGCCGAGGGGGCGTGGTGAGCCCTCACGGTCGACGTAGGGCGGAAGAGCGAAGCGTCATCCGCCGAGGGACCTTTGTCGTGAGACCCCATGGCCGACGTAGGGCGGAAGAGCGAAGCGTCATCCGCCGAGGGACCTTTGTCGTGAGCCCTCACGGCCGACGTAGGGCGGAAGAGCGAAGCGTCATCCGCCGAGGGACCTTTGTCGTGAGCCCTCACGGCCGACGTAGGGCGGAAGAGCGAAGCGTCATCCGC
>CAIYCW010000058.1 GCA_903924855.1 uncultured Rhodospirillales bacterium | reverse complement strand
GTCCGTCGGCACCGAGATCGAGGTGCAGAAGGATTACTTTGTTGAACGTGACGGTGTGAAATTCGCCGGAACCCATTTGCTGATCGACCTATGGGGGGCCAGCAACCTCGGCGATCCCGACCTGATCGACCAGGCGCTACGCACGGCGGCCGAGGAGGCCGGCGCGACGATTTTGCACAGCCATTTCCACCACTTCTCGCCCAATGGCGGCGTGTCGGGCGTGGTCGTGCTGGCGGAAAGCCATATCTCCATCCACACTTGGCCGGAGCGCGATTTCGCGGCCATCGACATCTTCATGTGCGGCGCCTGCGATCCGCATCTGTCGCTGCCGGTGCTGAAGGCCGCGTTCACGCCTACCCGCGTCGACCTCGGCGAACAGCGCCGCGGCCTGATCGGTTAGCACTTCGTTCTTTGACGTATTACACGGCCCGGGCGGATTGGCCCGGGCCGTGTTTTTTCGTGCGCCCGCTTCTATGATAGGGAAAGACGTCCATGACGACTGATAGCTGGATCAATGAAACCCTCTACCCCGATTGGGGACAGCGCTTCCTGATCAAGCGCGAACTCGCACGGGTGCAGAGCGAGTTCCAGGACATCGTCATTTTCGAAAGCTTCTCGCATGGCCGCGTGATGGTGCTGGACGGCGCGATCCAGATCACCGAGGCCGACGAATTCGTCTACCAGGAAATGCTGACCCACGTGCCGCTGCTGGCCCATGGGGCGGCGGAAACCGTGCTCATCATCGGCGCCGGCGACGGCGGCGTGCTGCGCCGTGTGCTGCAGCATCACGGGGTGAAGCGCGCAGTGATGGTGGAGATCGATGGTGAGGTGATCCGCCTGTCCAAGGAGTTCCTGCCTTCCATTGCTGGCGATGCCTGGAACGATCCCCGCGCCGAAATCATCGTCGGCGACGGCATTGACTACGTGAAGCGCGCTGGGGATGGGACCTTCGATGCCATCATCGTCGACAGCACCGATCCGATCGGGGTGGGCGAGGTGCTGTTCACCGATGAGTTCTACGCCAATTGCGCGCGCATTCTGACCGCGGGCGGGCTGGTGGTGAACCAGTGCGGCGTGCCGTTCATGCAGCATGACGAGCTGCACGACAGCTCGCTGCGCCGCGCCAAGTTCATCCCGCATGTCGGCGCCTATGTGGCGGCGGTGCCGACCTATGTGGGCGGTTACATGACGCTGGGCTTCGCTGCCAAGCAGGCAGGGCTGGATGCGGTGCCGGTGGAGACCGTCCGGACCCGGGCCGAGGCCGCCGGCATCATCGGCCAGACCCGCTACTGGACCCCCGAGATCCACGCCGCGGCCTTCCATCTGCCCCCGTACATCGCCCAGCACCTGCCCCGCAAGTAAGCCAAAACGAGTGAAAGTTTTTTGCTTCTTTTTTTCAAAAAAGAAGTTCTTTCTTTGAAAAAAAAGAACCAAAGAAACTTTCATTCGTTAGGTTGGTTGCCGCCGAGATAGACGTCCTGCACCTGGGGGTTGGTGCGGATGTCGCTCGGCGTGCCGGTGGCGATCACGCGGCCCTGGTGCAGGACGATGATGCGATCGGCAAAGCCGAACACGCTTTGCATGTCGTGCTCGCTGAACAGCACGGCGATGCCTTGGCGCGCGAGCTCTGCCACCAGGCGCATCATGGCCAGACGCTCGGGGGCGGCGAGGCCGGAGGCCGGCTCGTCCAGCAACAGCACGGCCGGGTTTGAGGCAAGCGCCACCGCAAGCTCCAGCCGCTTCTGGTCCGGGTAGGCGAGGCTCGCCGCGTCTCGGCCGGCCTGATCGCCCAGGCCGCAGCGTGCCAGCACGTCCAACGCCTCTGGCCGAAAGGCACGCTCCGCCGGGCGGAGAAAGCGCCAGATCTGGCGGTGATGCGCCAGCATGGCCGTCTGCACGCAGGCCAGCACCGTCATCGAGGCGAAGCATCGGGTGATCTGGAAAATGCGGCCGATGCCGCTGCGGCAGAACGCGGCCGGGTCAGCCTTGGCAAGCGTTACGCCGCGCAGGGTGATGCGCCCCGATTGCGCGGCCAGCTGGCCGCCGAGCAGGTTGAACAGGGTGGATTTGCCGGCGCCGTTCGGGCCGATCTGGGCCACCATCTCCCCCGCGGCGACGCTGAGGCTGACCTCTGACAGCGCCTGATGCGCGCCGAAGGCCACCGAAAGATCGTCCGCCCGCAGCAGGGTCATGCGGCGCGCCCCGCACCCCGTCCGGCCAGACCTTGCGGCCGGATCAACACCAGGGCCAGCAGGGCGCAGCCCAGCCACAGGCGCCAATGGCTGGAGGCCAGCAGCAGCGTGTCGAACAGCCCGGTATAGGCGAGGGCGCCGATCACCGGGCCGCTCACACTCTGCACCCCGCCCAGCAGCACCATCGACAGCGCATCCACCGAACGGTCGATGGCAAGGGAGGCTGGAAACACGCTGCCCTTGGCGAAGGCGGACAGGCCGCCGGAAAGCCCTGCGGCGGTGCCGGACAGCACGAAGGCCGCAAGCCTGAGCCTTGCGATCGGCAGGCCGCTTGCGGCGGCGCGCAGCGGTGCGTCTCTCGCCGCGCGCAGTGCGAGGCCGAACGGGGCAAACAGGGTCTGGCGCAGCAGCGCCGTGCCGATCGCGCACACGGCCAGGCAGAGCAGGAAATAGCCGCGCGGCGTGAGGCCGGGCCAGATGCCCAGAATGCCGTCATCCCCGCCGGTCAGCTGCGTCCATTGCACCGCCACCGCCCAGGCGATCTGCGCGAAGGCAAGGGTGAGCATGGCCAGCGCCACGCCGGACAGGCGCACCACGACCTGGCCGATCAGCAGGGCGATCAGGCCGGCAGCGACCGGGGCCGCCAGCAAGGAGATCGGCAGCGGGGCGGCAAGCGACGTGGCGGCAAGCCCTGCCGCATAGGCGCCGATGCCGAACCAGGCGGCATGGCCGAAGCTGATCATGCCGCCCGGGCCCAGCATCACATGCAAGGAGGCTGCGAACAGCACGGCGATGACGGCTTCGGTGAGCACCGCAAGCCAGAACGGCCCTGCAAGCGAGCCGGCCAGTGCGAGGGCGCAGACCAGCACGGCGAATGCGATGCGCCCGCCGGCGGAGGCCGCACGCATCGGGGTGGGGCGATCGGGCTGGCCGGTCTCGCTGCCGGCACGCCCCAGCAGGCCTTGCGGGCGGATCACCAGCACCGCCGCCATGATGACGAAGACCAGCACCAGGCTGCCTTGCGGCAGCCACACCAGGCCCAGCGATTGCAGCACGCCGATCAGCACCGCCGCCAGGTAGGCGCCGGCGATCGAGCCCATGCCGCCCACCACCACCACCACGAAGGCATCGGTGATGCTGCGCAGATCAAGGCCGATATTGGCCGAGCCATCGGGCAGCGACAGCGCGCCGCCCAGCCCGGCCAGCCCCGCGCCGAGGCTGAAGACCAGGGTGAACAGGCGGCGTTGATCGATGCCAAAGGCTGCCACCAAGGCGCGGTTTTCGGTGGCCGCGCGCACCACCATGCCAAAGCGCGTGCGGGCGAACAGCAGATGCAGCAGGCCCAGCACCAGCGGGCCTGCCATGATCAGCCACAGATCATAGCGCGGGAAGCGCCCGCCCAGGATGGTGATGGATGCGCGCAGAAAGGGCGGGCGCGGCAGGCTCAGCTCGGCTGGGCCCCAGATCGCCTGGACGCAATCCTGGATGATCAGCACCAGGGCGAAGGTGGCCAGCAGCTGCAGCAGCTCCGGTGCCGCATAGAGCCGGCGCAGCACCGCCATCTCCAGCACGGCGCCGATCGCGGCAACACCGATTGCGGCACCGGCAACCCCCAGCCCAAAGCCCCACGGCGTGTGCGGCAGCAGGCGCAGCAGGCTCCAGCCGAGATAGGCGCCGAGCATGAACAGCGAGCCATGGGCGAAATTTACCACCCGGGTGACGCCGAAGATCACCGACAGGCCGCACGCCACCAGAAACAGCGAGGATGCGCCGGCAAGCCCGGTCAGTGCCTGCAGGGCGAACGACATCACCGTCTATGCGGGTCGCAGCGCCTTGACCACATCGTCGGGCGGCAGGGCGGAGGCGCCGTCCTCATAGCGCCATTCCACCATCGTGCCGTGGCCGTCCTTCAACGCGGTGCGGCCGACATAGGTGCCGAGGGTGGATTGATGATCCTGGGTGCGCCACAACGCGCGGCCGAACGGGGTGGCGAAGCTGGCGCCGGGGAAGCCATCGGCCATCTTCTCCTGCTCCACCGAGCCGGATTTGGCAATGCCGGCCACGATGCTGGTGATCAGCGCATGGCCGACCACCGAGCCCATTTTCGGCATTTCGCCCCATTTGGCCTTGTAGGCGGCGATGAAGGCGAGGTTGGTGGGGTCGGTGACCCCGGTGACCGGATAGCCGGTGACGATCCAGCCCTGTGGCGTTTCGTCGCCCAGCGGGTCGAGATATTCGGGCTCTCCGGTCAGCACGCTGACCACGTCGCGGTTGTCGAACAGGCCGCGCGTGTTGCCCTGGCGGACGAAATTGGTGAGGTCCGGCCCGAAGGTGACGTTGAAGATGGCCTGCGGCTTGGCGGCCTCGATGGCGGCCACGGTGGCGCCGGCGTCGATCTTGCCGAGCGGGGGCAGCTGGTCGGCGACGAAGCGCACATCGGGGCGCCTGGCCTGGAGCAGCTGCTTGAACCATTTCACCGTGGAGGTGCCGTATTCGTAGTTGGGCGCCACCGTGGCCCAGCGTGTGGCGGGCAGCTTGGCGGCCTCCTCCACCAGCATGGCCGCCTGCATGTAGGTGGAGGGGCGCAGGCGGAAGCCGTAGCGATGGCCTTTTTCCCAGACCAGAGCGTCGGTGAGCGGTTCGCCTGCGATGAACATGGTCTTGTTCTTCAGCGCGAAATCGCTGAGCGCCAGGCCAACATTGGACAGGAAGCCGCCGGCCAGCACATCGACCTTCTGTTCGCCGAGCAGTTCGGTGGCAAGGCGGATCGCGTCATCCGGTTTGCCGGCGTCGTCGCGCACCAGCAGCTCGATATGGCGGCCCAGCACGCCGCCCTGGGCGTTGATCTGCTCCACCGCCAGCTCCATGCCGCGGCGATAGGGCAGGGTGAAGGCGGGGATGGCGGTGTAGGAGTTGATCTCGCCGATGCGGATCGGCGTGGCGCCCTGGGCGCGCAGCCGGGCGGGGGCGGCGAGCGGGGCGGCGGCGGACGCGGCCAGCAGGCTGCGGCGTGTGAGGCTCATGGCGGGCTCCTGGTCAGGCCATCTTCGCGTGACGATTGTCATGCGCGTGGTGTTTGGAGTGGTGATCTGCGCCAGGCTGCCTGGATGTCAACAGGGCTGCCAATGTTCTGTTGCATGGCTTTTGCCCGTTTTGTGCGGCATTTCCCAGTGATGTGACGGTGGTGGCCGATTTTCTTTGCTGGCCAAGGCGTCTATACGATGCGGCATTCCCAGGGAGATTTCATGCTCGACAAACTTGAGGACCGCCTCGGCAAGCAGAAGGCCGCAGGCAGCGACAAGCAGCAGGCCTATGTGCAGGCGATGAAGGCCCGTGTGGCGCGGGAGGAGGCGGAGCGTCTGGCGAACCGGATTCCGCGCGCCGAGGCGCAGTTCACCGAGATCAAGTCGCAGATCGCAACGCAGATTGCCCGCTTTGCCCGCGCCCGCAAGGGGCGCCCGGGGATCGAGTCGATCAAGCCGTTCCCGATTGCGCGGGAGTTTGATGGGTTCAAGGGGGCGCATCTCGATGTGCGCAATCCTGAGGATCCGGCCCATGACGTGTGGCAGCAATTCGTCGCCTGGGGGGCGGAGAATCGCCTGGCGCTGGCGATGGTGCAGCTGGAGGACGGCTCGCACGGCATTCGGGTGGGTCTCGCCACCGAATAGGGGCGGGCTGGTCGCGGCTCTGTCGGTTTGTGTTGAAAAACCCGGCCCGGTTCGGTTGAACTGATGGGCAGGAGGTTTGCATGACCGATGGGTTGCAGCATGTCCTGCTGAGTGGCGGGCTCACGTTTGGCATTCCGCTGATCATCGCGGTGCGCGAGATCATTGTGACACGGCGTTCCAGCGGTGGCTGGTCCGGTGATCCGCCGCGTGAGCCGCAGCCTTTGCCGCTGCTGCCGGATGCGCCGAAGCGGTTGCCGGAGTGTCTGATTCCGAAATTGCCGCAGGTGGCGGCGCGGGGGCGGGTGCTGGAGGACGCGTGACGATCCTTCCGGTTTGACGCTGCGTGTGGCCGCCCTATGGTCCGGCCCGACAGCGTCTCAGCAGGTGCAACATGACGTCCCACTGCGCCGACATGCCGGAGCGGATCGTGCCGCGATTGGCGGCTGAGACATCCGTGTTGCTTGACCTGGTGCGGGTTCTGGCAGCGCTTGCGGTGTTTGTGCTGCATTTTTCCTATCATCGCTTCAGCGGCGGCCTGTTCTGGCAGTTCGGCTTTCTAGGCGGCCGGGCGGTGGACGTGTTCTTTGTGCTGTCCGGCTTTCTGATCGCCTATTCGGTGCGTGGCGGCCGGGTGTCGGCGCGGCGTTATGCGGTGGCGCGGCTGGCGCGGGTGTATTCGGTGGCGGGGCCGGCGCTGATCCTGACGCTTGCATGCAACCTGGCCTGTCTGGCGCTGGGCAGTCCTGGGCGGGTTCCGCCATCATCGGCGGATATTCCGCCCATGGTGCTGTTCATCAGCAATGCGCTGTTTCTGGGCGATGTGTGGGATATCCATTGGATCTTCGGCTCCAACGAGCCGTACTGGTCGTTGATGTTCGAGTGCTGGTATTATCTGGGATTTGGCCTGGCACTTTATCTGCCGGCGCGGCTGCGGGTGGTGGGCGTGCTGATGGCGGCTGCTCTGGCCGGCCCGCGCATCGTGGTGCTGGCGCCGCTTTGGCTGTTCGGGGCGGCCTTGCTGCCGGTGGTGCTGCGGGACCGGGTTGGCGCCAGGATGGGCGTTGCGTTGATCCTGGCGGGCATTGGGCTGTTTGCCTGGTTGCCGTGGTCGGATCTGCCGGGTTTTGCGGCGCTGGATTTCGCGCCGGTGACCTGGGCGCGGGTTTGGGATGCACAGCAGAACATGCTGACGGCGGTCTCCTTTGGCTGTGTGATTGTCGGGGTGAATGCGGCGCGGCGGCTGGTATCGCCGGTGCTAATGGCCATCGCCCGGCCGGTGACGGCGTTGGCGGGGGCGAGTTTCGCGCTTTACCTGTTTCACTACCCGCTGCTGGAACTGTCCGTGGCGCTGTCGCCATGGCCGGTTGGCAGTTGGCCGCAGCGCGGCTTCAGCTCGTTTGGGGTGTTTGCGGTGATCTGGCTGCTGTCGCGGGTGACGGAGCAGCGCAAGCAGGCCTGGTCGCGGCTGTTCGATCGGATGATGCCACGGGTGCCGGTGCGGGTGGTCTGAACCAGGGGCGCCTACAGCATCGCCAGCGGTGTTGGCCGGCGTGGGGGTGGGAAGGTAGCGTCGATCTCGGCAAGGTCCTGGGGTGTGAGCACCAGCTCAGCCGCCTGTGCGTTGGCGGTGATATGCTGGGGCGTGGCCGCTTTGGGGATGGCGATGATGGTCTGATGGCGCAGGGCCCAGGCCAGTGCGACCTGCGCCGGGGTGGCGGCGTGTCGTGCGGCAACGGCAAGCAGCGCCCGGTTGCGCAGCAGCGCGCCGCCCTGGCCTAACGGGGAATAGGCCATGATCGGCATCCCGCTTGCCTTCGCCTGGGGCAGCAGATCGAACTCGATGCCACGGAATTCGGGGTTGTAGAGCACCTGGTTGACCGAGCAGGCGCCTCCGCCCGGCACCGCCCCCAGCTCCGCCATATCGTCCGGATCGAGGTTGGACACGCCCCAGCGCAGAATCTTGCCTTCGGCTTTCAGGGCTTCGAAGGCCTCCACCGTTTCGGCGAGCGGCACGGCGCCGCGCCAATGGAGGAGATAGAGGTCGAGATGGTCGGTGCCGAGGCGCTGCAGCGATGCCTCGCAGGCGCGCTTTGCCCGCGCCCGTGAGGCGTTCTGCGGATAGGCCTTGGAGACGAGGAAGACCTCGTCCCGCCGGCCGGCAATGGCCTGTGCCACCACACGCTCCGCCCCGCCATCGGCATACATCTCGGCGGTGTCGATCAGGGTCAGGCCGAGATCGAGGCCGAGGCGGAGCGCGTCCGCCTCGGCCTTGGGGTCGCAGCCGCGTTCGCCCATGTGCCAGGTGCCCTGCCCGAGACACGCAACCCGGGTGCCGCAGGGAAGGGTGACCTGGCGCATGGTTCAGCCGGCCGACAGCGCCATGGCGGCGAGCGGCGGCTGCACATCCGCCGGGATCGGCGAGACATAGGGCGTGTCCTTGGTGCGGGCCGCAAGGTCGGCCTTGGCGGCGGCGATCAAAGCGGGGTTCTTCAGCGCCTCGATCGCGGTGCCGGCCATCACCTTGGAGACGAACACCATGCCCTTGTGCGCCGCCGGCATCATGCCCTGCGCGGTCAGCTGCCAGGAATGGCCCGGCGTGCCGATGGCGTAGGTTGCGGCATGCGCCTGCACGGTCGGCACCACCCAGCTGACATCGCCCACATCGGTGGAGCCGATCATCGCCACCTTCTTGGCGTCCTTCGGCACCAGGCCGGTGTGCAGCACCATGTCCGGATCATAGGCAACGCCCACGCGGCGATAGGAGTTCATGATGTCGCCCTTGGACAGGGTCGCCTGGATCTTGCGGGCGAATTCGCGGTCCGCCTCGTCCCAATCCGGCGGGCCAAGCCGCTCCATCACCGCGCGCATCGCATCCTCAAGCGGGGTGTTGGCGAGCAGATTGGCCACACCCGCCAGGATCTGAATGTCGACCTGGGTGTCGGTCATCAGCGCGGCACCGCGCGCCACGTTCTTCACCCGCTCGACCAGCTCCTTCAGCTGGACCACATCGGCCGCCCGGATGGCGTAGCGCACGCGGGTCTTGGATTGCACGACGTTGGGGGCGATGCCGCCGCCATCGATGATGGCGTAGTGGATGCGGCTGTCGGACGGCACGTGCTCGCGCAGATAGTTCACGCCGACACTCATCAGCTCCACCGCATCGAGCGCCGAGCGGCCCAGATGCGGGGAGGCTGCGGCATGGCTGGCGCGGCCGGTGAAGACGAAATCAACGCGGTTGTTGGCGAGCGACAGCGCGTCCGCCACCTCGTTGAAGGCGTTGGGATGCCAGGTGATGGCGATGTCCACGTCATCGAACGCGCCGTCACGCACCATGAACGCCTTGCCGGCGCCGCCTTCCTCGGCGGGGCAGCCATAGTAGCGCACGCGGCCCGGGGTGCCGGTCTCCTCCAGCCAGTCCTTCACCGCGGTGGCGGCGAGCAGGGCGGCCGAGCCCAGCAGGTTGTGGCCGCAGCCATGGCCGTGGCCGTTGCCGGGCAGCGGGCGATGCTCGGCGACACCGGCCTCCTGCGACAGGCCGGGCAGCGCGTCATATTCGCCCAGAATGGCGATCACCGGACCGCCCTGGCCTGCCTCGCCGATCACCGCGGTGGGCAGCCCCGCCACGTTCTCGGTGATGCGAAAGCCCTCGCGCTGCAGCTCCCGCACATGCTCGGCGACCGATTTGAACTCGGTGTAGCAGGTCTCCGGCGTGGCCCAGACGCGGTTGGCAAGGTCGATGAACTCCTCGCGCTTGGCGTCCACATAACGCCAGATCTCGTCGCTGTTCTGCATGGGGCGGTGCTCCGTTGAGGGTGAAGGATGGTCTATGCTGCGCCGTGATTTCCACGACGCCAAGATGGCAAAACCCGTCTGCGGCTTGACGCGATGCGGCGGGCGCTGGAATGTCAGGCAAGGTTGACACCTGCAGGGGTCGGGAACGGGCATGCCAAGGCGGAAGATCGTGGTGGTGGGCGCGGGCATCGCCGGTCTGGTGGCCGCGGTCGAGCTCGCCGCCGCCGGTCTGGACGTGACGGTGGTGGAGAAACAACCCACCCCCGGCGGCAAGCTGCGCCAGCTTGGAACGCCGGATGCGCCGATCGATGCCGGCCCCACCGTGTTCACCAAGCGCTTCGTGTTCGATGCGGTGTTCGCCGCCGCCGGCACCACGCTGGAACAGCATCTGACCCTGCGGCCCGCCGAGATCCTGGCGCGCCATGCCTGGGATGGCGGGGGCAGGCTTGATCTGTTCGCCGATATCGGCCGGTCCGCCGAGGCGATCGCGGCGTTTGCAGGCCCCGCCGAGGCGCGCGGCTATCGCGATTTCTGCGCCCGCGCCGGCAAGATCTACCGCACGCTGGAAAAGCCCTTCATCTGCAGCCAGCAGCCTGGCAGCGCCTTCGAGCTCGCCCGCCGCGTGGGGCTGCTGGCGCCCAACGAGCTGCTCGGCATGAGCCCGTTCGCCACGATGTGGAAGGGCATTGCCGAGCATTTCCGCGACCCAAGGCTGCGCCAGCTCTTCGGCCGCTACGCCACCTATTGCGGCTCCTCCCCCTGGTTGGCGCCGGCAACACTCATGCTCGTCGCCCATGTCGAACAGGCTGGCGTGTGGATGGTCGATGGCGGCATGCACCAGATCGCCCGCGCGCTGGAAGCGCTGGCCATCAGCCTTGGCGCGCATTTCCATTACGGCCACGTGGTGCGCGAGATCACCACCAAGACCGGCCGCGTCACCGGCGTGTCGCTGGCCAATGGCGAGCGCTTCGAGGCCGGCTCCGTGGTGTTCAACGGCGACCACGCAGCCCTTGCCACCGGCCTGCTCGGCGCCAGCGCCCAGCGCGCGGTGGCCAAGCCCGAGGGCGTGCGCTCGCTCTCCGCCGTCACCTGGGCGATGAACGCGCCGGCCACCGGCTTTCCGCTGCTGCGCCACAACGTGTTCTTCTCCAACGCCTATCAGGCCGAGTTCGATGACATCTTCACCCAAAGGCGCATCCCCGGCCGCCCCACCGTCTATGTCTGCGCGCAGGACCGCGGCGATGTGGCCGAGGACAGCACCGGGCCGCAACGCCTGCTGGTGCTGACCAACGCGCCGGCGATCGGCGACACACATGACTTCACCGAGGCGGAGATCGAGGCATGTCAGGCGAGCACGATGAGCGTTCTGCGCCGCTGTGGTCTGGAGATCACGCCGGACCCCACGCAGGACCGGCAGAGCTGCACGATCACCACGCCGACGCAGTGGAACCAGCTTTTCCCGGCGACCGGCGGCGCGCTCTACGGTCGGGCGACGCATGGCTCAATGGCCCCATTCCGCCGTCCGGCCTCGCGCAGTCTGATCCAGGGGCTGTATCTCGCTGGCGGCAGCGCGCATCCGGGCCCGGGGGTGCCGATGGCGGCGATGTCGGGCCGGCTCGCGGCGGCCGCGATTCTGCGGGATATGCAGCTTTCACGGCCGGTGGCGGCTTTGCCCAGATCGTCCGCCCCAACGGCTACGCCTGGTGGTATGTCGACGCGCTGAGTGACTGTGGCCGCTACGGCCTCACCATCATCGCCTTCGTGGGCTCCGTCTTCTCCCCCTATTACGCTGCCGCCCGCAGGCGGGGCCTGGCTGATCCCGAGCAGTTCTGCGCCCTCAACGTGGCGCTGTATGGCGACGTGCCGCGCTGGGCGATGACCGAGCGCGGCCGGGCCGACATCACCCGCAGCCCGGAGCGCTTCAGCATCGGCCCGTCCTGCGTGTCCTGGGATGGCGATGTGCTGCAGATCGACATCAACGAGCGCTGCATGCCGATCCCCAGCAAGCTGGAAGGCCGGCTGCGCGTGCACACGCCGGCGCCGATCGACCACGCGGTCACCCTCAACCCGCAGGGTGCCCATGTCTGGCGCCCCTTCGCCCCCACCGCCCGGGTGAGCCTGGAGCTGGGCGAACCCCGCCTGTCCTGGCAGGGGCAGGGCTATTTCGACAGCAACCATGGCGCGGCCCCGCTGGAGAGCGGGTTTTCGCACTGGCACTGGTCCCGCATGGCCCAGGGCGCGGACACGCTGGTGATCTACGACGCCACCAGGGCCGATGGCTCGCCTTGCGCCTTCGCCCGGCATTTCTCGGACCAGGGTGAGATCGCGGACGCCGCCTTACCGCCACCCGGAAGCCTGCCCCGCGGCCTGTGGGGCGTCGCCCGCCCCACCCGCGCCGATGCCGGCAGCACGCCGCGGCTGATCCGCAGGCTGGAAGACGCGCCGTTCTACACACGCTCCGAAATCGCGGCCTCGATCGGCGGGCAGGAGTGTCACGGCGTGCATGAAAGCCTCGACCTCTCCCGCTTCTCGCAACGCTGGGTGCAGACCCTGCTGCCGTTCCGCATGCCGCGCATCGCCAAACGCCGCGCCACACGCAACTTATGACCCTCTACCGCCCGCCCGCCCCACATCCCACCGGCCCGGTGCGCGGCCTGATCCGCGCCGCCTGGCGCGGCGAGCGCGACCTGCTCAGCCTGATGCCGGACATCGCCTACACCACAAGCATCGGAAGGCTTGGCCGCTCCCGGCGCGGCATCGTGCTGATCAACGAGCCGGACGCCGTGGTGCAGGTGCTGACCGACCCGCTTGGCGTGTTTCCGAAGAACGACCTGATGGTCGGCGCCCTCGAAGGCCTGGTCGGCCAATCCATGTTCGTCGCCTCCGGCCCGCCCTGGCGCCGCCAGCGCCGCATGATCGAGCCCGCCTTCTCCCTCATGCGCGTCAATCGCAGCTTCGAGGCGATGAAGGCCGGGATCGACGCCTATGAACCGATCCTGGACGACGCCGCCCAAAGCGGAGACGCCATCTCGCTGGATGCCACCATGTCTGCGCTGACGGCGGATATCATCTGCCGCACCATCTTCACCCAGTCGCTCGCCTCGCAGACCGCGCGGGACGTGTTCGCAGCCTTCGGCCAGTTCGAACGCAGTGTGGCCAACACCGAAATCCGCCGCCTGCTGCTGGGCCGCCCCTTCGCCAAAATCCCGCAATCGGCCGCCGTGCGGGAGGCCTGTGCCCGCATCCGCAACCACCTCGCAACCCTGCTCAAACCCCGCCTCGCGCCGGACGCAGCCCCCATCGACGACATCGTGGGCGCCGTCATCGCCGCGCGGGACGCCGACACCGGGGAGGGGTTCAGCGAAAGCGAGCTGATCGACCAGATCGGCGTGTTCTTCCTCGCCGGCCACGAAACCACCGCCTCCGTGCTCACCTGGTGCTTCTTCATCCTCGCCCAGCGCCCGGATTTGGCCGCCCGCCTGCGCGCCGAAAGCGAAAACCTGGCCGATATCCGGCTGGAGCACACCAAACAGCTCGGCTTCACCCGCAATATGTTCCGCGAGGCGATGCGGCTCTACCCGCCCATCACCTTCATCCCCCGCGTGGCGGAGCAGGACACCGAAATCGCCGGCCACCGCCTGGAACGCGGCTGCATGGCGATGATCGCGCCCTGGACCATCCATCGCAGCCCCAACAACTGGCCAAACGCCGACCGCTTCGACCCGGACCGCTTCGAAGGTGAGGTAACCCCTGGCAGCTACATCCCCTTCGGCTACGGCCCGCGCATCTGCGTGGGGGCGGCGTTCGCCACCATCGAGGCAACGCTGATCCTGGCCCGCCTCGCCCAACGCTACGACTTCACCCCGCTCAATCCCGACCGCGTCCGCCCGGTGGCGCGCCTGACCACGAAACCCGCCGAAGAGATCGCGGTGCGGGTGACCCGCCGCGCGTAACCCGTATGTCGTAACCCGTAGGGCGGAAGCGCGAAGCGCCTCCGCCGGTCCCAACGTTCAAGAAAGACAAGGGACGTATCGGGTGGTGACGCCCCTTTGGCGGAGGCGCTTCGCGCTTCCGGCCTACGGGATGGAATTTTCTTGCGGTCAGCCAGGTGGCGTGAAAGAGACTGGTGGATGGAGAATTGTTCTTCCGCACCGGGGGTTGTGGGTCTGCAGGACGTGATCCGCGCGTTGCGCGATCGTGTGGCGGCCTGGGGTGGGCGCGGGGTGTTGGCGACCGTGCTGGTGCTGCTGGTGTGGCGGCGGCTGGGTGAGATCGGGCGGCGGATGGAGCGGATGCAGGCGCGGTTTCGTGCCGGCGTGGTTTTGCGGCGGGGGGTGGCCGTCAGGGGAGATCAGCTGTGCGCCGTGGAGGCGGGTGCGGTGGATCCCATAGCTGCGTGCGGGATGCCGGATGCGGGGCGGAGGGTGCGGCGCGGATCGGGCAGGCGGGTTTGGCCGGGGCGGTTTGGCTGGCTGGTGCGGGCCTGCGGGTATGAGGCGGCGGGGCTTTCGGAGCAATTGCGGTTTGTGCTGGCTCAGCCTGAGATGGTGGCGCTGCTGAAGGCTGCTCCGCAGGCGGTGGCAGTGTTGCGGCCGTTGTGCCGGGCGCTTGCGATCGAGACGGATGTGTTGCGGCCCGGGGTGGTTCGGGTGCCTGCGGCCGAGAAGCCGCCGCGGCCGGTGCGTGTGCGCAAGCCGCGGCCGAAGATCGATTTCGGGCGGATACCGTTGCCGCGGGGGTTGTTGTCTGCGGCGCGGCGGCAGGGGTTTGGAAAAATACGGTGAGGGTGGGGCGCGGTTTGGCGCGCCGTATTTGTTCCGGTGTGTTTATTTATGATGTGCCATGGTTGGTCGGTGGTTGGTGGGGTTCGGTGGATTGCTTCGCTTCGCTCGCAATTGTCTCTTGAGGTTGCCGTATAGGTTGGTTGTTCCGGAGAATAGGAATGCCCCGGGCCGGGTGGCCGCCCGGCCCGGGGCGCGGTGGAGCC
>CAIYCW010000057.1 GCA_903924855.1 uncultured Rhodospirillales bacterium | reverse complement strand
TGGCGCGGGCCTTGCGGTTGGGCAGGGGCAAGGCCCGGCTGCTGCCGTTCGGCCGTTCCACGCTCAGTTGCAGGCCGCCGCAGACGGCCAGCCGCAAGGTCACGGTGTTCGCCGCACCGGGCGCCGCACCTGATGCACCGTTGTGCCCGGACAGTAGGTTCTGGAAATCCGGGATCATCCGGGCGCTGGCGGGATTTCGCGGGATTGCTGCGGGTTTGCGGGCGATCATGAGGCGCACCTTCAATTCTGGAAATCGGGCCAGATCCGGCCTTTTCGACAACCATTCTCGGAAATCCCCGCCTTGGCCATGAGCCTTAAGAAGGCACCCTCTTAGGTGGCATTGAAGCCGTCTTAAACGGCCCTTAGGGAGCTAGAATATGGCCAGGTCCCGGTGGCGGTGGGGTCGGGTCGGCCCAGGGCGCCTTGGGGTCTTCTTCGTCACGGATCGGGGTGTTCCTGACAATCGTCAGCGCCACAGCGCGAATATGGTCCAAATCGGCTTGGTTGAAACCGTCACAATCCTGCGCAGCATTGGTCCGGTCAGCCGACGTGGGTTCAACATTTGGCGCGGCGATAACAGCAAGCCGCCACGCACAAGCAGCGGCCAAATTCTGTTTGATGCCCATATATTCTTCAGGATTAGAGTATATTGCCCCGCGACGAGAAAAGAAAAATGCAACATTTCTCCATGAAACTAGACGGCCGGCATTTGCGTCGGCCCAGTCTTCAGAAAATTCCTTTTGACCAAATTTGCAAAACTCAAGTTGCGTGCCGTGATATCGGTCGCAAGGAACAAAAAATTGTTGCGCTGATTTCAGAGCAGACGGCGACCTGGTCTGTGAGTATGCAGGCGAAAACGCCGCGACGATGAGGGTAAGAGCCACTGTTGCGCGGATCATTCGGACCTCTCTTTCTCTTGGGGTTTGCCATAGGTCGTTGATGTAGTGATGCGTATTTCGACAGTGGTTGAAACGTGTTGCGTCTCTCCATCCAGTGAATGTTCAGAAGTTCGACTAGCCGCTTTTTTCACTATCGATGCGATTACATCAGGTTTCATTGGGCTCTCTTGAGCGAACATTTCGGATGATCAAAGGCACGTTTTGTGCCGATTTTCATATATTGCGGATGGACATCCGAAGAGTCGAGGACCTCACGAAAAAGTTGAGAACAAAACAGGATCAACGCTGTTGGTTCAAGGTGTCGTATGTCAAAAATGCCACCTGCACGAGCTCGCGCGTTGTGGGCTTGGCTTTCGCATCCGCAAACATCTTGCGAGCCGCCTCCAACGCTTCCGCCATCAGGTCAACCTTCAAGTCTCGGAATGCTTTAACAGGCGCAGTTTCCTGCGGCTCACCCGTGCTGCCCGTCATTGGTCCTTCGCCAGTCGCCAGCCAGAGTAGGTTCACCCCGCACTCTTTGGCGAAAATCACCGCCGCGGACAGTTTCATCTCTCTGCCGGACAGATACTCCTGAAGGGTGGCCGACGGGACGCCTGTCTTAGCCATGATGGCTTTGTTGCCACCGATCCGGTCGATGGCGGTGCGGAGGCGCTGCGCGACTGTCTCACCGATAAAGTTCACGATCTGAACTTTATCGGTCCATCGCGCATAGCGTTTTGCCGATAAAGTTTCTTTTGCATCAGTCATTTAGAGCCACTTTCACCGAAAAATCGGTGTTTGAGAAGTTTATCGGCACAACACACCTTGCGACATGCCGAATATTCGGTATTCTACCATCACATTCGGCTTAACGACGCTTCCGAACCTTACGGTTTAGAGGCGTGCAGATGAAGGACGATCATTTTGGCTCGCACTCCGACTGGGTGGCACCCGGAGGACATCAAGGCTCGGCTTCGTATTCTCTACGGGCCGATCACCACGCTCTCTGAAACGTGGGGGTTCAACCGCAATGCGATCACGCTGACGCTGAAGCGGCACGACTACTCGCAGAAGGTCGAAGCCAAGATCGGCGAGGCACTGGGAGTGCCTCTGCATCAGCTGTGGCCGGCCCGCTGGTCGCCTGCTGGAACGCCGCTTCCGCGCTCCAACACGTTCGACCCTATCGAGCTCCCGCCACGCCCTAACAGTCAAAACGCGAGGGCTGCCTAAATGGAAATTGTCATGATTGGTGTTGACCAGGTTGACGCCAGCGGGCGGCTGCGGCCGATTGATGAGGATTACGCCACCATGATCGGCGCCAGCATGGCGCAGCATGGCCAACGGGCGCCGATCGAGGTGCTGCCGTTGAACGAGGCAGGCCACTACCCGCTGATCTCGGGTGCGCACCGGCTGCGCGGCGCGCAGCTGCTGGGCATGGCGACGATCGCGGCCATCATCCGGCCGGTGAGCGACCTGCAGGCCGAGCCGCTGGAGATCGACGAGAACCTCACGCGCCACGAGCTCAACGAACTGGACCGTGCGGTGTTCCTGGAGCGTCGCCAGACGATCTGGGAGGAGCTGTATCCGGAGACCAAGCAGGGCGGAAACCGCCGGCGCGATAAAAACGACAAGCTTGTCGTTTTGGTCCGATCCTTCGCGAAGGCGACGGCTGAAAAGCTCGGCTGCTCACCCCGCACCGTCGAGCGGGCGGTGGCGCGTGCCCGCAACATCGTGCCCGCCGTGCGCGAGATGATCGGCGGCAGCTGGATCGCCCGCAAGGGCGCCTGGCTCGATGCGATCGCCCGGCTGGATGCGGAAGAGCAGCGCGCCGTGGTGCGGCTGCTGACGTCTGGCGGCCAGGAGGACGCGTCATCGTTCGGCGAGGCGCTGCGGATTGTGCGCCAAGCGCCGGCCCCGCGCGTGGACGTGGTCGAGCAGGATTTCCAGAAGCTGCTGCGGCTGTGGAAGCGAGCAGACGTCTCCGCCCGTGAGAAATTCCGCGAATACATCAACCGTGAGGCATCGCGCACTCAGGCAATCGCCGATGCCGTGGTTGACCAGACAGCGCGCCGCGCTGGCCGAGGGCGCGCGTGATGGCAGCCTCGGCCACGGCAGCCTCGCGGATCGAGGCGCACCGCGCAGACCCGCGCAACCGCGCCATCTCGGCGGTGCGCAGGCGCTGCCAGCTGCTGCGTGTTGGCCAGGCATTTGTGGTGCCGGTGGCCGGCCGGGCCGAGGCGGCAGACGCCAAGATGGCGGCCCATGCCTATGGCCGGTCCACCGGCAAGAAGTTCCGCACCGGCGCTGATCCGGATGTTCCCAGCCACTACCGCATTGAAAGGGTCGCATGATGCTGGACCTGCACGCCCCGCATTCGCTGGCCGAGCTGAAGCGCGGCTCGGAAATTTCTCGGATGCCTGCTGTCGCAAGGGGACTTCGGCAGATGGCGTCACGGTTGGCTCTCAAGCAGATGAGCGATTGGCAACGAGGGGAAATTGCCGAGGCGCAGTTCCTTCTCGAAGCGGCTGATCTGATCGACGCGCAATACGAGTTGCTGCGTCCAAAGCTGCCGCGCGAACGCGGCGTGATGCCGCCCTGGATGCCCGCGGTGATCAGCCGGGTGACGCAGCGGGTTTTGAACCCGCGCTGAAATCAACCCTTACGGAGATCTGAGCGATGCCGGATTTCGACAGCGTTTTCACGATGCACCCGCTGCCCTGGACCACGAACGCAGTGGAGGAGGCCCGCGTGGTCTACGACGCCAACGGACAGATGGTGCTGGTCGTGGACCAGTGGGGCGACCTGCCCGATGACCAGGTGCACCAGATGGCCCGCATGGTCGCGAAGGCGGTCAACACCGCGCACCACGTCGCCTCGGCCGCGCCGCGGTATGTCGAGGTGCGGTCATGAGCGAGCGCAGCGCACAGATGACCGCAGCCGTCCTGCGGACGCAGCAGCTGCTCGCCGATCTGGCGAACACGTTCGACTGCTTTGCATCCGACCAGGATGCGGCGGTCGAAAAGGGCTGGATCAAGGGGCGCACCGCGGTGGCCGAAGCCGTGACGAAGGCAGCCACATGGCGAGATGCGGCCGGCATCCTGCGGGACAACAGCCGGATCATTGGCGAGGTGCTGGTGCCGGGTGCTTTGTCTGCTGCAGCTTTGAATATCGATGCAAGCAATCCCAACGCTGTGACGGCCATGAACTATGAGCCGCCGGCGGACAGCGCATTGATCGGGGAAAATGGCGACATCATTGGCGAGGCGTTGGTGCCGCGCTGCCTCGAAACTGAAGCAACGCAAGCAATTTTGCGAGCTTCTCGCGGTATCGGGCCTCGGCTGCTTCCACCGCTGGATGATCAGGACCATCCAGAAACGCGGGCTCCGCGAGGCGTTTGCTGATGGCACGTTCTAGCCTTTCCCGGGGTACAACGTCCAAGTCCGCAAGAATTTGGACGAGATCGCCTAAGACCATCGTCGTGAAACCGCAATCGGCCATGAGCTGTGAAAACAGCTCTGATCTGGCATCCATTGATGTCTCCATGGGTTTTTCAATCGAAACTATCAGCGGCCAACGCGGAGTCTTCGAAGTAAAATCAGTGGAGGCATCCGCCTGATGCCCCCGCACCCCAAGCAACAGGACCTGCTCGATTGGACGCCGCCGGCGGCGGTCTCTCGGTTCGATGAGCATGCTGTCCGCGCGGCGACGATCGAGGCGCGGATCGCGCGGGCGGTGTCTGCCGCGATGAAGGACAGCAAGCTGAGCCGCGATGAGATCGCGGATCGGATGGCGGAGTTCCTCGGCGCACCGGTGCCGAAGAACATGCTGGACGCCTACGCCAGCCAGGCGCGCGAGGATCATGTGATCTCGCTGCCGCGCTTCCTGGCGTTGATCCATGCCACGGGCGACCAGCGGCTGCTGCAGACCTTCGCCGACATGTTCGGCTGGGCGGTGGTGCCCGCCCGGTTCGTGCATCTGATCGAGCTGGCGAGCGCTCGTGCCCGCGAGGATGAGATGAAGCGGGCGCGTCGCGCCATCGAGCGCGCCGCGCGCCGGGACGGTGTTCTGTGAGAGCGCCGCTGGCCCAGGAATGGTTCTCGGTGGCCGAGCTGGTGGCCGCACAGCTGCCTGGTTTGCCCAACACGCAGCGCGGCCTGTCGATGAAGGCGGATCGCGAGGGCTGGGCCGAGCCTGGCCAGAAGGGCGTGTGGTGGCGCGATCGCCAGGGACGCGGTGGCGGCATCGAATATCACCTGTCGGTGCTGCCGTTCGAAGCGCAGGCCCGGCTCGCCGTCGATCTGTCTTTGACCAGCACGAAGACGCAGCCCAGCGCGCCCAGCGTGGATGCCGCTGTTGAAATGTGGAGCTGGTTCGAGCGGCAGACGGACAAGAAAAAGCAGGTCGCACGCGAGCGTCTGGAGGCGCTGTATGCGGTGCAGCAGCTGACCGATGCCGGCGTGCCCAAGACGAGGGCGGCTGCCACGGTGGCTGATCTGAAGGGGATCGCGCTCTCCAGCCTCTATGCATGGGAGCGCCTGGTGCACCGCGTGCCGCGCACGGATTGGATGCCGTATCTCGCCCCGCGCCATGGCGGCCACACCACGCGCAGCGCCGATCTGTCACCGGAAGCCTGGGATTTCATTGTCGCGGACTACCTGCGGCCGGAGCGCCCCACCGTGTCCGCGTGCTACCGCCGCCTGCAGCGCGCGGCCGAGGCGCATGGATGGACCGTGCCGTGCGAGCGCACCGTGTTGCGCAAGCTGCAGGCGCTGCCGGCCGCCATGGTGGTGCTGGCGCGCGACGGACGCGATGCGCTGAAGCGCATGTATCCGGCCCAGCGCCGCGACCGCGCCGCGCTGCATGCGCTGCAGGTGGTCAACGCCGATTTCCACACATGGGACGTGTTCGTGCGGTTCCCTGACGGCTCGATCGACCGTCCGAGCATGATCGCCTGGCAGGACATCTACAGCGGCAAGATGCTGGCCTGGCGCCTGGCGCGGCACCCAAACAAGCACGCCGTGCGCCTGGCGTTCGGCGACCTGGTGGAGCGCTACGGCATCCCGGAGGACTGCGTGCTCGACAACGGCCGCGAGTTCGCCAGCAAGTGGATCACCGGCGGCACGGCCACGCGCTACCGGTTCAAAGTCCGCGATGAGGAGCCCGAGGGGCTGCTCGTGCAGATGGGTGTGACCGTGCACTGGGCCACGCCCTACGCAGGCCAGAGCAAGCCGATCGAGCGTGCCTTCCGCGACATGGCGGGCGACATCGCCAAGCACCCGGCCTTTGCCGGCGCCTATGTCGGCAACAACCCGATGGCGAAGCCCGACAATTACGGCAGCACCGCCGTGCCGTTCGACACGTTCCTGGCGGTGCTGCAGGGCGAGATCGCGGCGCACAATTCCCGTGTGGGGCGTCAGGGTGGCGTGTGCGCCGGCCGATCGTTCGACCAGGTGTTCGCGGAAAGCTACGCCGCCAGCGCCATTCGCAAGCCCACGCTCGAGCAGCGCCGGCTGTGGCTGATGGCCGCCGAGAGCCGCATGGTGGACCGACTGACCGGCGAGCTGGAGCTGGCCGGAAACCGGTTCTGGAGTGCCAAGCTGCACGAGCTGCGCGGCACCCGCGTGGTGGTGCGCTTCGACCCCGACAATTTCCGCCTGCCGGTGCACGTCTACGGCGCCGACGGCCGCTACATCGGCGCCGTGCCCTGCATCGCCAACGCAGGCTTCCTCAACCAGGAGGACGCGCAGACCCATTCGCGCGCCCGCAAGCAGTTCATGCGCGGCACCGCAGCCGCACGCGACGCGGCGCAGAAGATGACGCTCACCCAGCTCGCCGCCGCCATGCCGGCGCCGGAGCACGAGCCCGAAGCGCCTGCCACCAAGGTGGTGCGCATCGCCTGGGGCAACACCGCGCGCCAAGCGCAGGCGGAGCCGGAGCTGGCTGAGCAATCAGAGACCGAGCGGACATTGACGCGCGCGAACCTGCGGTTCGGGCCGTGGCGCCTGGTGGAAAGCGACGAATAACCGCCGCTTTGGAGAGGCTTAAGGAGGGTTTGGGAATGGGTGAGACGATTGATCGGGCGCTGGCGAGCGGACACGACAACGACCACGAACTGCGCCAGGCGGTGCGGGAGGCGGCACACGAGGACGCGATGAGCATCGCCTCGTTGGCCCCTGAAATGGGTGTCGGCAAATCGACGCTGCAGGCCTGGATCACAAACACATACCGGGGGCGCTCGGATACCATCTCGGCCCAGGCTCGCGCCTGGTTGAACGCGCGTGCCGCCAAGCAGCATGTCCGTACCCATATCCCCGCCCAGGTGCCGTTCGTGGAGACGCAAAGCGCGGTCGCGTTCATGGCGCTGCTGCGCCGGGCGCAATACGAGCCGGGCATGGTCTGCCTGACCGGCGAGCCGGGCGTCGGCAAGACGGAGAGCTGCCGCGAATACAAGCGGCGCGGCACCAATGTCTGGATGATGACCGCCTCGCGCAGCACCGGCAGCGTCTATGGCATGCTGGACCATTTGTGCGAGGTGCTGGGCCGGCCGGAGGGCAACGCGTCGCGGCGCCAGCGCGCCATCCTGACCGCGCTGCGCGGCACCAGCGGCCTGATCATCGTCGATGAGGCGCAGCATTTGACCATGGATGCGGTGGATGAGCTGCGGCTGTTCCACGACGCGCCGGACGTGCGCATCGGCATTGCGCTGGTCGGCAACTCCGATGTGCGCAAGCGGATGATGGGGGGAGGCAAGCGCGGCCAGTATGCGCAGCTGACCAGCCGCATCTCAGCGCATTTGCGGCGCCCCGCACCGCTGCAGGCGGACATCCTGGCAATGCTCGATGCGGAGGGTGTGACCGGCCCGGCCGAGCGTTCTCTGCTGCGGGCCGCTGCCTCGAAGGCGGGTGCACTGCGCGAGATGAAGTTCCTGCTGCGCAGCGCCCGGATGATCCAGCAGGAGCTGGAAGAGCCGGAGCTGACGGCACGCCACATTCAGATGGCCGATGAAAGCCGCCGCGCCGAACTGGCGGAGGCGATGTGATGGACCTCCCGGACATCGAACCTCTGCGCCAGGCCTGCCGCGACAGCGGATGCCACGTGGCGGACCTGCTGGCCGACCATGAGCTTGATCAGCTGATCGGCACGGTGGTGTGCGCCCAGGTCACTCGCGGCTGGCGGATCATGCCGCCCGGCCTGGCGCATCTGCAGCCATCCGTTCTGCTGCGCGACGAGCTCGATCGGGTGATCCGCAACAGGGGAGCCGATCGGCTGTGATCCCGCCCCGCGTCCCCCTCTGCCGCCGCTGCGACGACACCGGCTGCGTGGGTGACGCGGGCGCCATCGATGCGTGCCCGGACTGCACCGAGCGCGAGGAGCTGATGTGGCAGGCCAGGAAGGGCCTGCTGCCAGTGAGCAATGACCGCACGCCGCGTCCGTTCGACCCGGCAAAATTTCAAAGGAGAGCGTGACGTGATGAAACCAAAGAAGCTGAAGGCGCCGGCGGCAGAGCATGTGCTGCAGAGCCGCACCGCGGTGGTGGATGCCATCGCCCGCATCGGTGAGCTGGTGCGCGAACGCACCCGCATCGAGGCCGCGATGAACGACGAGCTTAGCGTCGTCAAGGAGCGGTTCGAAACCCAGGCCGAGCCGCTCTCCGCCGAAATCTACACCCTCACCACCGGCGTGCAGGCTTGGTGCGAGGCGCACCGGGATGAGCTGACCCAGGGCGGCAAGACCAAGACGGTGCAGCTGCCCACCGGTGAGGTGAAATGGCGCACCACGCCGCCCAGCGTGACCGTGCGCGGGGTTGAGGCGGTGGTGGCGTGGCTGACCGAGAAAGGCCTGACCCGTTTCCTGCGCACCAAGACCGAGGTGAACAAGGAGGCCCTGCTGAACGAGCCGGCCGAGGCCGAGACGGTGCCCGGCGTGACGATCACGCAGCGCGAGGAGTTTGTGGTCGAGCCGTTCGAAGCCGCTCTGGCGGGAGGCGCAGCATGAGCCGCGCATCACGTCGCAGGCTGTCACGGCAGGTCTACCAGAAGCTCCTGGTGACAGCCTGTCTGCTGATGTGCCTGGCCTGGGGAGCGTTGATCGTCGACGTCACCCGGCATGCGTTCGCGATGATCCTGCACCACAACACCATGATGGTGCAGCGATGAGCTCGCTCCCCCCGCCCC
>CAIYCW010000056.1 GCA_903924855.1 uncultured Rhodospirillales bacterium | reverse complement strand
TTAAACATAGAAAGCACAGGGGGCGCCGTGCTGCACCGCGGGCTCAAACGCCCAAGGGCAAGGCGGGCTCCCCCGTGCACCCGACTTCGTCAGCCTAAACGATCAGGCAGGCGTCAAGATACAAGGGCAGAGCCCTGCTCGCGCCGAAGGCGTCCTACCCGCGAGACGCCCCCGCGCTCCGCGCACGCGCCAGGAGGCACAGGATTTCGAACAGGATGGAGGCGCCGTTGAAGCTGGTGATGGTGCCATTGTCCCAGGACGGTGCCACTTCGACGAGATCGCCGCCGACGAAGCTGAGCCCGTCCAGCGCGCGCAGCAGGCGCAGGGCCTCGATGGCGCGGATGCCGCCGGCTTCGGGGGTTCCGGTGCCCGGGGCTTCGGCCGGATCGAGGCTGTCGATATCGTAGGACAGGTAGACCGGGCCGTCACCGATGATGCGGCGGGCTTCGGCGGCGGCGTAAGCCCAGCCTTTGTCCTGGAACTCATCCATGCCCAGCACGCGCATGCCGCTGGTCTCGGAGAACGACCAGTGATCGGCCACGGTCTTGCCGCCGCGGATGCCGATCTGGATCGTCCGCTTCGGGTCCAGCACGCCGTCTTCCACCGCGCGGCGGAACGGGGCGCCGTGATGGAAGCGGCTGCCGAGATAGTCATCGCCGGTGTCGCAATGTGCATCGATATGGATCATGCCGACCGGGCGGGATTTGCCGACCGCGCGCAGGATCGGCCAGGAGATCGAGTGATCCCCGCCGACGGAGAGCGGCATGACGCCGGCTTCCACGATCATGTGGTAGAAGGTTTCGATCTCGGACAAGGCTCCGGCGAGATCGAACGGAAATTCCAGCCAGCAATCGCCCAGGTCGCGCACGCGGCAGGCGTCGAACGGGGCGAAGTCGGTGGTGCCGTGCAGGCGGCGCATCAGGGCCGATTGTTCGCGCACCGCGCGCGGCCCGTGGCGTGCGCCGCTGCGATGGGTGACACCGCCATCATAGGGCACGCCGATCACGCCGATATCCACCTCGGCCAGGTCTTCGGTGTGTGGCGCGCGGAAAAACGTGGGAATGCCGCTGTGGCGCGGTCGCTGCTGCGGGTCGACCATGCCGTTGTATTTCACGGGCAGTTTCAGCGGGTCCATCATTCGGCTCCATTCTGTGGAAAACGATGCAAGATCAACAACATCAACCCCATGGCCGGCAGCGCGGCCAGCAATGACAGGCTATAGAAGGCCTGAAACCCAACGGCCTCGGCAAGAGCCCCGGAGAGCCCGCCCAGCGTGTGCGAGGCGACCACGGCCAGCGACGTCAGCAGCGCGTATTGTGTCGCAGTGAATTGCCGCGCGCACAGGCTGGAAAGGTAGGCGAGGAAGGACGCGGTGGCGAGGCCCTGCACGAAGGCTTCGGTGAGAACCGTGGTGGTGAGGAGTGCGGTGTCACCCGGCGATCCGGCCAGCACCACGTAAAGCGCCATGGCGGCGGTCTGGCCGAATCCGGTAGCGATCAGTGCGCGACGCAGGCCGATCGCCGCCACCAGCGCGCCGCCCGCGGCGATGCCGGCAAGCGTTCCCACCAGCGAGAACACCGAGGTGCCGGCCACGATATCGCGGGAGAAACCCAGGAAGCGATAGAGCGGGGTCAGCATGATGCCGGCGAAATTCTCGCCCAGATTGAAGGTCAGCACGAAGCCCAGCACGAGCCACCCGCCGGGCCGGCCCACGAATTCGCGCAGCGGGTCCAGTACGGCGTCGCGCATACGCGCAAGCAGCCCGGCGGCGGGCTGCGGCAGGCTTGGCGGGTGCTGCGGTTCGGCAGCGATCAGCATCACGACCGGCCCAAGGCCAGCGATGGCGGCCACCAGCACAAGGGCCGCCTTCCAGCCCACCACGCCCACCATGGCCAGCACCCCGCCCGAGGCCACCAGCATGGCGATGCGGTAGCCCCAGACATAGATCGCCGTGGCCAGGCCCTGATCATCATCGGGGAAGCTCTCGATCCGCCAGGCGTCAATCGCGATATCCTGCGTGGCGGAGGCCAATGCGATCAGGGCTGCCGCCGCCATGGCGGTTGCGGCGGAGGCGCTGAAGGCCAGCCCCAGAATGGCCGCCACCAGCAGCGGCTGCATCGCCAGCATCCAGCCGCGCCTGCTCCCGAAGCGGGACAGGCCGAACGGTGGCGCCACATGGTCCAGCAGCGGCGACCAGAGAAACTTGAACGTATAGGCCAGGCCGATATTGGCGGTCAGCCCGATCAACGTGGTCGGCGTGCCAAGCTCCACCAGATATTGCCGCAGCGTGGTGATGGTCAGCATCAGCGGCAGGCCGGAGACGAAGCCGAGCCCGGCCATGATCCAGGCGGAGCGGGAGCGCAGGGAGAGGCTCAAATCCCCACTCCGCCCTCGTCATTGCGAGCGCAGCGAAGCAATCCATCGAACCACAAGCACGCGCAGACGTTGAATGGATGGCCTGTCTGCGCGCGCAATGACGGTTTTTCCTAGGCTTGCTTGAGCTCGATCAGCGATTTCCGGATGCCGCGGCTGCGCACGATCTTGTCCTCGATATAGCCCGCATCGCCCCAGCGCACCGCGCGCGCCATCGCCTGCGCGTCCTCGGTGAAGCGTGCCAGCATCTCCAGCAGCGCCTCGCGGTTGTTGAGGAATACGTCGCGCCACATCACTGGATCGGAGGCCGCGATGCGGGTGAAATCGCGAAACCCGGCGGCGGCGAATTTCAGCACCTGCTGACGGCTTTCATCGGCCAGATCATCCGCGGTGCCGCAGATGGTGAAGGCGATCAGATGCGGTAGATGCGAGACGATCGCCACCACACGGTCGTGATGCGCCGGCTCCATCACCTCGATCATCGAACCGCACCGCCGCCACAGCTCGGCGATGCGCTCGACGGCCTCCGGATCGGTGCCAGCGGGCGGCGTCAGCAGGCACCAGCGACCATCGAACAGCGTGGCGAACCCGGCATCCGGGCCGGAGAACTCGGTGCCGGCCATCGGGTGGCCCGGCACGAAATGCACGCCCTCCGGGATCAGCGGCCCGACATCGCGGATCACCGATTGTTTGGTCGAACCAACATCCGTCACGATCGCCCCAGGCGCCAGATGCGGCGCGATCGCCTCGGCCAGTGCCGCATAGGCGCCGACCGGCGCGCAGAGCATGACGCAATCCGCACCCTTCACCGCCTCGGCCGGGTCCAGCTCCACACGATGTGCGATGCCGAGCTCCATCACCCGATCCAGGCTGGCCTGGGTGCGCGCATTGGCCACGATCTCACCAGCAATGTCACCACGCTGCAGCGCCACGCGCGCCACGGAGCTGCCGATCAGCCCGATGCCGATCAGGGCGAGGCGTTTGAACAGCGGTGCCTCAGCCATGGGACGGATTGCCCGCCATGAAATCGGCCAGTGCCGCCGCCACCGCCCGGCAATCCTCCTCGCTGCCCACCGTGATGCGCAGCGTCTGCGCGAGGCCATAGCCGCCCATCGCGCGGATGATGATGCCGCGCGACTTCAGATGCGCGTTGGCCGCATCGGCCTGCGCCTTGCTGCCGAAATCAGCCAGGAAGAAATTGCCCACACTCGGCCAGCATTTGATGCCCACCTGTTCGAGGGCCGCCATCAGCCAGGTCCGCCATTTGGTGTTGTGCGCCACCGACGCCTCGACCCAACCCGGCTCGGCCAGCGCCGCAATCGCTGCCGCCTGGGCTGCGATGTTGACGTTGAACACGCCG
This sequence comes from uncultured Rhodospirillales bacterium, assembly GCA_903924855.1. GTDB lineage: Bacteria > Pseudomonadota > Alphaproteobacteria > Acetobacterales > Acetobacteraceae > CAIQQQ01. Next base: position 1,428 of record CAIYCW010000056.1, on the reverse strand, counting down.
CGCACGCGGTTGATCGCATCGATGATGGCGGGCGGCGCGTAGCCCCAGCCCACCCGCATGCCGCCCATGCCGAACACCTTGGAGAAGGTGCGCAGCATCACCGTGTTCTCCCCGGCATCGACCAGCTTCACGCCCGGATCGTACTCCGGATCATCGACATATTCGGCATAGGCCGCATCCAGCACCAGCAGCACATCGGCCGGCAGGCCCGCGCGCAGCCGTTCCACCTCGGCTTGCGGCAGCAGGCTGCCGGTCGGGTTGTTCGGATTGGCCAGAAAGACGATGCGCGTGTTGGGTGTCACGGCCGCGATCAGCGCATCCACATCGGCCGTCAGGTTCTGCTCGGGCACCTTGATCACGTGGGCGCCGGCATAGGTGCCGGAGATCTCGTACATCGAGAAACCATGCGCCGACATCAGGATATCGGCCTGAATGCCATCCACCGGGCCGGCATAGATGTGGCAGAGATGCTGGATCAGCTCATCCGAACCGGTGCCACAGACGATGCGCTCCGGATCAAGCCCGAAGCGCGCGCCGATCGCGCGGCGCAAGGCGATGGAGGCACCATCGGGGTAGCGGTGCATCTCCGCCGCCACCTTCAGATAGGCGGCCTGCGCCGAGGGCGGCGGGCCGAACGCGCCCTCATTGGCGGAGAGCTTGATGATCCGATTGGCGCCGGAGACCTCGCTCTCGCCCGGCGTATAGGCGTGGATCTGCATCACGCTGGCGCGCGGCTGGGGCGCTGACGGACGGGTCAGAATTTCGGTCATCGTGTCTCTCCATCAACCGGGCACGCGGCGGCGCCCAGAACAACGGCCCTGTGCTGGGCGGTGATCACCGCAAGCCTTGCATCGTCATCGGCCACAAACCCGTCCACCTCGACCAGCGCGGTCGCCAACGGATCATGCGGGCTGCGGCGCAGCAGGATCGACAGCGGCGGCAGACCGGCACCCTCCATAAGGCTGGCGATCCGTCCGCGGCTCATCTCGGCCGGCACTTCCAGGCCGATCATGCTGTGGTCGTGCAGGCTCGGGTCCGGCGCCGCGGTGGAGACCACCAGCCCCTGCACCCGGGCGGCGCCCTCGGCGCGCGGGCTCCAGAACGGCAGCTGCGCCACGATATGGATGCGCGGCGCGTCATGCTGCATCAGTGCGGTCCACCAGGCGGTGCGCGCCTCATCCTCCTCGGAGGGCATCGGCAGCACGGCCGCGATGGCGGCCAGGCTGCTCACATCGGCAATCGCCTGCGCCGGGCTGGAATGGATGCGCAGATCGGTGGCGGCGCCGAAATGCTCGCGCGCCAGCGACACATGAGCACCGGTGTGGCCCGCCACCGGCGCATCGCACACCGCAATCGTGTAGGGCCCCTGCATCGCCGTGGTGGCGGCGAACAGCTCGCGCCAGATGCGTGGCAGCACACGTGCGGGCA
>CAIYCW010000055.1 GCA_903924855.1 uncultured Rhodospirillales bacterium | reverse complement strand
GAGATGACGGCGGGTGTCAAAACCCAATTGCGAGACGCTCGGCTCCACCGCGCCCCGGGCCGGGCGGCCACCCGGCCCGGGGCATTCCTATTCTCCGGAACAACCAACCTATACGGCAACCTCAAGAGACAATTGCGAGGAGCGAAGCGACGAAGCACTCCATCGAACCGCCTGCACGAATCTCACCGGATCGCACCCTCCCCACCAAACGACATGACCCCCCACCACCCCCACATCCGGCACGAAAGGGCAGGGCGATGACCATCCGAAACCTCATCCGGGCCATGGCCCTGCTGCTGCCGCACCTCGCGGCAGCCCAGGAACTCGACCCCGCCACCATCGCCGCCGCCAAGCAGGAAGGCAGCGTGGTCTGGTACACCACCCAGATCGTCGACCAGTTCGCCCGCCCCGCCGCCGCCGCCTTCGAGAAGAAATACGGCATCCATGTCGACTATGTCCGCGCCGACAGCGCCGCCGTGGCGCTGCGCATCCTCAACGAGGGCAAGGCAGGCCAGGTCCACGCCGATGTGTTCGACGGCACCTCCGGCGTCGCCGCCCTCAAAACCCGCGGCCTCGTGCTGAAATACCTGCCCCCGGCCGCCGAAAAACTCGCCGCGCAATACCGCGACCCGGACCAGTTCTGGGCCGCAACCAACCTCTACGTGCTCACCCCCGGCTACAACACCCAGGCCCTGCCACCGGCCGAAGCCCCCAAAACCTTCGACGATCTGCTCGATCCCAAGCTGAAGGACCGCATCGCCTGGAACATCAGCCCCAGCTCCTCCGCAGCCCCGGGCTTCATCGGCCTGATCCTGCACACCATGGGAGAGGAGCCAGGCCGCGCCTATCTGAAGAAACTCGCCAAACAGAACATCCTCGGCGTGCAGGGCTCCGCCCGCCAGGTGCTCGACCAGGTCATCGCGGGCGAGGCCGATCTCGCCCTCAACATCTTCAACACCCATGCCGTGATCAGCGCTGGCAAGGGCGCCCCGGTGGCCTGGATCCCGATGCAGCCCATCATGGTCACCCTCTCCGCCCTCTCCGTCACCGCCGCCGCCCCGCACCCGAATGCCGCCAGGCTGCTGATGAACTTCCTCCTCTCGGAAGACGGCCAGAAACTCTACCGCACCGCCAACTACATCCCGGTGCTGGACAGCGTGCCGCCGGAAGACCCCTCCGTGCGTCCCGACGGCGTCAAGGTGAAGGCGTATTTCGTGGGGCCGGAACAGATCGACGCGCTGATGCCCCACTGGGTGGCTGTGTTCAACGAGATTTTCAAAGGGTGAACACCGGCCGCCCCTTCCTCGCCCTGCTGCTGCTGGGCGTGCTGGCAGCCCTGGTGCTGCCGCCCTTGCTGTTCCTGGCCCGCGCCAGCCTGTTCAGCGCGGATGGCGCGCTCAGCCTCGCCGCCTTCCGCGCGGTGCTGGACCAGCCAGGCTTCGGGCAGAGTGTGGCGAACTCGTTTGCCTTCGCCGCAGGCGCCGCCCTGCTTGCTGTCTCGGCCGGCGCCCTCGTCGCCTGGCTGGTGGAGCGCACCAACGCCCCCTTCAAGCCGCTCGCCCATCTCACCACCATCGTGGCGCTGACCACACCCTCCATCATCAATGTCGGCGCCTGGCTGATGCTGCTCGGCCGCGCCGGTCCGGTGAACGCCTGGTACCGCCAGCTCACCGGCATCCGGGCCCCCCTGGTCAACCCCTACTCGCTGGGCGCGATGATCTTCGTCGAAAGCCTGATCTGGGCGCCCATGGTCTTCCTGCTGGTCGGCGCCACGCTGCGCCAGTTCAACCCCGAGCTGGAGGAGGCCGCGCGCATGAGCGGCGCCAGCAGCCTCGCCATATTGCGCCGCGTCACGCTCAAACTCGCACTCCCCTCCATGCTCGCCACCGCCATGCTGGTCTTCGTCCGCGCGCTGGAGGCCTTCGAGGTCCCGGCCCTGCTCGGCATCCCCGGCCATGTCCGCATGATGACCACGGACATCTACCAGACGCTGCAAACCATCCCGCCCGATTTCAGCTTCGCCTCCGCCATCTCCGTGCTGCTGCTCGGCGTGGTCGTCGTGCTGCTGTGGATCTATGCCCGCCTCACCCGCAGTGCTGAGCAGTTCACCACCGTCACCGGCAAGAATTTCCGCCCCGCACAGTTCGACCTCGGCGCCTGGCGCTGGCTCGGCGGTGGGGTGATCCTGCTGCATTTCACCCTGCTGCTGGCCCTGCCGGCCGCAGCCCTGCTCTGGGCCTCGCTGCTGCCGTTCTACCAGGTGTTCAGCCTCGCGGCCCTCTCCCGTCTCACCCTTGCCAACTACGCCCATGTGCTGGACTCCAGCCGCACCTATCAGCTCATCGGCAACACGCTGCTGATCGCCTTCATCAGCGCCACGCTGGTCATGCTCACCGGCTCACTGATCGCCTGGCTCAAGGTCCGCCGCGCAAGCTGGTCCGGCCTGATCGACACACTGGCCACCCTGCCGCTGGTCTTCCCCGGCATCATCCTCGCCGTCGCCGTCATGCAGCTCTTCCTCGCCATCCCCATCGGCATCTACGGCACGGTCTGGATCATCATCTGGGGCTTTCTCATCAACGCCATGCCCTACGGCGTGCGCTACGCCTTCGCCGGCATGGTGCAGCTGCACAAGGAGCTGGAGGAGGCCGCCATCATGTCCGGCGCCACCACCATCACGGCCCTGCGCCGCATCGTCCTGCCCCTGCTCTCACCCTCCCTGTTCGCAGGCTGGGTCTTCATCTTCCTGCTCTGCACCCGCGTGCTGTCCCTGCCGGTGCTGCTGGCGGGTCCCTCCTCGCAGACCCTGGCAGTCGCGATGTTCGACCTGCTCGGCAACGGCCAGGCCACCGAGCTCTCGGCACTCGGGCTGATGTGGAGCCTCGGCATGACCCTGCTGGTGCTCGCAATCCGCCGCACCCTGCGCGGCCAGGGCATCGGAATTCAATCGCATTGAGTGTGGAGACGCGTGATGGACCAGCTGTTTGATATCGACACATCCTTCGCCCGGGTGGACGCGCTGCTCAACCCAAGCAACGTCGTCATCGCCGGCGCCACCGACAAGAAAGGCAACTGGCCGCAGCGCGTCTGGCGCAACCTGCACCGCTACGGCTACCCAAAGCCCGTCTTTCCCTACAACCCACAGCGCGCCGAGGTCTGGGGCACGAAATGCTACCAAAGCTTCGCCGACCTGCCCGAGCCGCCAGACCACATCGTCGTCCTCGTCCCCGCCCGCTTCGTCTGCGCCCTGCTGCGCGAGGCCGCCCAGGCCGGCGCCCGCTCCGCCACCGTCATGACATCGGGCTTCGGCGAAGCGCCCGACCCCGCCTCCCAGGCCCTCGCCGCCGAGCTGCGCCAGGTCATCGCCGAAACCGGCCTTGCCATCTCGGGGCCCAACTGCCTCGGCAATTTCAACAAATCCGCCGATCTCTTCACCATGCCGGATGACCGCCCGCACCGCTTCCAGCCAGGCCCGGTCGCCGTGCTCGGCCAATCCGGCGGCATCGTCATGGCCATCAAGCGCACGCTGGAGGAACGCGGCGTCAACACCTCCGCCCTCATCACCAGCGGCAACGAGGACGGCCTCACCACCGCGGACTACATCGCCTATTTCACCCGCCAGCCGCACATCAAGGCCATCGTCTGCTACCTCGAAGCGGTGCACGACACGCCCTCCTTCCTCACAGCCCTCCGCGCCGCCAAGGCCGCCTCCAAGATCGTCATCGCCGTCAAACTCGGCGCCAGCACCGCCGGCCGAGAAGCCGCCGCCGCCCACACCGGCGCCCTCGCCGGCGCCATCGAGGCGTTCGACGCGGTGGCCGGCGAAGCCGGCCTGCTGCGCATGCGCAACCTCGACGAGGTGGTGGAAGCCGTCGAACTGGTGGTCGGCACCCGCCTGCCCAAAGGTGGCCGCATCGGTGCCATCACCGTCTCGGGCGGCATGCGCGCCCTGTTGCTGGACTATGCCGAAGGTGCTGGCCTCGTCTTCAACCCGCTCAGCCCCGCCACCCACAAACGCATGTCCGACCTCCTCTCCGTCGGCTCCATCGTCGGCAACCCGCTCGATGCCGGCTACGCCGCCCTCTCCAGCCAGCAATCCTATCTCGACTGCGTCCAGACCCTGCTCGACGACCCAGAGATCGACATCCTCATCCTGCAGGAGGAGATCCCCCGCGAGGCCGGCTCCAAAAAGGAGGAAAACATGCGCGCGGTGGACCGCCTGCTGCAGGGCGCCACCAAACCCGTCATCTACATGAGCATGATCTCCTACGGCCTCACCGATTACAGCCGCGAACTGCGCGCCCAGCTCTCTGGCGTGTCCTTCATGCAGGAGGTGGACAAGTCCCTGCGGGTAATCTCGCGCATCGTCCAACACGCGGCACGGCTGGACGTGCCGGCGATCCTGCCCCCCGCCCCCAACCAGCCCGGCCTCGCCCTGCTGCGCCAGGCCCTCGCCACACCCGGCCCCGCCACGCTGGACGAAGCCACCTCCAAATCCCTGCTGCGCGCCTATGGCATCGCAACCCCCCAGGAAGACGTGGCACAGACCGCCGACGAGGCAGCCCATATCGCGGCCCGCATCGGCTACCCCGTGGTCGCCAAGCTGGTCAGCGCCGACATCCCCCACAAATCAGACATTGGCGGCGTCATCATCGGCATCGCCGACGAACCGGCCCTGCGCGCGGCCTTCGCCCGCATCGCCACCATCGTGGCAGGCCTTTCCGGCTCCCCCAGGCTCGAAGGCGTGCTGGTCGCCCAGATGATCAAAGGCGGCCTCGAACTCGTCCTCGGCGCCAACCGCGACCCCGAAATGGGCCCCGTCATCCTGTTCGGCGCAGGCGGCGTCGAACTGGAACTCAACCCGGACGTGGCGCTCGCCGCCGCCCCGCTCGACATCCCCCGCGCCGAGGCGCTGATCGACCGCACCCGTGTGGCAAAACTGCTGCCCGCCCATCGCGGCCGCCCCGCCCGCGACCGCCAGGCCCTCATCCAGGCCCTGATCGGCCTCTCCCACCTCGTCGCCGATGCCGGAGACCAGATCACCGCCATCGACATCAACCCCTTCATCCTGCTCGAACAAGGCGGTATCGCGCTGGACGCCCTCATCATCCTCAACAAACCAACCCACCCGTAGGGCGGCACCGTAGGGCGGAAGCGCGAAGCGCCTCCGCCATTCCCAAACACCAAGAAAGCCCTTCTTTTTGTGAACAAAAAGAAGCAAAAAAACTTCACCCGTTTGCCAACGGGCGAACCCGCTTCATCCCAAAAAAATAAACAAACCGGAACAAAAACCACACGGCTTCACCCCGCCCGCCATCACCGCAATTTGCCAAAACCCTGCCGCCTGGCCGCGGAAAGCATCCCGCGCGGCAACGGAATCCGCCCGAAATCAATCTTCTCGCGCGGCTTGCGCACCGGCTTCGCGGGCGGTTTGCGCTCCACCAGAGGCTTCGGCGCCCGCCCGGGCTGCAGAACGTCATCCCCGATCGCCAGGGCCCGGCACAGCGGCCGCAACAGCCGCACCGCCTGCGGGCTCGCCGCAAGCAACGCCGCCATCTCCGGCTGAGCCATCACATGCTGCAACTGCGCCCCAAGCCCCGCCGCCTCATGGCCGCCCGCACGCACCAGCCAGCCGAACTGCCGGGGCAACACCGCGGCGGACGCCGCACGCGTCAGCCCCTCAGCGCAGGCGTCAGGAACAACCGCCACCACACGCGGCCCACGCCGCCAGAGCCGCCCCGCCTGAAACCGCGCCAGCATCCGCTCGGCACGCTGGCCGATCTCGCCAAGCCTGCGATACAGCAGGAACATCACCAGCCGGTCCAGAACCCCGCGCGCCCCCCAGGCCGCCACACGCTCACGCAGCGACGTGACCACATGGCCCAGGCTCAGACGCTCGGAAGGGGATGGCACGTGGTCCATCCACCAGTGTGTTTCACACCACCTGGCCAGCCGCAAGAAAAACCACGGTCAATCCGTAGCCGCCGCTATCCCCGGCCGGAGGCGAACCGCACCGCCTCCTCGGCCGCGCGCATCATGCCGCGCGCCTTCTGGCGGGTTTCCTCATATTCCGCCTCCGGGTCGCTGTCCGCGACAATGCCGGCCCCGGCCTGGATATACATCGTGCCGTCCTTCACCACCGCCGTGCGCAGCCCGATGCAGGTGTCCATCGAGCCATCGGCCGCGAAATACCCGATGCACCCGGCATAGATGCCGCGCCGCACCGGCTCCAGCTCCTCGATGATCTCCATCGCCCGCACCTTCGGCGCGCCCGTCAGCGTGCCGGCCGGAAACCCCGCCACCAGCGCGTCCACCGCCGAAAGCCCCGCCTGCAACTCGCCCTGCACGTCAGAGGCGATGTGCATCACATGGCTGAACCGCTCGATGACGAAGCTCTCCACCACCCGCACCGTGCCCAGCTCCGCCACCCGGCCCACATCGTTGCGGCCCAGATCGAGCAGCATCAAATGCTCGGCGCGCTCCTTCGGATCGGCCAGCAGATCGGCCGCCAGGCGCTCATCCTCCTCCACCGTAGCCCCGCGCCTGCGCGTGCCGGCCAGCGGCCGTATCGTCACCTTGTTGTCGCGCAGCCGCACCAGAATTTCAGGAGACGACCCCACAATCGCAAAGCCGCCGAAATCCAGGAAGAACAGGAACGGGGCCGGGCTGATCCGCCGCAGCGCCCGATACAGCGCAAACGGCGGCAGTTGGAACGGGATCGAGAAACGCTGGCTCGGCACGATCTGAAACGCATCGCCGGCGCGGATGTAGTCCTTCGCCTTCTCCACCGCCGCCACAAACCCGTCATGGGTGAAGCTCGATTTGGGCTCCGGCAGTGCTGGCAGATCCACCGGCGGGGCCGGCAACGGCAGCGGCCGCGTCAACGCCAGCGCCGCCTGATCCAGCCGATCCTGCGCGGACTGCCAGGCCAAAGCCGCCGAAACCCCCTCGCGCGGATAGACCGGTGCCGCGAAGGTCAGCATGTCCGTCACATTGTCGAAGATCGCAAACAGCGTGGGGCGCAGCAAGGTGGCATCCGGCAGCCCCATCTCATCGCGGTTCTTGTTCGGCAGATCCTCCATCAGCCGGACCATGTCATAGCCCAGATACCCCCACAGCCCGCCCGCCATCGGCGGCAGACCCTCGGGCACGTCAAGCCTCGCCTCGGCGATCAGCGACCGCAGCCCATCCAGGGGTGCGGCCTCCTGCGCCACAAAGGCAAACGGGGCCGCGATCGCATTGCGGTTGATCTCGGCCCGGCCGTCCTTGCAGCGCCAGATCAGATCCGGATCGCAGCCCACGATCGAATAGCGCCCGCGCGTGGCGCCACCTTCCACCGATTCCAGCAGGAACGCGTTGGGCCGGCCCTGCACCAGCTTCAGATAGGCCGCAACCGGCGTCTCCAGATCGGCCACCGCGCGCCGCCAGACCAGATGACCCCGCCCGGCCTCATAATCGGCGGTGAAACGATCTCTGTCTGTCATGGCGTGTGTCCGGCTGGCTGAAAAAAGGAAAGACTTACTGGGCGTCCGGCGCGGCATCGCCCTGCGCCAGCGTCTCCAGCATGGCGCGGTTCACCTTGGGCTGCACCTGGTTGCGCACCGCCAGCACGAAAAGCTGCTCGATGTCATTGGCCATCTGCTGCGCCACCGCGTCATGGATCTGTGCAACACCGGCCGGATCCTTCGCCGGATCGGCGTCGATCACACGATCCAGCACCGCCACCTCGAACCCGTCCTCGGTCTCCACCATCGTGGCCTCGCCCGGCTTGAGGCTGAACAGCGGGGCGATCAGCTGGGTCGGCACGCCGGCCACGGTGGCGGCACGTCCGGTCGCAGGCAGGGTGCGCACAACCCGGCTCTGCGCCGCAGCCGCATCGGCCAGCGACTTGCCGGCTTTCACCGCCGTCAGCACAGCCGCCGCCTGCTCCTCCTGGCCATGGCGGATGGTGTCACGCATCCAATCCGCCCGCACCCGGTCAGCCACCTCGGCCAAGGGCTGTGTCGCCGGCGGGATGATCTGATCCACCGACACCGCGTAGAAGGACTGTTCGCCATCGCGCCCGTTCGGCGCCTGCACGATATGCGGCGTGTCGCCCGGCTTGGCCTGAAACGCCGCCTGGACCAGGGCAGGGCGCAGCTCGGCCGGCCCCGGGATCGGCGCGGGCTTGCCCTCCTTGGTGTTGCCCTGCGCATCCATCGTGCCGGACACCGCGGCCAGCCCCAGATCGCCCGGCAGATTGTCCAGCGCGATGCCCGCGGCAAGCTGGTCCTCCACCTTGTTGGCGCGCTCATACATCAGATCGGTGGCGCGATCGGCCAAAAGCCGCGCGCGCAGCATCGGCGTCATCTCGGCCAGGGACTTCGTGCTGCCCGGGCTGATCGCCGTCACCTTCAGCACGTGCCAGCCAAGCGCGCTGTGCACCGGCGCCGGGATCACATCCTGTGCCGCCTTGAACACCGCCTCGCCCAGCTCAGGGGCGGGAAACTCCACCGCCGCCACCTGGTCCAACGCCACGCCGGACGCACCGGATTTCGACGCTTCCGCCTGGATGTCGTCCCACGCCGCAGCCTTATCACCCATCGCCTGCCAATCGGCGGCCAGCCGCTTCGCTGTGCCCTCATCCTGCGCCAGCAGCACCTGCACCGAGCGCTTCTCCTCGGTGTTGAACTCGGATTTGCGCGCCTCATAGGCGGTGGCGATGTCGGCATCGCTGATGCTGATCTCGGAGGCCAGCGTCTCCGGCGCCAGCACCACCGCCTTGATATGGCGCAGCTCCGGCGTCTGATAGCGCGTGGTGTTGTTGGCGTAGAACCGGTCAAGCTGCGCATCGGTGGGCGCTGCCGGCGGTGTCGCCGCCGCGAACGGGAAATCCACCACCTGCGCCACCCGCTCCTCGCGCTGGAACGAATAGACGATGTTGGTCAGCACCTCCGGCGAGGCAGCCGCGGCGCGCACCGCCTCCACCAGCTGCTTCTGCCCCAGATCGTCGCGCATCGCATCCAGGAAGCGCTTCTCGGTGAAGCCGTTGCTGCGCAGCACCTCAACAAACGTGGTGCGATCGAACTTGCCGTCGCGGCCGCGGAACGCCGGCATGTCGAACACCGCCTGGCGCAGCGCCTCATCCGGCACCGCCAGCCCCAGCGCCTGCGCCTTGTCGTCCAGCGCCGCCCCGGTCACCAGCCGCTCCAGCGCCTGGCCCGCCACCGCCTTGCGCATATCCGCGGTCGGCTGCACCTCGGTGCCCAGCATCCGCGTCACCTGCGCCAGCTGCCGGCGATAGGCGTCCTGCGCCTCGGGCAGCTCAATGCTCTTGGAGCCCACCACCGCCAGCGCCTTGTCATCGGCCGCGTTGCGAACCACGTCCGCCACGCCCCACAGGCCGAAGGCGCCAACCAGGATGACGAAGAAGATCTTGGCGATCCAGGTATCGGCGAAGCGGCGCAGCATGCCCAGCATTGTGACGGTCCCATCGTGGCGGGGCGTGCGTGCCCCGTGTGCAAGGACAGCGGTTTGCCACGCCCGGGCCGGATCGGCTAGAGCCTGACCGGCTTAAGGAGATGTCATCATGCGTCAGCTGATCGCGGGCAACTGGAAGATGAACATGCGGCTGGAGGATGGCGCTGCCCTTGCCGCCAAGCTCCGCCGTGCGGCGGACGGCCTCGCCTGCGACGTGCTAATCTGCCCGCCGGCCACGCTGCTGCTCACCCTGTCCGCCACACTGATCGGCTCGCCGGTCGCCATCGGCGCGCAGGACTGCCACGCCAAACCCTCCGGCGCTCACACCGGCGACCTCTCCGCCCCGCAGATTCGCGACGCCGGCGCCACCTACGTCATTCTCGGCCATTCCGAGCGCAGGGCCGATCACGCCGAGAGCGACGCCGTGGTGCACGCCAAGGTGCAGGCCGCCGTGGCCGCCGGCCTCACCCCCATCGTCTGCGTCGGCGAGACCGAGGCCCAGCGCCTGGCCGGCGCGCAAAACGAAGTGGTCGGCGCCCAGCTGACGGCAAGCCTGCCGCCGGATTTCCAGGGCGTTGTCGCCTATGAGCCGGTCTGGGCCATCGGCACCGGCCGCACCCCCTCCGAAGCCGATGTCGCCGCCATGCACGGCTTCATCCGCCAGACCCTGGTCTCGCATCTCGGCGCGGCCGGGCAGGGTATGCGTATTCTGTATGGCGGCTCGGTGAAGCCCTCCAACGCCGCGTCCCTCATGGCCCTGCCCGAGGTCGGCGGCGCGCTGATCGGCGGCGCCAGCCTGGTGGCCGAGGATTTCCTGGCCATCGCCCATGCTTCGGACGCGGTTGCCCGCGCCACCTCACCTCGCTAGATAAACTGTCATGACCAATGTTCTCCTCATCATTCATCTCTTCGTCACCCTGGCGCTGATTGGCGTCGTGCTGATCCAGCGCAGCGAGGGCGGCGGGCTTGGCATCGGCACCTCGCAGGGCATGGGCGCGTTCATGGGCGGGCGCGGCACCGCCAACCTGCTCACCCGCACCACCGCCATCCTTGGCGGCCTGTTCTTCCTGCTCTCGCTCACGCTCGCCGTGCTCAACCGCGGCGTGGTCACCAACGCCCGCTCGCTGCTCGACGCCCCGGCCACCAGCACCGCCACCCCAGCCGCCCCGGCCGAGCCTCCGGCGCCCAAAGGCCCGGCGGTTCCCACCAACTGATCCCCACCCGCCCGGGCCCACCGCCCGGGCGTTTCATTTCTGACGCCCGGACAGCATGCCGTTTCGGGCGTTTTGCTTGGACCTGACAGGACCATCTCGCATGAGCTTGCGCGTTCCCGCGACTCGGGCTTGGCGCTACGGTGCCCGCCCATGACCCGTTTCGTATTCATCACCGGGGGCGTGGTGTCCTCGCTCGGCAAAGGTGTCGCCTCGGCCGCCCTCGGCGCCCTGCTGCAGACGCGCGGCTATTCCGTGCGCATGCGCAAGCTCGACCCCTATCTGAACGTCGATCCCGGCACCATGTCGCCGCTCCAGCACGGCGAGGTCTTCGTCACCGATGACGGGGCGGAGACCGATCTCGATCTCGGCCATTACGAGCGCTTCACCGGCGTCGCCGCCCGCCAGCACGACAACGCCACCACCGGGCGCATCTACCAGGACGTCATCGCCCGCGAACGCCGGGGCGACTATCTGGGCGCCACCGTCCAGGTCATCCCCCACATCACCGACGCCATCAAGGAGGCCATCACCGGCCACACCATCGATGACGACGGCAAACCGATCGACTTCGCCCTGATCGAGATCGGCGGCACGGTGGGCGACATCGAAAGCCTGCCCTTCCTCGAAGCCATCCGCCAGCTCAGCAACGAGCTGGGCCCCGAACGCGTGATGTTCGTCCATCTCACCTTGCTGCCCTGGATTCCCACCGCGGGCGAGCTGAAGACCAAACCCACCCAGCATTCGGTCAAGGAACTGCTCAGCGTCGGCATCCAGCCCAACATGCTGCTCTGCCGCTGCGACCGCCCGATCCCGCCCAACGAACGCCGCAAGATCGCGCTGTTCTGCAACGTGCGCCCGGAAGCGGTGATCGCGGCCCTGGACGTGGACACCATCTACGCCGTGCCGATCTCCTACCACGCCGAAGGCATGGACCGCGAAGTGCTGCGCCATTTCGGCCTGCCCTTCGATGGCGAGCCCGATGTCAGCCGCTGGGAGCGCATCGTGGACGCGGTGCGCGCCCCCGAAGGCACCGTGCGCATCGCCGTCGTCGGCAAATACACCAACCTGCTGGACAGCTACAAAAGCCTGTCCGAGGCGCTGGCCCATGGCGGCATCGCCAACCGCGTCCATGTCGAGCTGGACTGGGTGGACAGCCAGATCTTCGAGGAACCCCACGCCGTCTCCCGCCTCGAAGGCGTGCACGGCATCCTGGTGCCCGGCGGCTTCGGCGAACGCGGCACCGAAGGCAAGATCAACGCCGTCCGCTTCGCCCGCGAACGCCGCGTGCCCTTCTTCGGCATCTGCTTCGGCATGCAGATGGCCGTCATCGAGGCCGCCCGCAACCTCGCCGGCATCGAGCACGCCTCCTCCAGCGAATTCGGCGAATGCGACGAACCTGTGGTGGGCCTGCTCACCGAATGGTCGCGCGGCAACGAATTCGAACGCCGCTCGGAAGACACCGATCTCGGCGGCACCATGCGCCTGGGCGCCTATCCCGCCGTGCTCGCCGCCGAAAGCCTGGTGCGCGCCGTCTACAACGACGCCGAGCTGATCCACGAACGTCACCGCCACCGCTACGAGGTCAATGTCCGCTACCGCGACGCGCTGGAACAGGTCGGCATGCGCTTCTCCGGCATGTCGCCGGACGGTCTGTTGCCCGAGATCGTCGAATTCCCGCACCACCCGTGGTTCATCGGCGTGCAGTACCACCCCGAGCTGAAATCCAAACCCTTCGATCCGCATCCGCTGTTCAAGGGCTTCATCGAGGCCGCCGTGAAGCAGTCCCGCCTTGTCTGAGCATCGCACAGTCGCCGTGGGCGGCGTCACCTTCGGCAACGACCTGCCTTTCGTGCTGGTCTCCGGCCCGTGTCAGATCGAAAGCCGCGATCACGCCTTCGAGATGGCCGAGCAGATCGCAGCCATCGCTGCCGATCTCGGCATCCCATGGGTCTACAAATCGAGCTACGACAAGGCCAATCGCACCTCCGCCAAGGGGGCTCGCGGCGTCGGCATGGCCGCCGGCCTGCAGATCCTGGCCGATGTCGGCGCGCGTTTCGGCGTGCCGGTGCTGACCGACGTGCACGACGCCAGCCAATGCGCCCCCGCCGCCGAAGCGGTCGATATCCTGCAGATCCCGGCCTTCCTCTGCCGCCAGACCGACCTGCTGCTCGCAGCCGGCGAAACCGGCCGCGCCATCAACGTGAAGAAAGGCCAGTTCCTCGCCCCGTGGGACATGGTCAACGTCGCAGCCAAGATCGCCGGCACCGGCAACCACAACATCATCCTGTGCGAACGCGGCGCCAGCTTCGGCTACAACACCCTCGTCTCGGACATGCGGGCTTTGCCGATCATGGCGCAGACCGGCTACCCGGTGATGTTCGACGCCACCCATTCCGTCCAGCAGCCAGGCGGGCAGGGCACATCCTCCGGCGGCCAGCGCGAATTCGCCCCCGTCCTGGCCCGCGCGGCCCTTGCCGTCGGCGTATCCTCGGTCTTCATCGAAACCCACCAGGACCCCGACCGCGCGCCCTCGGACGGGCCCAACATGATCCCGATCACCGAGATGAAAGCCCTGCTGACACGGCTCAAGGCGTTCGACACGCTCGCCAAACAGGGCTCAAACCAGGAGTGAATGCCATGCTCAAGCGCCGCGTTCTTCTGGCCATCACGGCCGTCCTCATCGCAACCGGCGCAAACGCCGCAGCCCCAAGGGAGCTTTCCATGACAGACCACAACATCGGCACCGGTGCCGAGGCAAAGCCCGGCCACACCGTCTTCGTCCACTACACCGGCTGGCTGTTCGACGCCGCCGCCCCCGACAACAAGGGCCGCAAATTCGACAGCTCGCGCGATCGCGGCCAGCCCTTCTCCTTCCCGCTCGGCGCCGGCCACGTCATCGCCGGCTGGGACAAGGGCGTCGCCGGCATGAAGGTCGGCGGCAACCGCACCCTGATCATCCCGCCCGAGGACGGCTACGGCGCCCGCGGCGCCGGCGGCGTCATCCCGCCCAACGCCACGCTGGTCTTCGACGTGGAACTGCTCGACGTGAAGTGAACCAGAAACTCGTCCCCGAACTCTGCGTCTCGGACATCACCCGCAGCAGAGCCTTCTATGAAGGCCTGCTCGGGTTCACCGTGCTGTGGGAGCGGCCAGAGGAAGGCTTCGTCTATCTCAGTCGGGAGGGCGCCGAGCTGATGCTCGATCAGATCACCCCCCAAACCGCCGCCCGCGGCTTTCTCATCGGCGATCTGCGCTATCCCCATGGCCGCGGCATCAGCCTGCAGATCGAAACCACCGATGTGGACACGCTCTACGCATCGGTTCTCGAAGCCGATGCGCGGATCACCCTGAAGATGGAAGAGAAATGGTATCGCGCCGGCGATCATGAACTCGGCAACCGTCAGTTCATCACCGCCGATCCGGATGGCTATCTGCTGCGCTTCTTCAGCGATCTCGGCAGACGACCGCGTCTTGTTCAACCAGACACCAATAATT
The DNA here is from genome assembly GCA_903924855.1 of uncultured Rhodospirillales bacterium. GTDB lineage: Bacteria > Pseudomonadota > Alphaproteobacteria > Acetobacterales > Acetobacteraceae > CAIQQQ01. The sequence continues at coordinate 89,082 of CAIYCW010000055.1, read as the reverse complement.
GATCCGGCTTCGGTTGAAAATTTCAAAATGTTTCCGAATGGTTAATTGCCATTTTCGCCTGACGGGCTGACGGTCACGCGAAAACACACACCAGAGGAAACACCATGGCCTTCCCGATCAAGACGGTCGCTCTCAGCGTCGCCGGCACTTTTCTGGTCCTGGCAGGCGGTGCCGCCGCCTATATCGAACTGGGCGTGATGAACGTCTCAGCCCTCAACCAGGACAATGCCATCATGGCCGCAATCCTGCACGAAACCTCCGAGCGCTCCGTCGCAGCCCGGATCAGCGAAAACCCGGTGCCGGACGGGCTGCTCGACAAACCCGAGCTGATCAAGGCCGGCGCCCAGCTCTACGCCCGCAACTGCGCCTTCTGCCATTCCGCCCCGGGCCGCGAACCAGGCCCGCAGGGCAAGGGCGAAAACCCGCGCCCACCCCAGGGCTTCTTCCGCGCCGGCCGCCACGTCAACACGCAGGAAGTGTTCTGGTATATCAAGAACGGCGTGAAGATGACCGGCATGCCAAGCTTCGTCCCCACCATGGATGAGCAAAAGATGTGGTCCATCTCAGCCTTCCTCACCAAGGCCCCCGGCATGACCCCGTCCGACTACGCGGCTCTCTCCGCCGCCACGCCCTGAGCCTTCGCTTCACAAACCTCAACGCGCGCGTCTCTGGCGCCCGGCCCTGGTCGGTGCTAGAGCAACGTCCGAACTGACTGAACCGCTTTGCGGTCAGTCAGTTCGGACTAAGTTGCTCTAGATGTTATGATTTCTAGAGCACGACCGTCCGACCGATTGATTACAATCGGTCGGACCGTGCTCTACTGCGCGCGCAGTTGCATCCACCCGCCGGAGCCAGCCATGACCGCCATTTCCGATATCGTCGCCCGCCAGATCCTCGACAGCCGTGGCAATCCCACCGTCGAAGTGGATGTCTATCTGGAAAGCGGCGCCATGGGCCGCGCGGCCGTCCCGTCCGGCGCCTCCACCGGCGCGCATGAGGCGGTCGAGCTGCGCGACGGCGACAAGGGCAAATACGGCGGCAAGGGCGTGCTCGGCGCCATCGCCAACGTGCATGGCGAAATTCTCGACACCATCGGCGGCCTCGACGCGCAGGACCAGATCGCCGTTGACACCGCGATGATCGAGCTGGACGGCACCCCGAACAAATCCCGCCTCGGCGCCAACGCCATCCTCGCCGTCTCGCTCGCCAACGCCAAGGCCGCCGCCGCCGAGCTGGAAATCCCGCTCTACCGCCATGTCGGCGGCGTCTTCGCCCGCACCTTGCCGGTGCCGATGATGAACATCGTCAATGGCGGCCAGCACGCCGACAACCCGATCGACATCCAGGAATTCATGATCCAGCCGATCTCGGCCCCCACCTTCGCCGATGCGGTGCGGATGGGCTCGGAGATCTTCCAGCAGCTGAAAAAGGCCCTGCACGACGCCGGCCTGTCCACCAATGTCGGCGATGAGGGCGGCTTCGCCCCCGACCTGAAATCGGCCGACGAGGCGCTCGGCTTCGTCGCCAAGGCGGTCGAGAAGGCCGGCTACAAGCTCGGCGAAGACGTCACCTTCGCGCTCGACTGCGCCTCGACCGAGTTCTTCAAGAACGGAATCTACGACCTTGAAGGCGAGGGCCGCAAATTCGACTCCGCCGGCATGGTCGCCTACCTCGCCGATCTCTGCGCCCGCTTCCCCATCGTCTCCATCGAGGATGGCTGCTCGGAAGACGACTGGGAAGGCTGGATGCACCTGACCTCCGTGCTCGGCGGCAAGGTCCAGCTGGTCGGCGACGATCTCTTCGTCACCAACCCGCTGCGCCTCGCACGCGGCATCAAGGAAAACGCCGCCAACTCCATCCTGGTGAAGGTCAACCAGATCGGCTCGCTCACCGAGACGCTGGAAGCCGTCGAAATGGCCCATCGCGCCGGCTTCACCGCGGTGATGAGCCACCGCTCCGGCGAGACCGAGGACAGCACCATCGCCGATCTCGCGGTTGCCACAAATTGCGGCCAGATCAAGACCGGCTCGCTGGCCCGCTCGGACCGCACCGCCAAATACAACCAGCTCATCCGCATCGAACAGCAGCTCGGCGCCGCCGCCCGCTACGCCGGCCGCTCCATCCTCAAATCATAACCCCACCCACCACCAAATCGTAGGGCGGGTCCACGACCCGCCCTCACGACCACGATCACCACCCGCGATACGCCTCGCGCCAATGGTGCTCCCGCCATTCGTGCTCGCGCCATTCACGCTCCCGCCAGGCCCGCTCCCGCGCCTCGCGCTCGAAGCGCGCGCGCTCGCGCCACTCCTCATGATGCCACCCCCGATCCGGAACCCAATCCGCCCGGGCCATCCCAGGCTGAGCGGTCAGCAGCGTCAGGCCGGCCAAGGCCGCCAGAACCAGGGTGCGCACAGACATCGCCAAAGTCCTTCAATGTCGAGTCACCGGACCAACTTCCGGTATGCCTGTATTCAGCCGGCGAATCATGGCGGAATCGGGCCATCAATTGGTGATTCACAAGACCTGTCCACTATGTCATGGTCCGTCAAGCTGGATTCGGGGTGAATGATGTCGCTGGGCCGTGTCGTGAAGAACCTGCTGCAGAACGTGGCGGCCCCCGCCGTGTTCCTCGCACTGGCCGGCTATTTTGCCTGGGGCGCCTGGCAGGGCGATCGTGGCCTGCAGGCCCAGGCACAGCGCGATCAGGCGATGCACGACGCGCAGCAGGACCTTGCCAACGCCCAGGCCGAACAGGCGGTCTGGCAGCGCCGCGTCGCCGCCCTGCAGGCCGGCAATCTGGACCGCGATGCCCTCGATGAGCGCGTGCGCGACCGGCTCAACCTCGCAGCCCCCGCCGATATCATCGTGATGTATCCCAAAGGCCAGTCGGTGTTCTGATCGGCTGCATCGGAAAAGACCCCGATCAGCCGTTCCCGATCCCGCTTTCACGCGCGGCAATCCAAACTGCGTTGTCGCGCGCACGCGAAAAATCACGCAAGCTGCATGGGGGCAGGCGTAATTTTCATGCGCCGTCCCTTGAGTTGTGGCAACGCAAAGCGACGATCCTGCGCTGGAATGTGATGCTTCAAAGACTTAACCACAAACCGGTTAATCACCTGTATTGCGTTGCAGCATAAGGGTTTTTCACCCTTCGCGGCGCTTGCAACGCAGGTTTTTCCTGGTTAGGTCTGCGCATCGACACGTATTTCCGGGGGAAGCGGTCAACATGGCACAGACAGAGACCCGCAAGCGGGGCAAGGCACGTCCCACGTCCAACCAGGCTCTCACCAAGGAAGAGCTGCTCGCCGGCTATCGCGACATGCTGCTCATCCGCCGCTTCGAGGAAAAGGCCGGCCAGCTTTACGGCATGGGCCTGATCGGCGGCTTCTGCCACCTCTATATCGGCCAGGAAGCCGTGGTGGTCGGCATCCAGATGGCCCTCGATGAGGGCGACGAGATCATCACCTCCTACCGCGACCACGGCCACATGCTGGCCTGCGGCATGGAGGCGCGCGGCGTGATGGCCGAGCTGACCGGGCGCGAGGGCGGCTATTCCCGCGGCAAGGGCGGCTCGATGCACATGTTCTCGCGCGAGAAGAACTTCTTCGGCGGCCACGGCATCGTCGGCGCCCAGGTCTCGCTCGGCGCGGGCCTCGCCTTCTCCAACTGGTATCGCCGCAACGACCGCGTGGCGGTCACCTATTTTGGCGACGGCGCCTCCAATCAGGGCCAGGTCTATGAAAGCTTCAACCTCGCCGCCCTGATGAAGCTGCCCTGCATCTTCGTCATCGAGAACAACAAATACGGCATGGGCACCTCGGTCGAGCGTGCCACCGCCAGCCACGACCTGTCGCAGAACGGCGCGCCCTGGGGCATCAAGGGCATGAAGGTGGACGGCATGGATCTGGAGGCCGTGCACGCCGCCGCCGAAGTGGCGGTCGCCGCCTGCCGCGCCGGCGAAGGCCCCTATCTGCTCGAGGTCGAGACCTACCGCTATCGCGGCCACTCCATGTCCGACCCCGCCAAATACCGCACGCGTGACGAGGTGCAGAAGATGCGCACCGAGCACGACGCGATCGAAAGCGTTCGCCACAAGCTCGAAGCCCTCGGCGTTGACGAGCAGGGCTTCAAGGCGATCGACGATGAAGTGAAGGCGATCGTCACCGACGCCGCCGAATTTGCCCAAACGAGCCCGGAGCCCGATCCGTCGCAGCTCTGGACCGATATTCTGCTGGAGGGTTGATCCATGGGTGTGCAGATCCTGATGCCGGCGCTGTCGCCCACGATGACCGAGGGCAAGCTGTCGCGCTGGCTGAAAAAGGCCGGAGACGAGGTCAAGGCCGGCGACGTGATCGCCGAGATCGAGACCGACAAGGCCACGATGGAAGTCGAAGCCGTCGATGAGGGCGTGATCGCCGCCATCCTGGTGCCGGAAGGCACCGAGGGTGTCGCCGTCAACACGCCGATCGCCGAACTCGCCGGCGACAACGCCGCCGCCGCCGCCCCGGCGCCTGCAGCCGCCCCCGCCGCCGCCCCGGCCACAGTCGCTTCGCTTCCCCCCTCGCTGGTCCCCACCCCGGTCATAGCCGAAAAGGAATGGGGTGAGACCAAGCCGATCACCGTGCGCGAAGCCCTGCGCGACGCCATGGCCGCCGAGATGCGCCGCGATCCGGACGTGTTCCTGCTCGGCGAGGAGGTCGCCCAGTACCAGGGCGCCTACAAGATCAGCCAGGGCCTGCTCGATGAGTTCGGCGAGCGCCGCATCATCGACACGCCGATCACCGAGCACGGCTTCACCGGCATGGCCGTGGGTGCTGCGATGAACGGCCTGCGCCCGATCGTCGAGTTCATGACCTTCAACTTCGCCATGCAGGCGATCGACCAGATCATCAACTCCGCCGCCAAGACGCTCTACATGTCCGGCGGCCAGATGGGCTGCCCCATCGTCTTCCGCGGCCCCAACGGTGCCGCAAGCCGCGTCGCAGCCCAGCACAGCCAGTGCTACGCCTCCTGGTATGCGCACTGCCCCGGCCTGAAAGTGGTGGCCCCCTGGTCGTCCGCCGACGCCAAGGGGCTGCTGCGCGCCGCGATCCGCGACCCCAACCCGATCATCTTCCTCGAAAACGAGATCCTCTACGGCCAGACCTTCGACTGCCCGACCAATGAGGATTTCATCCTGCCGATCGGCAAGGCCAAGATCGAACGCGCCGGCAGCGATGTCACCATCGTGGCCTTCTCCATCATGGTGGGCGTGGCGCTGAAGGCCGCCGAAGCCCTGGCCGCCCAGGGCATCTCGGCCGAGGTGATCAACCTGCGCACCATCCGCCCGCTCGACATCGACACCATCGTGGCTTCGGTGAAGAAGACCAACCGCATCGTCACCGTCGAGGAAGGCTGGCCCACCGCCGGCATCGGCGCTGAGATCAACATGCAGGTCATCGAGCATTGCTTCGACTGGCTGGACGCACCGCCGGTGCGCGTGGCCGGCCTCGACGTGCCGCTGCCCTACGCCGCCAACCTGGAAAAGCTGTGCCTGCCGCAGCCGGACTGGGTGGTCGATGCCGTGAAGAAGATCGTCTGACATCAAGGCGGAGGAAACATCCATGGCCACCAATATCCTGATGCCGGCACTGAGCCCCACCATGACCGAGGGCACGCTGGCGCGCTGGCTGAAAAAAGAGGGCGACACCATCAAGGCCGGTGACGTCATCGCCGAAATCGAGACCGACAAGGCAACGATGGAGGTCGAGGCGGTCGATGAAGGCGTGCTCGGCAAGATCCTGATCGCCGACGGCACCGCCAATGTCGCCGTCAACGCCGCGATCGCCATCCTGGTCGAAAAGGGCGAGGCGGTCCCCACCGCCGGCGCCCCCGCAGCCGCACCTGTCGCAGCAGCACCCGCCGCAGCGCCGGCCGCAGCACCCGCTCCGGTCGCCGCAGCCCCTTCCCACCCGGCCGCGACCGGCGAGCGCGTCGTGGCCTCGCCGCTTGCCAAGCGCATGGCGCAGCAGGCCGGGCTTGATCTGTCGAAGATCACCGGCACCGGCCCCAATGGCCGCATCGTCAAGGCCGATGTCGAGGCCGCAGCCAAGGGCGGCACCGCCGCTCCGGCCCCCGCCCCGATCGCAGCCCCGGTCGCCGCCGCTACCCCGGCCCCGGTCGCAGCCCCGGCGCCCAAGCCCGCCGCCCCGGCACCCGTCATCACCGCCCCGCACACGGTCGTGCCCAATTCCAGCATGCGCAAGGTCATCGCCCGCCGCCTGTCGGAGGCGAAGGCCACGGTGCCGCATTTCTACGTCTCGATGGACATCGAGCTGGACGCGCTGCTCAAGCTCCGCGCCGATCTCAACGCGCGCAGCCCGAAGGACGGGGCAGGGGCCTACAAGCTCTCGGTCAACGACCTGATCATCAAGGCCGCCGCAGCCACGCTGCGCCGCATCCCCAAGGTCAACGCCTCCTACACCGAGGACGCCACCATCCTCTATGACGATGTGGACATCTCGGTCGCCGTCTCCATCGCCGATGGCCTGATCACCCCCATCATCCGCCACGCCGACCGCAAGGGCCTCGCCGCCATCTCCAACGAGATGAAGGACCTCGCCGCCCGCGCCAAATCCGGCAAGCTCAAGCCCGAGGAATTCCAGGGCGGCGGCTTCTCCATCTCCAACATGGGCATGTTCGGCGTCTCCAACTTCGCAGCCATCATCAACCCGCCCCAGGCCGCCATCCTCGCCGTGGGCGCAGGCCAGCAGCGCCCGGTGGTCAAGGACGGCCAGCTCGCCATCGCCACCGTGATGACCTGCACGCTCTCCGTCGATCACCGCGTGGTCGATGGCGCGCTCGGCGCCGAATGGCTCGCCGAGTTCAAGAAGATCGTGGAGGACCCGCTCAGCCTGATGCTGTGAGCGTGCAGCCGTGACGCACGCTCATCTCATCCTGCGTGATGCCACCTGGGTGGATTGCGGCCTGATCGCCGAATTCGTCCGCGCGCTCGCCGAGTATGAGAAGCTCACGCATGAGGCGGTGGCAACCGGGGCGGATTTCGAAAAGGCGCTCAACGCCGGACGGATCGGCGCCCTGATCGCGGAATGGGATGGCGAGCCGGTGGGCATGGCGCTGTGGTTTCACAGCTTCAGCACCTTCACCGGCCGCTCCGGCCTTTATCTGGAAGATCTCTTCGTCAAGCCGGAGTTCCGCAACCGCGGCATCGGCCGGGCCATCTTCCGCGACCTGGCCCGCCGCGCGCTGAAGGAAGGCTGCACCAGGGTGGAATGGTCGGTGCTGGACTGGAATGCCCCCTCGATCGCCTTCTATCGCGGTCTTGGGGCGAAACCGATGGATGAATGGACGGTGATGCGGCTCGATACCGCCGGCATCGCCCAACTCGCAGAATAGGGGACTGTCATGGCGGACCAGAATTTCGATGTGGTGGTGCTGGGCGGCGGACCCGGCGGCTATGTGGCGGCGATCCGCGCCGCCCAGCTCGGCCTGAAGGCGGCCGTGGTGGAGCGCGAGCATCTCGGCGGCATCTGCCTCAACTGGGGCTGCATCCCCACCAAGGCGCTGCTGCGCAGCTCCGAGATCAACCATCTGCTGCACAACCTCAAGGAGTTCGGCTTCGCCGCCGACAACATCCGCTTCGAGCTGGACGCCATCGTCAAGCGCTCGCGCGGTGTCGCCAAGCAGCTCTCCTCAGGCGTGGCCCATCTTCTCAAGAAGAACAAGGTCGAGGTCATCATGGGCAGCGGCCGCCTCGCCGGCGCCGGCACGCTGGTGGTGGAAAAGGCCGGCGCGGTGATCGCAACCCTGAAATCCAAGCACATCATCCTGGCCACCGGTGCCCGCGCCCGCCAGCTCCCCTCCATCCCGGTGGATGGCAAGCTGGTCTGGTCCTACCGCGAGGCGATGGTGCCGGACATGATGCCCAAATCTCTCCTCGTCGTGGGCTCGGGCGCCATCGGCATCGAATTCGCCAGCTTCTACCGCAACATGGGCGCTGAGGTCACCGTGGTGGAGGTGATGGACCGCGTGATGCCGGTGGAGGATGCCGAGATCTCCGCCTTCGCGCGCAAATCCTTCGAAAAGCAGGGCATGAAGATCATGACCGGCGCCACGGTCAAAAGCCTCAAGACCGGCGCCAACAACGTCACCGTCACCGTGGAAGCGGCCGGCAAAAGTCAGGACATCACGGTCGATCGCGTCATCTCGGCCGTGGGCATCGTGGGCAATGTCGAGGGCATCGGGCTTGAGACCACCAAGGTGGTGGTTGATCGCACCCATGTGGTGATCGACGAATATTGCCGCACCGCCGAGCCTGGCATCTACGCCATCGGCGATCTCTGCGGCGCCCCCTGGCTCGCCCACAAGGCCAGCCACGAAGGCGTTGTCTGTGTGGAGGCCATCGCAGGCCTGCACCCGCACCCGATCAACTGGACCAACATCCCCGGCTGCACCTATTGCCGCCCGCAGGTCGCCTCCGTCGGCCTCACCGAGGCCCGGGCCAAGGAGCTCGGCCACGAGGTCCGAGTCGGCCGCTTCCCCTTCATCGGCAACGGCAAGGCCATCGCCATGGGCGAGGCGGAGGGCATGGTGAAGACCGTCTTCGACGCCAAGACCGGCGAGCTGCTCGGCGCCCACATGATCGGCGCCGAGGTGACCGAGATGATCCAGGGCTACACCATCGCCCGCACGCTGGAAGCCACCGAGGCGGAGCTGATGCACACCATCTTCCCGCACCCCACCATCAGTGAAGCCATGCACGAGGCCGTGCTTGACGCCTACGGCCGCGCCATCCACTTCTAGGTCTCGTAGGGCGGAAGCGCGCAGCGCCTCCGCCGAATGCCTTGCCGGATAAACCAGGGCGGACGGGCCAAGGCGCGTCCGCCTCAAGGTTTCAGGAAAAACCCATGCGCGTCGAGATCGATCACAGCAAGCGGGATGTCCGCCATCCCGAAAAGGCCAACCGGCCGGACAATCCGATAAGCCGCAAGCCGGACTGGATCCGCGTCAAGGCGCCCAATCACCCGATCTACCACGAAACCCGCCAGCTGATGCGCGACAACAAGCTGGTCACGGTCTGCGAGGAGGCCGCCTGCCCGAATATCGGCGAGTGCTGGTCCCAGCGCCACGCCACCATGATGATCATGGGCGACACCTGCACCCGCGCCTGCAGCTTCTGCAACGTCCGCACCGGCATGCCGGACGCGCTTGACGCAACCGAACCCGCACGCGTCGCCGACGCCGTGGCCCGCCTCGGCCTGCGCCACGTCGTCATCACCTCCGTCGACCGCGACGATCTGGAGGATGGCGGCGCCGAACATTTCGCCCGCGTCATCCGCGCCATCCGCGAAGCCGCCCCCACCACCACCATCGAGGTGCTCACCCCGGATTTCCTGCGCAAGCCCGGCAGCATCGAGATCGTGGCCCAGGCCCGGCCGGACGTGTTCAACCACAATCTCGAAACCGTGCCGCGCCTCTACCCCACCATCCGCCCCGGGGCGCGCTACTTCCAGTCGCTGCGCCTGCTGCAACGCGTGAAGGAGGTCGATCCCACCATCTTCACCAAATCCGGCCTCATGGTCGGCCTCGGCGAGGCACGGATGGAAATCCTGCAGGTGATGGACGATCTGCGCGTCGCCGATGTCGATTTCCTCACTTTGGGCCAATATCTCCAGCCCACCGTGAAACACGCGGCCGTGGCCGAGTTCGTCACACCGGATGCCTTTGCCGACTACGCCGCCATGGCGCGCGCCAAGGGCTTCCTGCTGGTCTCCGCCACCCCGCTCACCCGCAGCTCCTATCACGCGGACGCCGATTTCGCGCAGCTGCAATCGGCCCGCGCCGCCCAGCTGGCCAAGGCGCAAGCCTGACCAATGCCCACGCATTCCGAAACCAAGGTGATGGCCTACCAGCCCGAACAGCTGTTCGACCTGGTGGCCGATGTGGCGAAATACCCGCAATTCCTGCCCTGGTGCGTGGGGGCGCGGGTGCGCAGCCGCAGCGAAACCGAACAGGTGGCCGATCTCATCATCGGCTTCGGCCCGTTCCGCGAAAGCTTCACCAGCCGCGTCATCATGGAACGCCCCGGCCGGATGATGGTGCGCTACGAGAACGGCCCGTTCAAATACCTCAAGAACCAGTGGCTGTTCAAACCGGACCCCAAAGGCTGCAAGGTCGAGTTCTTCGTCGATTTCGAGTTCCGCTCCCGCCTGCTGCAATCCGCCATCGGCGTGGTGTTCAACGAGGCGGTGCGCCGCATGGTGATGGCCTTCCTCACCCGCGCCCGCGTCGTCTACGGCCCGCCCGCCGCCGCCACCACCCCGCCCCAGATCGGGGCCGATGCCGCGTCCTCCGCATAGCTGAACCAGCGCATCCACCACGGGATCAGGACCGTAATGCCAACAGAGATGACGGAGCTGGCCGATCTTCTGTCGCAAGTCGCAGCCAAGAACCGCGACGCGCTGCGGGCGATCTACACCAGGCAGTCCACCCGTCTGTTTGGAATCGCCATGGCCATCCTGCGAGACCGCAACGCCGCCGCCGACGTTCTGCAGGACGCCTTCCTGAAAATCTGGAACCGTGCCGGCCAGTTCGACCCCAGCCGCGGTGATCCGGCCGCCTGGCTCGCCGCCATCGTCCGCTACGCCGCACTCGATGCCGCCCGCGCCCGCGGCCGCGAGATGCTGTCCGACGACCCCGATCTCGGTGACACGCCGGTCGCTCCCGTGGCGCTGGAGCAGCTGGAACGCTCGGAAGACAATGCCCGCCTGCATGACTGCCTGCAGCGCCTGCCGCAGGCCAACCGCGACGGCATCGTGCTCGCCTTCGTCCACGGCCTGTCGCATCCCGAGATCGCAGCCAGGCTCGACCAGCCGCTCGGCACCGTGAAATCCTGGATCAGGCGCGGCCTGCTCAGCCTGCGGGAGTGCCTGGCATGACCCTGCCGATCCCCACCGACGACGCCGCCCGCGCAGCCCTTGCCGGCGAATACGTGCTGGGCACTCTCGATGCCCGCACCACCCAGGCGGTCAACGACGCCATCGCCCGGGATGCCGATTTCGCAGCCCTGGTGGCGGACTGGGAGCAGCGTCTCGCCCCGCTCACCGCACTCGCTGTGCCGGAGGCCCCGCCGCCCGACCTGTGGGCCCGCATCGAGCAGCAGATCACCCCGCCATCGCCCGCCCCACGCCCGGCGCGCCGCGCGCCCTTCTCCTTCCAATGGGTCTGGCGCGCCTGGGCGCTCGGCGCCAGCCTCGCCGTCCTGCTGCTCGCCTTCCTGCCGATGATGCGGCGCGAGGCCGCCCCGGTGATGACCACCATCCTGCTGGCGGACGCCAACCAGACCGCCTGGGAAGCCCGCGTCGATCCCACCGGCGGCATCCAGCTGGCGGCCCTGGCCTCGCCCGGCGGCACCCAGATCGACACCGCCCCCACCGGGCATGACCTGCAGCTCTGGGCGCTCGCCCCCGGCGAAAAAACCCCCGTAAGCCTCGGCCTGGTGCCGCGCGGCCAGCACGCGGTGCAGATCGCAACGCCTCCGGTCAGGCCGGTGCCCGGCATGCTCATCCTGATCAGCCTGGAACCCCCGGGCGGCGCCCCCGGGGCGCTTCCCACCGGCCCTGTGGTGTTTGTCGGGCGGTTGAGCCAAGCTGGCCCTCCAACCTGATCTCGCATTCATAGGTCCCGCCCATGGTTCTCGCCCCGCCGCGCCCCGAAGCCAACATGCCCAAGGTGCGGGTCAACCTCTATTCGGACACCCAGACCCGCCCCACACCGGCCATGAAGGCCGCGATGATGGCCGCCGAAACCGGAGACGAGCAGGGCGGGCTCGATCCCACCGTCAATGAGCTGTGCGACCGCATGGCCGCCCTGATGGGCAAGGAAGCCGCTGTGTTCCTGCCCTCGGGGACGATGTGCAACCAGATCGCACTCCTCGTGCATTGCCAGCGCGGCGATGCCATCCTGGCGCATCGCACCGCCCATATCCTCACCAGCGAAGGCGGCGGCACCGCGGCCCTGTCCGGCGCGCAGATCATGCCGTTGGAAGGCAAGGGCGGCCAGTTCACGCCGGACACGCTACGCGCCGCCATCTACACCCCCTCGCGCAACGCCCCGCCGCTGCGCCTTGTCGCCGTCGAGCAGACCGCCAATCTGGGCGGCGGCACGGTGTGGGACAGCCAGGTCCTGGCCGAGATCGCCGGCATCGCCCATGAAAACGGCATGGGCACCCATATGGACGGCGCCCGCCTGCTCAACGCCACCGTGCAAGCCGGCATCGCCCCCGATGTGATGTGCCAGGGCTATGACAGTGTCTGGCTCGATTTCACCAAGGGTCTCGGCGCCCCGCTCGGCGCCGTGCTCTGCGGCACCGCCGATTTCATCGACCGCGCCTGGCGCTGGAAGCAGCGCATGGGCGGCGCCATGCGCCAGGCCGGCATCTGTGCTGCCGCCTGCCTGCACGCGCTCGACCATCACGTGGACCGCCTGGCCGAGGATCACGCCAACGCCGCCCGCCTCGCGGGCCATCTGGCGCAACTGCCGGGTCTGCTGGTGCAGCCGCCCGAGACCAACCTGGTGTTCATCGACACCAAGGGCACCGGCCGCCAGGCCGCCGATCTGGCCCGCGCGCTGCGCCATCAGGGCGTGATGATCTCCACCATGGGCCCCACCACGCTGCGCGCCTGCACCCATCTCGATGTGGACACAGCCGGCATCGACGAGGCGGCCGCCCTCTTCGCCGGCGTACTGCAGGCCCAGGCGGCCTGAGAGCCTCCACCTCGGAAGGGCAGGGGACATCACGCGTTTTCCCCGCAGCGTCGTCGATTTGACGGCGACGCTGCGCGCCTCTCACGCGGTTGTTGCAGCCTGTCAAACTCTAGCCGGTAACGTCATGGCCCGGTCTGCCTGCCGCAATCTTGCCGCTGGTAGTCTAACCCCATCGTCAACCGGAGCATTCACATGACCCTGTCCCGCATCATCTCCCGCCTTGCTGTGCTGGCCGTGCTCGCAGCCCCCATCGCAGCGCCGCTCGCAGCCAGCGCCCAAACCGCAAGCCCCAGCACCACGCCAACCACCCCACACAAGGCCACCGGCACGGCACGGCTGCAGAAGCGCTTCGACGCCGCCAACGCCACGCATGACGGGCATCTGACCCTCGATCAGGCCCGCGCCGCCAACTGGAAGATGGTGGTCGATCGCTTCAGCAAGATCGATATCGACGGCAAGGGCTACATCACCATCGACGAACTGGCCAACGCCCAGGCCAAGGCCCGCGCCCAACGCGCCGCCAAGGCTGGCAAGCCCGCCCCGGCCGGCACCGTCGCCCCGCCCGTCAAAGGCTGACCGGCTTAAAGTCGATTGAAGGCCGCTCAGCGCGCCGCGAACGCCGCAAGCCAGGTGTTCGCGGCCGCCTTCACCGAAGCCTCGATCTCCGCCTCATCCGGCTCCGGCGCCACCGCCAGGCTGCGCCGCAGGAACACGCCCGACCGCATCAGCGCGGTGAACTGCTCGCAGGCGATGCGCGGATTCTCCACCCGCACCAGGCCGCTGGCGCGCAGCACCTCCAACCAGTCGCCAAACAGGTTCAGCATCCGGCACGGCCCGTTCTGATAGAAGGCCTGGCCCAGCTCCGGAAACCGCCCGGCCTCGGCAAGTGCAATTCGATAGATGGCAAGCGTCCGCTCCCGCAGCATGAAGCGCAGCAGCGTCAGCCCCAGCCGCTCCAGTGCGGCCCGCAGCGCTGCCATATCAGCAATGTCCTCGGGGAACATCTCAGGCCCCAACGGAATATCCAGCTTGCGCTCATCCACAATGGTGGCGAACAGCTGGTCCTTCGAGGCGAAATGCGCATACAGCGTCGCCTTGGACACGTTGGCCCGTTTTGCCACCAGATCCATGCTCACCGCGCCATAGCCCTGCGCCAGGAACAGCTCCTCCGCCGCCGCCAGAATCTGGCGGCGCTTCGGCGACAGCTCCGGCTTCGGTGCGATGAGCAATGTGTCCTGATCCATGACGCTTTTGTGGTGATCCGCCTCGTCAAGGTCAAGGATAAACTGGACCGTTCAGTTCACCCTTGACGCGCGCCATTCCTGCGCTATCTCTGGCCAGACTGAACCGTCCAGTTTAGATCAGGATTGCTGACCCATGAACGCTGTTCTCGAAAAGCCGAAACCGGCTGAAGCCGGCACCAGGACCACCAAGGCGCCCCGCCATGCCGGCAAGGGCTCCGGCCGTGCCGGCCTGCTGCGTGGTGTCGCCCTGATCGCCGTGCTGGTCGTGGGCGCCGCCACCATCAACTGGTGGGTCACCGAAGGCTCGGCCATCGAGAGCACGGACAACGCCTATGTCCAGTCGGACATCGCCGTCCTCGGCCCGCGCGTGGATGGCATCGTCGCCTCCGTCCCGGTCGCGGACAACCAGTTCGTCCACAAGGGCGACGTGCTCTGGACCCTGCAGACCGATGACCGCCAGGCCCAGCTCGACCAGGCCAAGGCCAGCGTCGCCGAACAGTCGGCCGCGGTGGAGGTGGCGCAGCGCCAGGTGGTGCAGGCCCAGGCCGCCATCGGCAATGCCGAAGCCGCCATCGTCTCCGCCCGCGCCGAACAGGCCCGTGCCGTCGCCGATGCCGGCCGCTCCAGCACGCTGGTCGGCGCCGGCTGGACCTCGCGCCAGGCCAACGACCTGGCCGTGGCCGACCGCCAGAAGGCCGATGCCGCCGTCACCAGCGCCGAGGCCCAGCGCGCGGTCGCCGTGGAGGCCCTGGCCGTGGCGCAGGCCCAGCTTTCCCAGGCCCAGGCCAAACTTGCGACAACCCAGGCCCAGGTGAAGCTGGCCGCGGTCAATCTCGCCTACACCACCACCACCGCCCCGTTTGACGGTGTGGTCGGCAACAAGGGCGTTCGCATCGGCCAATACGTGGCCCCCGGCCAGCAGTTGCTCGCCCTGGCCCCGCCCACGTCACAGCTCTACGTGGTGGCCAATTTCAAGGAAACCCAACTCGCCCACATGAAGCCGGGCCAAGGTGTCACCCTCACGCCGGATATCGACACCAGCCATGTCATCCACGGCACGGTGGACAGCGTGGCGCCGGCCACCGGCGCGCTGTTCTCCCTGCTGCCGCCGGAGAACGCCACCGGCAACTTCACCAAGGTGGTGCAGCGCTACCCGGTGAAACTGGTGTTCAACGCCGACGAGGTCGCCAAATCCCCCTGGCTGCGCGCGGGCCTCTCCGTCACCGCCGATGTCGACACGCGAGACGGTCACCAGCCCGTCCGCGGCCTGATCGGCTCCGCCCTGCACGCGCTGGGGCTGCGCTAGGCGATGTCCGGCACCGCCTCCAATGCACCGGCCGAGCGCGTCATCGGCTGGCGCGAATGGGTGGGCTTCATGTCGATGGTGCTCGGCATGTTCATGGCCATCCTGGACATCCAGATCGTCAGCGCCTCGATCGCGGAAATCCAGGCCGGCCTCTCCGCCAGCCCCGATGAGGTCTCCAAGGTCCAGACCTCCTATCTGATCGCCGAGATCGTGATGATCCCGCTCTCCGGCTGGCTGTCGCGGCTGTGGTCCACGCGGGTGCTGTTCACCATCTCCGCCATGGGCTTCACCTTCTTCTCGCTGATGTGCGCCGGTGCCTCCTCGCTCGGCACCATGGTGGTGTTCCGCGCCCTGCAGGGCTTCATCGGCGGTGCGATGATCCCAACCGTCTTCGCCACCTCCTTCCTGCTCTTCCCCGGCTCGAAACGCGCGCAGATCTCCATCCTCATCGGCCTCACCGCAACGCTTGCCCCAACCGTCGGCCCAACGCTGGGCGGCTGGCTCACCCAGGCCTTCAGCTGGCACTGGCTGTTCCTGATCAACGTGCCGGTGGGGGCGATGGTCGCCTTCAATGTCTGGACCTTCCTGGACATCGACAAACCCAACCCGGCGCTTGCCAAGCATTTCGACCTGATCGGCCTGCTGCTGATGGCAACCTTCCTCGGCTGCCTGGAATACGTGCTGGAGGAGGGCAACCGAAAGGACTGGTTCTCCGACCCGCTGGTGTTCGACCTGGGGCTGATCGCGGCCGGCGCCGGCATCGCCTTCTTCTGGCGCATGCTCACCCGCCCCGAGCCGCTGGTCGATCTCTACGCCTTCCGCAACGCCAATTTCGCCTTTGGTTGCCTGTTCAGCTTCATCGTGGGCGTGGGTCTCTACGGCTCGGTCTATGTCATCCCGCTGTTTCTCGGCCGGGTGCGTGGCTATGACAGTCTGCAGATCGGCGAGACGATGTTCGTCACCGGGGTCGCCATGTTCGCCTCCGCCCCCATCATCGGCAAACTCTCCCGCGTGCTCGACCTGCGGCGCATGCTGGCGGTCGGCATGGTGATCCTGGCGATCGGCATCTACTGGCTCGGCCAGCTCACCAACCAGAGCGCCTTCTGGGAACTGCTGATCCCCCAGGCGATGCGCGGCGCCGGCACCATGCTGATCATGCTGCCGGTCAATCAGTTGGCCCTCGGCACCCTGCCACCGGCCCAGCTCAAGAACGCCTCGGGGCTTTACAACCTGATGCGCAACCTCGGCGGCGCCATCGGCCTCGCCGCCATCAACACGGTGGCCACCGCCCGCGAGCGCGTCCACACGCTGCATTTGAACGAACAGGTCACCTGGGCCCGCGCGGGTGCCGAGAACATGCTCACCAACCTCACCCTGGCGATGCAGCCCGGCATGGGCGAGAACGCGCATCTGGCAGCGCTGAAGCGCATCTCGCTGATGGTGCAGCGCGAGTCACTCACCCTCACCTACAACGACGTCTTCCTGCTGATGGCCGCAACCTACGTGCTGGCTTTGCCGATGACGCTGCTGCTGAAACGGCCCAAAGGTGTCGGCGCCGGTGGGGACGCGCATTGAGCCCAGCCCTCAGACCAAGGCCAGCGCCCTGAACATCGCCTCATCGTCACAGCCCGCGCGGTAGAACAGCCCGGGGCTGCCGAGCGGGGCTGCCACCTCCACCGCCGTCCCGCCCGCGTGCCGCGCGCCGCTCCACACATGCACCCAATCCGCCCCCAGCGGCAGGCGCAGCGCGCGTGTGGACGCCCCCGCCTCCAGCACCGGTGCCACCAGCAGATCGGGCCCCAGCAGAAACACGCTCTGCTCGCCATAGGTCGCCCGATCCTCCGGGAAATGCAGAAACAGCGGCCGCTGCATCGGCAGCCCCTCCGAAGCCGCCTCATCGGCCAGCCGGCTGAACAGCGGGAACAACGCCGCATGCAGCCGCGTGCAGCGCGCGAAATGCGCCAGCAACGCCTCGCTCTGGTCGAGCTGCAGATTGTCCCGCGGCCGATTGCCCTCATGCGTGCGCATCACCGGCGTGAACACCGCAAGCTCCGCCCAGCGCATGAACAGCTCCGCCGTGCGGGTCAGGCCGAACAGGCTGGTATAGCCGCCAATATCGCTGTGCGAATAGGGATTGCCCAGCAACCCCGCCGACAAGGCGGCACAGATCGTGGTGCCCAGCCCGTCATGGCGGGAGAAATCCACGCATTGATCCCCGGCCCAGAGCAGCCGGTTGTGCCGCTGCACCCCGGTATATCCGGCGCGCATGAAGAACACCGCGTCTGGATCATCGGCCACCGCCTGCGCGTTCACCCCGGCCCAGATCGCCGGCCAGGCATTGTGCAGCATCAGCGCGTCACCCTTGGACAGCACCGCATCGATCGGCAGATATTCGCCGAAATCCGCCATCCAGCCCGCCATGCCCAGCTCCAGCATCTCGCGATGCAGCACCGATTCGGCAAACCAGGTGCGGGCCTGCGGATTGGTGAAATCCACAATCCCCGCCTCGAACTCGCCGAAATCCACCCGGTAGGTCTCACCCGTTGAGGTGCGCGCCAGATATCCAAGCGAGTCCGCCTGCGGAAACAGCGTGCCGTCCACGCACAGATACGGGTTGGCATAACCCATGAAGCGAATGCCGCGCGCCGCCAGCTCCGCGATCCGGTGCGGCAGATCCGGATGGCGCGACGCATTCCACGTCCAGTCCCAGAACAGCCTGGTGCCGAAGCTGGTCTGCCGCACGCCCGCCCAATCCTCACACCACAGCGCCGCCACCTTCACGCCGGCCGCGATGATCGTCTCAAGCCGGCTGTAGCTCAGCGAGCCATCCTTCAGCCCGATCACAGCGCCCTGCATGATCCAGTCCGCCAGCCGCGGCGCTCGTCCGAACCGGTCGGAGAACTGCCGCACCAGCCCCAGAAAATCCGGCGCCACATAGAATTCCAGCCGCAACGGCGCCGCCCAGATCTCAAGCTCGAACGCATCCGTCCCGCTGAAGTCGAACACCGCATAGGCGGTGGTCTCCACATGCACGCCCAGCCTGCGCGAGGTCAGATAGGTCGGCTGCGGATAGTTGGTGGTGTAATAATCTCCACCCGCATGCCCCTCCCGATCGGCACGCCTGGTGATCTCGCTGCCCTTGTCGCGCCCCACACCCGGCTCGCTGGTCCACAGCGGAAACCGCCGCCCGCGCAGATCCAGATACGACATCTGCTCCCCACAGCCCCACACCGCCTCATCCGGCTCGGCATGCAGATGAAACCAGAACCGGTTGAGCCCGGGGGCTGTTGCGATCACCACAAGCGTCCGGTCCTGGATCTCCAGCGTGATCGCAGGCGCAGCCCAGGGGTCGGCGCGAAAGATCAGGCAGCGCCCGTCGATCTCCACCACCGGCAGCCGGGTGCGCTGCTCCAGCTGATCGCTGATCGCGAAATTGCCGCGATACATCTCCATCCGCCCAGCCCCGCGCCCCACCTCCACCATCGGCCGGGCGGTGCTGTGCCGGGCGATCAGCCGCCCCTCCAGTTCCAGGGTGAAGCCGTCATCGGTGCGGGTCAGACGCATGGTGCTAAGCTTTGTTCCAGTTCAGTTCTGTGTGAGTCCGGCATCCACCAGAAAATTCGCCCCGGTGCAGCCGGCCGATTCGTCAGACGCCAGAAACAGCGCCATCCGCGCCACATGGCTGGCATCAAGCCGGAATTTCAGCGCCTGATCGTCGATGAAACGCTGATTGGCCTCCGGCGAATGCCACAGCCTGTCCTGCTTCGGCGTGCGGATGGCACCCGGCACGATGCAGTTCACCCGAATGCCGGACGGCCCCAGCTCGCGCGCCATCGTCCTGGTCAGCCCGTTGATGGCGGCCTTCGCGGTGGTGTAGCCCACCATGCCGGGCCTTCCGCGCATCCAGGACACCGAGCCCATCATCACGATGCTGCCCCGCCCGCGCTGCGCCATGCCGCGCGCCACCTCCTGGCTTGCAAAGAACTGGTGATCCAGATTGACCGCCAGCGCATGATGCCAGCCCTCCGGCTCCAGCGTGTCCATCGCATGGCGCTGGTCAGAGGCCGCGTTGTTGATCAGGGCGGTGATCGGGCATTTCGCCTCCACCCGCTCCAGATTGTGCCGCAGTGCTGCGATATCCGTCACATCGCAGGCCAGAAACCGCGTCTCCGGCAGCTCCGCCATCAGCGCCATGCCGGCGTCATGGTCAATGTCCAGAAACGCCACCCGCGCGCCCTGTGCGGCAAAGGCGCGCACCATCTCCGCCCCGATGCCAGACGCCCCGCCGGTGATCACCACGCCAGCGCCGTCAAGCGAGCCATAGCGCACGCTGTCATAGGCGGTCATAGCGGCTCCAGCACCATGTCGATGCGCCCTTGCAGAACCTCACCCGGCGCCAGCCGCGCCATGCCATGATCGGTGCTGTCATCCATGTGGTTCAGCCCATCCGTGCGGTTGGACACCGGTTCGATCGCAACGAAACTTTGCCGCTTCGGGCAATAGAACACCAGATGGCACAGGTTACGACTTGCTGACATCCGCAGCGCCTCGCCCCGCTCCGGCCACACCAGCCGCATTTGCCCATCCCAGTCGGACAGGCAGTGATCGATCTCCAGATCATCCAGCGCGCGCTCGGTGCTGAAATCCCAAGCCGGCGGCAGGGGCTCGGCATGGGTCGGGATCTTGTTCTCATCCGCCATCCACACCCGCCCGGCCTTCAGCTGCAGCCGGGTCTGCTCGGTGCGGTGAAAGAACGGATGCAGCCCGATCGCAGCCGGCGCAGCACCGCCGTGCCGGTTGGTCAGCCGCAGCGTCACCGACAGCGACCGCTCGCCCAGCTCGAAGATCTGCTCGGCCTGAAACGCGAACGGCCACAGCTCGCCGCCCTTATAGTCCAGCACCATCCGATGCCCGTCCAGCACCCACGGGCAGCGCCAGGCCGCGCCATGAATAGCCCAGCCATTCATCAGATCGGGCAGCTCATAGGTGATGCCATCGAAGCGAAACCGCCGGTTCGCCACCCGGTTGGAATAGGGAAACAGCGGATAGCACGCATGCTCGCGCGACACGCTGGCCGCCGGGTTTTCGGCGCGAAACACCGGCCTTCCGCCCACCGTCCAGCCGGCGATCGCCCCGCCCAGCTCCGGCACCAGCTTCAACGCGGCCTCGCCCGCCCGCAACACGCTCATTTCAATCCCCCCGCGGTGAGGCCGGACAGCACGCGCTGCTGGAAGATCACGATCAGCAGCGCCACCGGCACGATGCCCACCACCAGCGCCGCGGAAATCACCGGCCATGGAAAGGTGAACTCACCCTGGTACAGCGTGATCCCCACCGGCAAGGTTCGCAAGCCGGGCGCCGAATTGAACGACAGCGCCAGCAGAAACTCGTCCCAGGAATTGACGAAGGTCAGAATCCCCGCGGTGAACATGCCAGGGGTCGCAAGCGGCAGCAGGATGCGCCACATCGCCCCCAGCCTGGTGCAGCCGTCACACCGCGCCGCATTCTCCAGATCGGCCGGAATGCTCTCAAAGAAACTCACCAGCACCAGCGTGCACACCGGCAGGCTCAGCACGGTGTAGGGCAGCACGAGAGCGGCATACGAGTTCAGCAACCCCACCGCCCGCATCGTCTCGAACAGCGGCACCAGCAGCGTCACCAACGGAAAGGTGGAGGTCGCCACGATCACCGACAGCGCCGTGTTGCGATACGAGATCTCCAGCCGCGCCAGCGCATAGGCCGCCAAGGTCGCAACCGACAGCGTGAGCCCGGTTGCCAGCAGCGCCACCGCCACCGAGTTGAACACGAACAGCGCCAGCGGCTGATCGGCGAAGGCATGCGCGAAATTCTCAAGCGTCGGCGCATGCGGCCACCAGGTGATCGGCGTCTGCGTCAGCTCCCGCTCGGTCTTGAGCGAGGTGAACAGGATCCACACCGCCGGAAACAGCCCGTTGATCACCACCGCCAGCGCCGCAAGCCTGCGCATCGCCGCGGGGCTGAGGAAGGCGCCCTTCAATTTCCGGTCCTCAGATTGCGCAGATAGATCGTGCTCACCACCATCGAGATGGCAAACATCACCACCGCCAGCGCCGAGCCATAGCCGATATCCAGAAAATCCACCGTCGTCTGATGGATATACATCGCAAGCGTGGAGGTCGCATCGCCCGGCCCGCCCCGCGTCATCGTGGCCGGAATGTCGAAGGTCTGCAGCGCCGTGATGGTACGAAAGATCGCCGCCACCACGATAGACGGGCGCAGCAGCGGCAGCGTCACCTGCCAGAATTGCTGCCATTTGCTGGCGCCATCCACCCGCGCCGCCTCATACACATCCGCCGGAATGGTCTGCAGCCCGGCCAGCAGGATCATCGCCACGAAACTCGACGTCTTCCACACGATCGCCATGCACATCGCGGCAAACGACAGCGTGGGGGAGTTGAACCAGATGATCTTCTGGCTCACGAACGGGCGCAGCACGTCGTTGACGATCCCGTAATCGGACTGGAAGAACCAGCCCGCGATCAACCCCACAAAGGCCAGCGGCAGCGCCCACGGGATCAGCAGCGCGAGTCTCACCGGCCATTTGCGTCGGAACGGCATGTTGGCCACCAGCGCCAGCAGCATGCCCGCCACCATCGCCCCCGGCACGGTGAACAGCACGATCAGCAGCGTGTTGATCAGAGCACTCCAGAAGGACGGGTCCTCCCAGACCAGCTGGAAATTCTCCAGCCCCACAAAACGCGCGGCATGGCCCGAGGTCAGGCTGTCATCATACAGCGAGGTCAGCAGCAGCCGCCCCACCGGATAGACCACGATCAACGCCAACAGCGCGAACGCGGGTGCCAGAAGCACCCGCGCCAGAGCCTGCTCGCTGGGATCACGCCAGCTGCGTGCCATCGAGGATGGCCCTTCTGCTACCGCAACACGCGGCGCAGACGGGCCTCCATCTGGCTCGCCGCCTCCTCAGCCCCAACCGAGCCGGCCAGCACCGCATTGGTCGAGGTGCGGATGATGTCGGACACCTCGTTGTAGCGCGCCGTCACCGGGCGGGACTTGGCCGCCGTCACCACCGGCAGCGCATTGGCAAACCACGGCGTCGCCTTCAGCACGGCCGGGTCCTGATACAGGCTGGGGAAGACCGGCATCAGCGAGCCCTCCACCGCAAGCTGGCGCGACACATCCATGCTCGACATGTAGCGGATCAGGTCGATGGATTCCTTCTTATGGGTGGAATAGGCCGAAACCCCCCACTGCCAGCCCCCGATGCACGACACCGGCTGCCCGCCATCCACCGACGGCAGCACCGCCACGCCAACCTTGTCCTTCACCGCCGAATCAGGCCCCTGGAACTGCGCCCAGCCATAGGACCAAAGCACGGCGAACACCGATTTGCCGGCCTGGAAATCCTTGCGGGTCTGCTCGGTGATGATCTCGGCGGAGTTGCGCGGCGCCGCACCGCTGTCGACCATGCCCTTCCACACCGCGAAGGATTTCAGTGCGGCCGGCTTGTCCCAGGTCAGCGCGCCATCCTTCACCAGGTTCTTGCCCTGGCTCCAATAGGGCAGCAGGAAGGTGCACACCGTGCCCTCGATCGGCGCCCCCTGGAAATTCACGCCCTGCAGATCGGGATTGTGCTCACCCTCCTGGATCTTCTTCGCCGCCGCCGCCGCCTCGGCCCAGGTCTTGGGCACGGCGACATTGTATTTCTCCAGCAGATCCTTCCGGTAATACAGGAACATCGCATCCGCGAAGGCCGGCAGCGCCACCAGCTTGCCATCCACCTGATCGGCATCGGCATAGGCCGGCAGATAGGTCTTCATCAGGGCGGCGGCATCGCCCACCTGGTCGTTCAGCGGCACCGTCCAGTTGGCGGCGGCGAACTGCGCCGGGCGGACGATGTCGAGCAGGAAGATGTCCAGATTGCTGTCCTTGGCGGACATCACCGTGTTCAGATAGGCCGCCTGCAACTCGGAGGTCGTGCCGCCGGACTGGATGGTGATCTTCACCCCCGGATGCGCCGCCTCATAGGCGTCAAACGCCTTGCGCATCAGCTGCGGCTGCTGCTGCGGGCTCACGAACACGTTCAGATTGGTCTGAGCACTCGCGACCTGCGCGAACACCAGGCTGGCCAGGGCCGCAAGCCCAAGGCGTCGGATCATCGTTTGTCTCCCCACAGCAATTGATCACGGCTCTTGTGGCCGTTGCGCGGAGCATCGGTCGATCCGGGGGCGCGCGTCAATCTTGCCGAAGGTGAATCCTATCCGGCGAGCCCGATGCCCAGCCCGTCCCGCCTGGGATCGGCCCCGGCAAGCCAGGTCCCACCCTTGCGCAGGATCATCTGCGTGCCGCCCTCCAGCACGCGCGGAAACACCAGATGCCCGCGCTGCGCCAGCGCCTTGGCATGCGCATCCAGCGGCGGTTCGATCTCGGTGAAGCCCGCATGGTTCAGCGCGTGCGGGCTGCCCAAAATCGCCTGCGGATCGCGCGCACCCCCCGCATAGCGCAGCAGCGCATTGGCCACATAGCCGGGGATCCGCCCGCCACCACCGGCCCCCACCGCCACGATCGGCGCACAAGCCGCATCCAGCAGCAGGCAGGGCGCGATCGAGGTGCGCGGCCGCCGCTCCGGCAGCATCGCATTGACACTGATCTTGCCGCCATCCTTCGGGTTGGCCGCGAAATTGGTCATCACATTGTTCAGATAGAACCCGCAGGCGGACAGCCGCGCCCCGAAATACAGGTTGATCGTCGTGGTCATCGACACCACGCAGCCCTGCGCATCGGCAATCGCGATATGGCTGGTGTTGCTGTCCAACGGCTCGATCTGCGCCAGGTCGGATTTCACCTCGCGCAGCGCGCGCCCTGGATCGATCCGCGCCGCCTGCCGCGCCAGATAGGCCGGATCGACGAGTGACTGCAGATCAACCTGCGTGTGATCCGGATCGCCCGCATACCGCGCCCGATCGGCAAAGGCGAGCCGCCCCGCCTCGGCCAGGATATGGATCGCCTCCAGATCCGGCTCCACCCCCATGCCGTGCAGGCCAAGTGCTGCCGCAATGCCCAGAATCTGCGCCACCGCCACCCCGCCAAACCCGGGCAGGCAGCCACCCACCAGCGTGTTGGCGCCAAAGGCCGCCCGCACCGGCAGCCGCTCGACGGCGCGGTAGCGCGCGAAATCCGTCTCGGTCAGCGTGCCTGGGAACAGATCGTCTTGCACCACGCGGCAGATCTCAGCGGCAATCCGGCCGTGATAGAACGCATCAGCACCCCCCTCGGCAATCTCGCCCAGGCTTTGCGCCAAAGCCGGGTTGCGCAGCATGGCCCCTTCCGGCAGCAGCCGGCCCTGCGCATCGCGATACAGGTCGCGCGCCATCGCCTCCATCAGATGATGCGGGTCCTGCAGAAACGAACGCCGCACATAGGCGGAGAAGCGATACCCCTCCCGCGCCAGCTCGATCGCGGGGGCAAACAGCTGTGCCCAGGGCAGCCGGCCCCAGCGCCGATGCGCCAGCTCCATCGCCCGCACAACACCGGGCACGCCCACCGTGCGCCCGCCCCATTCGGCCCGATCCGCCGGAATCACCCTGCCATCGAAATCCCGCCCCAGCCGATCCGTCACACGGGCAGGCGCCGCCGCAATCCCATCGATCGCCGACACCTGCCCCCCCTGCGCCACCAGCATGATCGCCCCGCCGCCCAGCCCCGATGCATTCGCCTCGCACGCGGTCAGCACCGCCTGCGCCGCGATCGCCGCATCCACCGCGGAGCCACCCTGGTGCAGGATCAGCGCAGCAGCCCAGCTCGCCTCCGGATTGGCGGTGGCCACCACCGCCTGCCCCCGCGCCGGCCGCACCCGGCTGGTGTCACAGTCAAGCCAGGGGGCAGCAAATCGCGGATCGGTCATCTGGAGGTTTCCATTCGGTCGCGTGTTGGGCAGAGTTGGGAGGGATCGCTGCCATCAAGAGGAAAACACATGCGCTGGCTTCAGGGGTTCGTTCTCTCGGCATCGCTGCTTGCCTGCCATCCGGCGGCCTCGCAACCCCATACCAGCCTCACCATGGGCATGTCGCAATTCCCGCCGGACATGCACCCCTTCATCACCTCCACCTCGATCAAGGACACCATCCTCGGCGCCGCGCTGCGCCCGGTGGTGGGCTTCACCGCGGAAGGCCGGGTGATCTGCCTGCTCTGCACCGAGGTGCCGAGCCTGGCCAACGGCCTCGCCAAGATCGTCGACCGGCCCGACGGCACCAAGGGCATGGAGGTGGACTACATCCTGCGCGACGATCTCGCCTGGGGCGACGGCGTGCCCGTCACCGCCGCCGATGTGGCGTTCGCCTTCAAGGTCAACGCCATGTTCAACCCGCCCTTGGTGGTCGAATCCGCGACCGCGATCGACGCGCATCGCGTGCGCTACGTGCTGAAATCGGTGGTCTATGATTTCGACCGCCAGGCCAACACGCCCATCCCCGAACATATCGAGGCCCCGATCCTGGCCAGCGCCAAGGATGCCGTCGATTACGGCCAGAAATCCGCCTTCAACCACGCCCCCGAAACACCCGGCCTGTGGGACGGCCCGTATCGCATTGCCGAGTTCAAGCCGAACGATCAGGTCACCCTGCTGCCCAACCCCGGCTGGAAGGGCCACGCCCCGTATTTCCAGAAGATCACCATGCGGCTGATCGAGAACACCTCCGCCCTGCAGGCCAATCTGCTGGCAGGCGACGTGGACATTCTGGCCACCGGCAATCTCGGCATCACGCTCGATCAGATCATCTCGGTGGCCAAATCCCAGGCCGCCAAGTTCGACGTCGATTTCATCCCCTCGGTCACCAGCTACGAACATCTCGCCGTCCAGCTCAACAACAAGCTGCTGGCGGACAAGCGGGTACGCCAGGCGATGGCGATGGGCATCGACAAGGCCACCATCGTGGCCCGCGTGTTCGACAACCGCTTCCAGGTCGCCGGCAGCTTCAAACACCCCAGCCAGTTCGGCTGGCATGACGGCACCAAGGTCCTGCCCTACGACCCGAAGGCCGCCAAGGCGCTGCTGGCGGAGGCCGGCTTCAAACCGGGGCCGGACGGCATCCTGCTCAGCCCGGATGGCACGCGCTTTTCCATCGACCTCGTCACCACCGCCGGCAACCGCACCCGCGAGCTGGTCGAACAGGTGCTGCAGACCGAGATGAAGGCGATCGGCATCGACATCGTCATCAAGAACGAGCCCGCCCGGGTGATGTTCGGCGAGACCCTGCGCAAGCGCGGCTTCACCGGCCTGGTCGAGTTCCAGAACGACAGCCCGATCGACTATGTGCCGCTGATCTATTTCCAGTCCGGCTACATCCCCCGCCCGGAGAACAATTTCTCCGGCAACAACTACAGCTTCTGGGCCAATCCGGACATGGACGCAGCCCTCAACGCCGCCCGCGCCGAGCTGGACCCGCAGAAACGCCTCGCCTTGTGGAAGCCGATCCTGGATCTCTATGCCGATGAACTGCCGGAAATCCCGCTCTACTTCCCGGCCTCCGGCATTCTCACCCCCAAATGGATGACCGGCATGGTCGACCGCACCCGCTTCGGCATCAACACGCTCTGGGTCGAAAACTGGCACGCCAAGTAGGGCGGAAGCGGCGAAGCCGTCCTCCGCCTTGCCCCCTAAGGGCCATCGTCATTGCGAGCCGAGCTGCGCAATCCACTGAACCGCAACCAAGGCACTGCGGACAATCGGCCCCGCCTACTCCAACGCCGCCAGACTCTCCGGCGTGTCGAAATCGCGCAGCACCGCATCGTCCTGCATGTCGAGGGCGAACACCGCGTCCTCATGACGCCTTAGCAGCGACCGCGCGCCGATATCGCCGGTCAGCTGCATCATCTCGCCGGCAAAGCCGCGATCCCACAGGATCGGATTGCCGATCCGCCCGCCATGGCGCGGTGTCACGATCAACCGCCCCTCATCCGGGTCATAGGCGGCAACGATCCGCCGCAACGCCGCCGCATCCACCAGCGGCATGTCCCCCAAGGCGATCAGAAAAGCCGCCGCATTCTCTGGCAGTGCCGCCAGCCCCGCCTTCAAACTCTCAGCCAGCCCCTCGGCATAACGCTCGGCCAGCACGAAGCGCACATCGCGCCCGGCCAACGCCGCCTTGATCTCATCGGCACGGTGCCCCACCACCACCGAAACCGGCGCCAACCCCGCCTGCAGCAGATGATCCACCGTGCGCGCCACCATGGCGCGGCCATCCGCACCTTCGATCAGCAATTTGTGCCGCGGCCCCATCCGGCTGGACCGGCCGGCCGCCAGCACGATGGCGGCAACCCTGCGTGTCGCGGTGGCACGCGCGCGCGGCAACGGGCGGGACTCGGTGTCCTTCAACAACCCGCCCACCCCCATGCGCATCACCTCGGACCGCCCTACCTTCAGGCCCGCAAAGATGCGCGCCAGCACGAAATCAATCCCGTTCAGCTTCGGGCTGCGCGCGCAGCCCGGCAGCACAATGGCATGCGTCTGCCCGATCCGCCCCAGGCAGATCAGATTGCCGGGATCGACCGGCATGCCGAAATGGGTGATCTCACCACCCGCCCGCACAATCGCATCCGGCCCGATATCGCGCCGGTCCACGGTCGCCGAGGCGCCGATCACCAGCAGCAGCTCGGCCCCTTCCTGATGCAGCTGCGACAGCGCGGCCGCGATCGCCTGCGCCTCATGCGGGCAGCGCCGCGGCGGCAGCAATGCGCCACCCAAAGCCGTCACCCGCGCCTCCGTCACCGCGATGGAGCTTTCCACCACGCTGTCCTTCAGCCGGCCGATCTCGCTCAGCACCAGCCCCACACGCAACGGGCGAAACGGATGCAGGCGAAACACCGCCCCCTGCACCTGCGCCTCGACACGCGCCTGCACCGCCTCGCTCACCGCAAACGGGATCACCTTGATCGTCGCCACCATGTCGCCAGGTGCCACCACGGCGTGGTTGGGAAGTGTGGCAAGCGTCAACGCCTCATCCACCTCGTTGATGCGGTCAATCGCCGCCGCATCCAGCACCAGCAGCCCTTTGGCATCCGCCACCAGATTGACCCGCCCGGTGTTGGACGGCGTGCAATGCAGCCAAGGCGCCACCAGCATCGCCGCCAGCCGATCCGCCGCCACATTCTCGGTCAGATCCCCCGCATCGAGCCGCGCCGCCACCACCTCGGCAAACCCCGCCTGCCGCAGCGCCGCGATCGCGGCCTGGTCCAGCACCGTGCCCTTCTTCAGCATCAGCCCGCCCGCGCGCCTGGAATGCGCCAGCACGCAGCCCAACGCGTCATCAAGCGGGATGGGCGCGAAGTTCACGCGGGCCGGCCCAGCCTGCGGCGATAGGCGACGAACTCCGCCAGGATCGACAGCGCGATCTCAGGGGCGGACACCGCGCCGATATCCAGCCCCACCGGCCCCTTGATCCGCGCCAACGCCGCCTCGTCATGGCCAAGTGCCGCCAGCCGCGCCAACCGCGCCGCATGGGTGCGCCGGCTTCCCAGCGATCCGATATAGAACGCATCCGACCGCAACGCCTGATCCAGCGCCGGATCATCCAGCTTCGGATCATGGGTCAGCGTGATCACCGCCGTGCGGGAATCGGGTGCGATCGCCTTCATCGCGTCATCCGGCCAGTCATCCATCAGCGTCACATTGGGAAACCGCTCTTCGGTGGCAAAGGAACGCCGCGGGTCCACCACGATGATCTGCACGCCAAGCGGGGCCGCCATCGGCACCAGCGATTGCGCGATATGCACGGCCCCCACAATCACCAGCCGCACCGGCGGCGCATAGGCGTGCAGAAACCACGCACTGCCATCGATCTCCTGCGTGCCGTTCTTGTCCTTGGCAAGCGCCACAAGGGCCGCCGCATTCAGGGCAGGGGAGGCCGCCTCATCCGGCAGCAGCATCTGATGCCCATCCGGCAGCCGCGTCGCGAGCACCACCGGCCTGAGCGCCGCCCGCGCCGCGTTGAGGGCTGCAAGCGTTGCCGCGTTCACGACAGTTTCTCCACGAACACTTTCAGCTTGCCGCCACAGGCAAGTCCGACCTCCCAGGCCTGCTCATCCGTCACGCCGAAATCCAGCAGCTGCGGCACGCCGGTGGCAATCGTCGTCATCGCAGCCTCCGCCACCGCACCCTCGATGCAGCCGCCGCTGACCGAACCCTCCATCCGCCCCGACCGGCTCACCAGCAGCTGGCTTCCGGCAGGCCTTGGGCTGCTGCCCCAGGTCTCCGTGACGGTGGCGATCGCCACCTCCTCGCCGGCGGCACGCCAGGCTTCGGCCTGGTGCAGAATGTCGAGACTCATAGGGCCTTCCTCCAACGATCCATGTCACGCGCCGAAGCCGGGCGGGACAGCGTGTCGACCAGGCTGCGCAGGCTTGCAATGTTGTGCACGGTGCGGAACTCGTCCACATGCGGCAGCATCGCACGAATACCCTGGGATTTGGGCGCGAACCCGTCCCAGCGCAACAGCGGGTTGAGCCAGACCAGCCGCGCGCAGCTCTTGTGCAGCCGCTCCATCTCCTCCGAAAGCCCGGCCGCCCCATCGCGGTCCAGCCCATCCGTCACCAGCAGCACCACCGCCCCCTGGCCCAGCACACGGCGCGACCAGTTGCGGTTGAACAGGGCAATGGCCTCGCCGATCCGCGTGCCGCCGGACCAGTCCGGCACCGCATGCGCCACCATCTCGAACGCCACCTCCGGGTCGCGCGCGCGCAGCTGGCGGGTGATGTTGGACAGCCTTGTGCCGAACAGAAAGGTGGAAACCCGGTCGCGGTCATTGGCCACCGCGTGCAGGAAATGCAGCAGAATCTGCGCATAGCGGCTCATGCTGCCGGAGATGTCGCACAGCACCACCAAAGGCGGTGGGCGCGTGGTGCGCCGTGTGCGCGACAGCGTCGCGATCTCGCCACCCTGGCGCAGGCTGCGGCGCAGCGTGGCGCGCAGATCGATATGCGGGCCTGTGGCATCCGGCCTGCGCCTGCGGGTGCGCTTCTCATCAAGCGGCAGATGCAGCCTGCGGATCTCAGCCTTGGCATTGGCGATCTCATCGGCGGACATCGCCTCGAAATCCATCGTCTCCAACCGCTCCCGGTCAGAGACCGTCATCACCGCATCGATCTGCGGACCGCGATCCTCCGGCGCCTGGCGCTGCTCGCGCGGTGGGCGAAACGCGTCCTGAATGCGCCTGGCCCCGGGCGGCGCCTTCTCGGGCGGCGCCTCCTTGCCGCCATCGATCGCAGCCATCGCCCGCGCATGCTCGGCCGCCGCCGGATCGCGCCAATACAGCGCAAACGCATAGTCGAAGATATCGGCATGCTCATGGCGATGCACCAACGTGCCGCGCAACGCCGCCTGGGTCTGCGCCTTGCTGCCCAGATCGATCACGCCCAACGCCTGCTGCGCCGCCAACAGATCGGAAGGCCCCACCGGCAGCCCGGCCCGGCGCAGCAACCGTGCGAAATGCATCACATTGATCGGGAGCAAGCCTGTCATGGCGCCGGGTTTTCTCACAGTTCAAGGCAAGCAGTTCTTTTTTGAAAAAAAGAACCAAAAAACTTTCATTCTTATGCGCGGCTTCGGAGAAAGGCGTCAAAAAAGATAAAAGTCTTTTGCTTCTTTTCTTCAGAAAAGAAGTCCTTTTTCTATACCACCGGTGCGGGAGCCACGCTGGCCTTGGCCTCACCCACCAGCCGTGCCGCCTCGGCGCCGCGGATCTTGGCGATGTCATCCTGGTATTTCAGCAGCACGCCCAGCGTTTCATCCACCGCCCCCGGCGCCAGCTCGGTCTGATCCAGATAGGTCAGCGCCCCCGCCCAGTCGATCGTCTCGGCCACACCCGGCAGCTTGAAGATGTCCTCCTGGCGCAGACGCTGCACAAAGGCCACGATTTCGGCGGACAGCTTCGCCGCCACCTTGGGCGCCTTGCGCGCCAGAATCTCCCGCTCGCGCGCGGCGCTGGGGTAGTCCACCCATTGATACAGGCAGCGCCTGCGGATCGCGTCATGCACCTCGCGCGTGCGGTTGGAGGTCAGGACCACCACAGGCGCGACCGCCGCCTGCATCGTGCCGAATTCCGGGATCGTCACCTGAAAATCCGCCAGCACCTCCAGCAGAAACGCCTCGAACGGCTCATCGGCGCGGTCGAGCTCGTCGATCAGCAGCACCGCCGGCGGCAGCGCCGGATCGATCGCCGACAGCAGCGGCCGTGCCTGCAGAAATTCGCGGCCATAGATGTCCACATGCCCGGCCTCGCCGCGCGCCTCCGCAAGCCTGATCGCCATCAACTGCCGCGCGTGATCCCACTCATAGGCGGCAGCCGCCAGATCCAGCCCATCATAGCATTGCAGCCGCACCAGCCGCCGGCCCAGGCCGCTCGCCAACACCTTGGCGATC
Organism: uncultured Rhodospirillales bacterium; assembly: GCA_903924855.1. Taxonomy (GTDB): domain Bacteria; phylum Pseudomonadota; class Alphaproteobacteria; order Acetobacterales; family Acetobacteraceae; genus CAIQQQ01. Next base: position 57,353 of record CAIYCW010000055.1, on the reverse strand, counting down.
TCGGTCTTGCCGGTGCCCGGCTCGCCCTCCAGAAACAGCGGGCGCTGCATCGCAAGGGCGAGGAAGACTGTGGTGGCCAGCGCCGTGTCGGCCACGTAGCCGCCAGCGGCGAGCAGGGCCTCGGTCTCGGCCACGGAGTTCGGCAGGGTCACGGCCTGGCTTTCAGAAATAGGCGCTGAGCAGCAGCAGCAGGATCGCCGCCCAGATGGCGCTGCCGATCCAGGCGATCAGCGGGAAGCCGCCGATCTCGGCCGGGATCAGATCGAACAGGCTGAGCTGCGCCTGGGCCACCGGCGCCGGCGCCGCACCGGCCTCGGGCTCGGCCGCCGCCACGGCGGCGGAGAAATTGTTGAAGAACGCATCGGCCATCTGCTTGGCGGTGGCATCGATCAGCCGTGCCCCCAGCTGCGCGATCTTGCCGCCAACCTGCGCCTTCACGTCATAGCTCAGCAGCGTGCCGGCGCCGTCATCCACCAGCCGCACCACCGCCCCGCCCTTGGCAAAGCCGGCCACACCGCCCTGGCCCTCACCATCGATGCGATAGGAGTTGGGCGGATCGAGATCGAGCAGATTGACCTTGCCGGTGAAGCGCGCCGCGATCGGGCCGATCTTCACCGCGGCCGTCGCCTTCAGCTCGGTGTCCGACAGTTTTTCCATCGACTCGCAGCCCGGGATGGCGGCCTTCAGCACCTCCGGATTGTTCAGCGCCTCCCAAACCTTCTGGCGCGGGGCGGGGATTCGGCGTTCGCCGGTCATATCCATCAGCTGATCTCCTTGATTGGGCGCAAGGTTACTTGCAGGGTCGCGGCGCTGCAACCAAGGGGCCTTGGCTTATGTCGAACCGTTATCTGGGACTCCTTGTGCTGATTGCCAGCCTGCTGCCGCATCCGCTGTGGGCGGCGGGTTTGCAGGCGGCACCCGGGCTGGCCTGGGCTGCACCGTTCGCGGGGCTGCTGCTGTCCATCGCCGTGCTGCCGCTGCTGGCGCCGCAGTTCTGGCATCACCGCATGGGGCTGGTGGCGCTGCTCTGGGTCGCAGCGCTGCTGGGGCCGCTGAGTGTGCAGGCGGGTGTCGCGGGGGCGGCGGCCCAGGCCTGGCATGCCGTGCTGATCGAATATCTGCCCTTCGTCATGCTGCTGCTGGCGCTGTTCACCGTGGGCGGCGGCATTCTGCTGGAAGGCGGGCCCTGGGGCACACCCGCCGGCAACACCGCACTGCTTGCCATCGGCACGCTGCTCGCAGGCGTGATGGGCACCACCGGCGTTGCCATGGTGCTGATCCACCCGCTGCTGCGCGCCAACGCGCATCGCCGCCAGCGCGTGCATCTTGTGGTCTTCTTCATCCTGCTCTGCGCCAATGCCGGCGGCATCACCTCACCTCTGGGCGATCCGCCGCTTTATGTCGGCTTCCTGCGCGGTGTGCCGTTCTTCTGGCCGCTCTCGCATCTGCTGCTGCCGCTGGCCCTGGTGGCGCTGCCGCTGCTGGCGGTGTTCTTCGCCGCCGACACCATCCTCTCCCGCCGCGACCCGAATCCGCTGCGCCACCCTTTGCGCCTGTCCGGTGCGATCAACCTGGCGCTGATCGCCTGCGTGGTCGGCATCGTGCTGATGCAGGGCCTGTGGCATCCGGGCCAGACGAGCGTGCTGGGTCAGAGCATCGACACCGAACGCCTGGTCGGCATCCTGGCACTGGCCCTCGTCACCGCCACCTCCCTGGCCGTGACGCCTCGGCGCATCCGCGACGCCAATCTGTTCGCCTGGGGTCCCATGGCGGAGGTGGGCAAGCTGTTCGCCGCCATCTTCATCACCATCCTGCCGGTGGAGGCCATGCTGCATGCAGGTGCTGCCGGCCCGCTCGCGGGCCTGCTGGCGCTCACCACCGACACCGCCGGCAATCCGGAGCCTTTGGCCTATTTCTGGCTGGCCGGCAGCCTCGCCGCCGTGCTCGACAACGCGCCCACCTATCTGGTGTTCTTCCAACTCGCCGGGGACGACGCGCAAAAGCTCACGGCCGGATCAGGCCATGTGCTGCGCGCCCTCTCCGCGGGCTCGGTGTTCTTCGGCGGGCTCACCTATATCGGCAACGCGCCCAACCTTCTGGTGCGCTCCATCGCGGCCCATCGCGGCATCCGCATGCCGGGCTTCTTCACCTATCTGGCGATCGCAGCCGCCCTGCTGCTGCCGATCTTCGCCGCCCTCTCCGTCATCCTCCTGTAGAGGGACCCCACAACTCGCCCTACGCGCCGATCGCACCTCGCAGCAGGCCGAACGCATGCACCACGGTCGCCGCCCGCACCGCGGTCCGGTCGCCTGGAAAGATCATCGATCCGGTCGAAACCCCATTGGGTGTCGCAAGCCCGAACCACACCAACCCCACCGGCTTGGCCGCCGACCCGCCACCCGGCCCGGCCACGCCCGTCACCGCAACCGCCAGCTCCGCCCGGGAGCGTGCCAGCGCGCCCTCGGCCATCGCCCGCGCCACTTCCTCGCTCACCGCCCCCACGCGCGCGATCAGCGCCGGATCAACCCCAAGCAGTTCCGATTTGGCGGCGTTGGAATAGGTGACGAACCCCCGATCCACCACGTCGGACGACCCCGCGATCGCGGTCAGCGCCGCCGCGATCAGCCCGCCGGTGCAGCTCTCCGCCGTGGCAATCCGCACCCCCTTCGCCCGGCAGGCGGACAGCAGCGCCTCGGCCTGGATCAGCACTTCATCTGCCAGCATCAGGACCGCTCCTTCGCCGCCTCGATCTCACCATCGGCGATCGCCTGCACCAGGCGTGCATGATCGCGCTGCGTCTGATCGGCATAGGTCAACGCGAACTGCGCCACCGCCTCGTCAAAACTGTCGCCATCGCCCAGATAGCCGGAGATCAGCGCCGCATCGCCGGCGCGGGAATGGGCGCGGGCCAGCGTCCGGCCGCACAGCCGGGCGGTGTAGGGCAGGGCGCTCGCCTCGATCTCGGCCCCGATCACCGCGACACGCGGATCCTTCAGGCGGCGCACATAGAATTGCCGGTCGGCATAATCGGTGAAGCCCAGAAACACATCGGGCTCCGCCTGCAGCATGCGCTGGCCCACCACCACGCGCTGGCCGGCATGCGCATACGCGCTCTCACCGGCATAGGGCGCGAGCACCGAGCGCAGCGCCTGTTTCAGCTGCAGCAGCAGCGTGTCGCCATCGGCGGTCGCGAACAGCCCGATCGCGCAGAACGTGCCAACCGAGCCCACCCCCACCGCCTTGAACGCCACATCGCGCAGCCTGTAGCAATCCAGCAGCGCGCGCATCTCCGCCGGCGCATGCGCTGCGTAGCTGGCAAACGCCGCATGCGCCACCGCCTCGTGCTGACCCAGCCTGAAGATCGCAGGCGGCCGTTCCGGCAGGCGCAGCGTGGTGTTGCCGGCGATCAGATGCCGATACCCGTCCTGGCTCGCCTGCAGCACCATCTGCAGCCGATGCCGCTCCCGCTTGCGCACATCGCGGTCGCCGATCTCCTCCACCGCGTCTTCCAGCCGCACCCGCGCATTCCACGCCTCGAAGGGCGGCACCCCGGCCAGATCGTTGATCTCGCGCCGATAGGCATGGGTGGCCCGGCGCGCCAGGGCCCGGCACGCCTTGTCGGACAGATTCTGCACCCGCCCGGCCACCACCAGACTCGCCGCCAGACGCTTGATGTCCCACTCGAACGGACCCGGCAGCGTCTCATCGAAATCATTGACGTCAAACAACGCCTCACCGCTCAGGCCGCACATCGCGCCGAAATTGGCCAGATGCGCATCGCCGCACAGCTGGGTGCGCAGGCCGGTGTTGGGTGTCGCCCCCAGATCCGCCGCCATCACCGCGGCCGCCCCCCGGAAGAACGCAAACGGATCGACCGCCATCCGCCCGTAGCGCAACGGCAGCAGCGAAGGCAGCCGCCCGGCCTCACCGGCACGCAGCAGATCAACCGGATCGTCGCGGTTCAGCGCCGCCTGCCACTCCGCATGCGCGCTGCGCGACAGGGCTGCGCGCTTGGCATGACCCAGCGCCCGCCGCTCCTCAACGGACAACAGCCTCGGCGCGGACTCGGGTGGCAGATCAGACATGCCGCCATGTTGCGCAGCCATCCGGGCCCGGTCCAGTTGCGTCTTGATCACCTCCTGCGGAGTCACAGCCTGCCGCCCGGCTTCAGAACCAGGCCGGCCATTGCAGCCGCAGCGCAACCAGCACAAATGCAGCCGCCAGGCCCGCCAGCACATCATCCGCCATCACGCCGAACGCGCCCGGCAGCCGATCCGCCCAGCCGATCGGACCGGGCTTGGCGATGTCGAACAGCCGGAACAGCGCAAACCCCGCCGCCATCCCGCCCAGGCTCGGCCCCGGTGCGGCCAGCAGCGGCAGCAGGGCCATCCATTGCCCGGCAAACTCATCGATCACCACCCAGCCCGGATCACCCGCCACCCCCGCCCGCGGGATCGCCCACAGACCGCCCAGCAGCGACAGAACGACGGCCGCCGGCAACGCCCACCCAGGCCCCTGTAGAAGCAAGGCCGCGCCCCCAAGCGCCACCAGCGACCCCGCCGTCCCAGGCGCCACCGGCGCCAGGCCGGAGCCGAAGCCGGACGCCACCAGCCAGGCCAGGCCGCCGCGCGCCTGCGCCATCAGCTGCCACTCCTGAGGAAATGCAGCAGCGGATGCTCCGGCGCGCCGATGCCCTGGCCATGCGCCATATAGACCACCTGGTTCTCGATCACCCGCTGCACATAGTTGCGCGTCTCACCGAACGGGATCAGCTCGATCCAGTCGATCATGTCCACAGCCCCCGCCGTGGGATCGCCATAGGTGGCAAGCCAGTCCACCACCCGCCCCGGCCCGGCATTGTAGCCGGCCACCGCATAGGGCACGACGCCCGCGAACTGATCCAGCAACCCCTTCAGATAGGTGGCGCCAAGGCGGATGTTCAGCTGGCTGTCCGTGGTCAGCGCCGGGATCGACACCTTGGTGCCGAGCTGCCTGGCCACCTGCGTGGCGGTCCCCGGCATCAGCTGCATCAGCCCGCGCGCCCCCACCGGGCTGGTGGTCGTGCCATCAAAGCTGCTCTCCTGACGGATGATGCCATAGCCCAGCGCCGGATCGAGCCCGATCTCGGCCGGAAACTGCACCGGCGCCGGCCAGCCGGTGTCCAGCTCCACCACCCCGTCGCGCCCGGCGCGGCGCGCCAGCGCCACCGCGATATCCGGCCCGCCCAGCTTCAACGCCAACAGCCCCACCAGCCGCCGCTCGGCCGCGTCAGGCGCGATGTCGTCCAACCGGAACAGGAACTGCACCGCCCGCCTGCTTTCGCCCCAATCGATCAGATAGCTGGCCACCCGCGCCACCTCGCGGCTGGCCAGCGCCTGGATGTGCTCGGCATCGTTGGGCACCGCGGGCACAGTGCGGATCGCCTCGAACGGATCGCGCCCGAGCGCCAGCACCGCCAGCTGGCCGTAGAACGTGTTCGGATAGGCCGCAGCCGCCTGATACTCGGCAGCCGGGCTCGCCCCCTGCGCCGCCGCCGCCCGCCCCAGCCAGTAATGCGCGCGCCCCTGGGTGATCGCGGATTTCGAAAGCCCCGCCAGCCTGCGGAAATGGATCACAGCCTTGGCCGGGTCGGACAGCCGGCGCAGCGCCACGAAACCGGCCAGGAACGCCGCATCGGCGGCCGGCTCGCCATCGGCCACCATGGCCTCCGCCGCCAGCCGATAGGCGCTCTGCGGATCACCCTCGCGCAGCCGCAGCCGCGCCAGCTGGTTGCGCTCATCCCAGAACGCGGCCCGCAGGGCAGGGGCCTGCGTCTCGGCCGCCACCGCCGCCTGCCACCACAGCTGCAGCGCGTCGTCCTCACGTCCGCTGCGGCGCAGATAGCGCAGCCGCTCCAGCACCAGCGCCGGCTCGCGCAGCTGGGCCTCGCTCAGCCCCTGCAGCTGCATCTCCGCATTGGGCGTCTGCCGGCGCAGCGCCAGCAAGGCCTCGGCGCGCGGCCGATCCTCCGGCTGCAGCCGCTGCAGCTGACGGGCCGCTGCCTGCAGATTGGTTGCGATCAGCCGATCGAAGCGCGCCGCCTCCGATTGCGGGGTGAGCACGCTGGCAAAGTCGCGCAGCAGCGGCAGCTCGATGAATTTCTCCCCGCTCGCCCAGGCCGCATTGGCACGCCGCACCGCATCCTCGCCGCGCCCCAGATGCGCTTCCGCCTGCGCGCAGCGCAGCAAAGCCCCCACCAGGCGCGGCTTCGTCGCATCACAGGCCGCCAGAGCCTGGCCGTCATCGGCCAGCTGCGCCAGCGCCTCATCCCGCCTGCGATCCAGGCTGGGCTGGCCCGGCCAATCCGGGTTCTCCGCCTGAAACCGCACGATCTCGTCATAGCTGCCAGCCCCGGGCGCCAGCAGCCGGAAATAGGTGACGATCTTGGCCTGCAGCGGATCGGCGGAAAGCTGCGCCATCGCCTGCGCCTCCGCCCAGCGATCCGCGCGGATCAGCCCCATCAGATCAAGCGCTGCCGGGGCGGCCGGGGCGGCCGGTGCCGCCTTGGCCTGCGGCTTCGCCGCCACACCCGCAGCTGGCTTTTTCGCGGGCGGCACGGGCGGGGCTGCCATGGCGGCATGTCCAACACACACAATCAACAGGGCAAGGATGATCTGGCGCATGTCATCTTGTAAGCCACGCGAGCCTTGCAGCGCACCCCCCGCGCGCCTAGCTTTCGCGTCCACGATAGAAATTGGCCCCCGGAAGGATCGCCCCATGTACAAGGGCTCGCTCGTCGCCCTGATCACCCCGATGACGCAGGATGGCAGCCTCGATGAGGATGCCTTCGCGCGCTTTGTCGATTGGCAGATCCGCGAAGGCACCAAAGGCATCATCCCGGTCGGCACCACCGGCGAATCGCCCACGCTGTCGCATCACGAGCACAAGCGCGTGGTGGAGATCGCCGTCTCCGTCGCCGATGGCCGCGTGCCGGTGATGGCCGGCGCCGGCTCCAACTCCACCGCGGAGGCGATCGACCTCACCCGCCACGCCAAGCAGGCCGGCGCTGATTCCGCCCTCGTCGTCACCCCCTACTACAACAAGCCCACCCAGGAAGGCCTCTACCGCCACTACATGGCGATCGCGGACGCGGTGGACCTGCCGATCTTCATCTACAACATCCCAGGCCGCTCGGTGGTGGACATGTCGGTGGAGACGATGGCGAAGCTCGCCCGCCACCCGAACATCATCGGCGTCAAGGATGCCACCGCCAACCTCACCCGCCCGCTGCACACCAGCGCCGCCTGCGGTCCGGATTTCATCCAGCTTTCGGGGGAGGACCACACGGCGCTGGCCTTCCTCGCCGCCGGCGGCCATGGCTGCATCTCCGTCACCGCCAACATCGCGCCGCGCCTGTGCAGCCAGATGCACGCCGCCTGGCAGAGCGGCCATCTCGCCGATGCCATGGCGATCCAGACCCGCCTGGTGGCGCTGCACGACGCCATGTTCTGTGAAACCTCGCCAGGCCCGGTGAAATACGCCGCCAGCCTGCTCGGCTTCACCGCCGATCACTGCCGCCTGCCGATGGCCCCGGTGGCCGACACCACCAAGCAGCGCGTCCGCGCCGCCATGGTCTCGGCCGGGATCCTGAACTGAACATCAGATGGCATCCTCCAAGCGGGCCTCGGGCCTGATCAGCCACGGCCTCGCCGCCCAGAACCGCAAGGCCCGGTTCGACTATTCGATCAAGGAGACCATCGAGGCCGGCATCGTGCTGAAGGGGCCGGAGGTGAAATCCCTGCGCCACGGCCGCGCCACCCTCACCGAGGCCTGGGCCGGCGAGCGGGACGGCGAGATGTTCCTCTTCAACTGCTACATCCCCGAATACCAGGGCGGCGTGCTGTCCCGCTTCGAGCCGCGCGCGCCGCGCAAGCTGTTGCTGAAGAAAAAGGAACGCAACCGCCTGCTCAGCTCCATCGCGCGCGACGGCTATTCCCTGGTGCCGCTGTCGATCACCTTCAACGAGCGCGGTCTCGCCAAGGTCGAACTCGGCCTCGGCCAGGGCCGCAACAAGGCCGACAAACGCCACGCCATCGCCGACCGCGACTGGGCGCGCGACAAATCAAGGCTGATGCGCGACCGGGGCTGATGCAGGTGCCACCGACCCGATCGTTCTCATTGCCTGCAATGTGACTGGCATAGAAACGAAATCTGTGACACTGCTGGAAGCCCGAGGGTTCCGGCAAAAGGCAGGTGCCTGCGCGCATGTCGGTCCTGAACCGATCTGTCGCATGGAGTCATTGCCGTGACAGCACCCGTGAAAACCCTGGTTGGCTCGAACGGCGCCCTCACGCTCTGGCAATCGGCCGGGATCTACCAGGTTTCCAGCGGATTGACCCTGGAGGAGACGCTGTCCCTGGGCGGTTCGGCGATCAGCGTGGGACAGCTTCCCGGCTATGCCCCGATCGGTCTTGAGGCAGTCGCTGGCGGTGGTTTCGAGGTGATGTGGGAGGATGCTGCCACCTCGACCTTCGTTGGCCTGGATTTCGATTCAGCGGGCAATTTCACCTCCGCCGCCACAGCCGTGCTTGCCGGCAGTTCCTATGCCCTGCAGAGCCTGGAGCCTGGATTTGGTGCAGATCTCAACGCCGACACTGCAATCGGCCCGAAAATCACCAACATCGCCTCCAACGGCGCGATCTACCTCGCGCATATCGCCGACGAATTCGAGATCACCAGCGGCGGGGTGCAACAGGCAATCCTGCAGGTGGGTGGCGGCGCCATCGTCTCCGGCCAGTTCGCGGGCTTCGCACCCGTCGCCGTGGAGACCATCTCCGGCGGCTATGAGGTGATGTTCCAAAGCGCATCGAGCTTTGTCGGGCTGGACTTCGACGCATCCGGCAATTTCACCCAGGCCGCCACCAGCCTGCTGGCCGGCTCCAGCTACGCGCTCGAAAGCCTTGAGACCGGCTTTGCCCGCGATCTCAACGGCGATGGCACAACCGGGCCCAAGATCAGCAGCATCGCCTCCAACGGTGCGTTCGGCATCGCCAACATCGCCGATGAATTCGAGATCACCAGCGGAGGCGTGCAACAGGCAATCCTGCAGGTGGGTGGCAGCGCCATCATCTCCGGCCAGTTCGCAGGCTTCGCACCCGTCGCCGTGGAGGCTAGCTATGGCGGCTACGAGGTGATGTTCCAAAGCGGGTCAAGCTTCGTCGGGCTGAACTTCAACGCATCCGGCAATTTCACCCAGGCCGCCACCTCCGTGCTCGCGGGCTCCAGCTACGCTCTGCAGAGCCTGGAGCCAGGTTTTGGCAAAAACCTCAACGGTGACACTGTCATTGGCCCGACCACCAGCAACATCGACGTCAATTCAACGGTCTCCCTGGTCAGCGAGGCGGATGCCTTCGTCGTCATCAGCAGCGGTCAGCCAACGCAAGCCGTCCTGCAGGTCGCCGGCAGCCAGATCGTTTCCGGCAATTTTGCCGGCTTCACCCCGGTTGCGGTGCTGGCGAATTCCGGTGGCTATGAGGTGATGTTCAAAAGCGGCACCAGCTTCATCGGCTTGGAGTTCAACACCAGCGGCAATTTCGTCTCGGCTGCCACCAGCCTGCTGTCATCAGGCACCTATGCGCTGGAAAGCCTCGATTCCGCGTTCAACATCAGCCTGGACAGTGCAGGGCCGATCGGTCCTGTCTTGAGTGGCATCTCCTATAACGGGCCCTACACCCTGCAGCGAGAAGCCGATGAATTCACCATCCGCAGCAATGCAAGCCTGGAGGTGGTGCTGAAAGTGGCCGGCACCCCGATCGTCTCCGGCCAGTTCGCGGGCTACAACCCGGTGGCCATGCTGACCAATGCCGGCGGCTATGAGGTAATGTTCAGGAACGCCACCAGCTTCGTCGGGCTTGAGTTCGACTCCACCGGCAATTTCACCCAGGCCGACACCGGCATGCTGTCCTCGGGCACCTATGCGCTGGAAAGTCTCGATTCCGCCTTCAACGCCAGTCTGGACGGCAACGGTGCCGGAAACGGACCGTGGGTCAGCACCATCGCCTTGAACGGGGTCTACTCCCTGGCCCAGGAGGCGGACGCCTTCGCCATCCTGAGCGGCGGCACGCTGAAAGCAGTGCTGAAAGTGTCAGGCAACCAGATCGTCTCGGGCCAGTTCGCAGGCTTCAACCCGGTCGCGCTCGAGAGCAATGCCAGCGGTTTCGAGATGATGTTCAAAAGCGGCTCCGGCTTCATCGGCCTGGACTTCGACAGCAGCGGCAATTTCACCCAGGCCGCAACCGCTCTGCTCGGCGCGCGCAGCTACGCGCTGGAGAGCCTGGAGCAGGGGTTCAACGTCAACCTCAACGGCGACGCCGTAACAGGCATCGCCAGCTCCGCCATCGTGGTGCACAATTCAACCGGCCTCGGCCTGTGGCACGAGGCGGATGAATTCGCCATCTCAAGCGGCGCCTTGCAGTCCATCCTGCAGGTGGCGGGCGCTCCGATCGTCTCGGGCCAGTTCGCAGGCTTCGACCCGATCGATGTCGCCGCCATCAGCGGCGGCTTCGAGGTCATGTTCGTCAGCAGCGCCGGGATGACCGGCCCCACCAGCGGCTCCACCTTCCTCGGCCTCGATTTCACCAGCTCCGGTGCCTTCACCTCGGCCGCCACCTCCGTGCTGGCCATCAGCAGCCAGGCCTTGTGGGCCCAGGAAACCCTGTTCGGCACCGACTTCAACGGAGACAGCCAGATCGGCCCCCCGGTCAGCAACCTGCGGGTGGACAACGGCACCACGCTCAGCATCTCCGGCACCACCTACCGGGTCGCCAGCAACGGTGGCGCCCCGGTCACATTGACGCTCAGCGGCACGCCCCTGACCTCCAACACCAGTGTCGCACCGATCGGCGCCCTGGCGGTGGGTGGCGGCTATGAGGTCGTGTGGCAGAGCGTGGGGGCCAACGCCTATTCGGTGCTGAAATTCGACACCACCGGGGCCTATACCAGCACAATCATGGGGCCGGTCACCGGTCAGAATTTCCAGTTCGAACAGCTCGAACCGACTTTCGGCCAGGATCTGAACGGCGATGGCAGGCTGATGCAGGGCGTCTTCCCGGGCGCCGTGTCTTTCGCCAGCTTCGCCACCTCCCAGGAAAGCTACATCATCACGCTGGCCACCAACACGGCCGCGGCACCGTCACTGATATCCGCCGCAACCCTCACGGTGTCCGGCACGCCCAGCGTGGTGGTGCTCGGATCGACCCAGGAGACGATCCAACTCCCCCTTGCTCCCTCCGCCGGCATCGATGTGATCAGCGGCTTCACCTACACAACCGATGAACTCAACATCGACCTGCTGGGTGCCGCCAACGCCACGCTGCGGGCAACCGCCACCACCTATAACAGCCAGGCCGCCATCACGCTCTACAGCACCGCCGATCTGTCGCACGGCATCATCCTCACCGGCTACAACTCGGCCGTCACCGCGGCCAACATCATCAGCGGCCACACCAATTTCATCGGCGGCCATGCCCTGATCACCTGAGACCAGCGGCCGGGTTGAATCCTGCGTCAGGCGGAAGAATTCCGTTAGGCGGCATGCGTGATATGTGCAACGATCGATCCCAGAAATAGAAAATATCATCTGGCAGGCGGTATTTCCGGAGCAACACGCATGTGATGTCCGTCGTCTCCTCGACGGAGTGACCATGATGGCGGATCTGCCGCAGGTGACGATTGCGTACAACGGCGCGTTGACGCTGTTGCAATCAGGAACCGTCTACGAGGTGTCGAGCGGATCAACGCTTGAGGCCACGCTGGAACTCAGCGGCCTGCCGATCAGCTCCGGACAATTTGGCGCCTACAACCCGATCGCCCTCGAAGCCATCGTGGGCGGCGGCTACGAGGTGATGTGGCGGGATGCCACGACAGACACCTTCATCGGGTTGGATTTCGACGCGGGCGGCAATTTCACCTCGGCCGCCACGGCTGTACTGGCCGGCAGTTCCTACGCGCTGCAATCCCTGGAGCGAGGCTTCGCGGACGACCTCAACAGTGATGGTTCTCGTGGCCCGATGACATCCACAATCTATAGTGGACCGTTTCTGACCCAGGGAGAATATCCAGCTTCCGCCCATAGCGTGCTCCAGGTCGCGGATGAGTATGAAGTTGTCACTGATTCCTTTGCGAACGAAGTCAGCAGCCAAGGGTATACATATGGCGCTGTGACGGAGACATCTGTCATCCTGACCGTGTCGGGGTCCCCCATCGTTTCCGGCCAGTTTCATGGCTTTGTCCCCGCGTTCGTCACCCAGCCGTCTGGCGGCTTTGAGGTGGTTTTCAAAAGCGGCACATCGTTTATCGGCCTCGATTTCAACAGCAGCGGCAACTATCTCTCAGCCGCGACCAGCCTGCTGGCCGGCAGCTCATATGCGCTGGAAAGCCTAGAGTTGGGCTTGGGCTACGACCTCAACGGCGATGGCACAACAGGCCTTGCCAGCAGCACCATAGCAGTCAACGGACCGGTGGCGCTGGTCTCGGTTGCGGACGAGTTTGAGATCATCAGCGGCGCTGCGATGGCTCAGATCCTGACATATTCGGGAAGCCCGATCATCTCCGGCCGTTTCGGCGGCTTCACGCCGGATGGTGTGCTGGCGAGCGGTGGCGGCTATGAGGTGATGTTCCAGAGCGGCTCCAGTTTCATCGCGCTCAACGTCGACAGTGCCGGCAATCTCACCTCGGCCGCAACGAGCCTGCTAGCCGGCGGTTCTTACGCGCTGGAAAGCCTGGAAAACACGTTCGGTGTCGATCTCAACGGCGATGGCACGACGGGCCTCACCAGCGTCACTCTGGACGAGCACCCATTTCCAGAGTCGCCAGGATATTCACCCTATGCCCGATATCTCATCACGGTCGCTGATCAATACGAAATCAACTTCGACACATTCACGATCACAGGCTATGATCACCTAACTGGTGGCTTGCTCACAACATCAGCCGTTGCCTCTTCTTTTCTGACATTGTCGGGCGCACCGATGACATCGGAACAGCTTGGCGGTTACACACCGGTGTACGTGACCCAGGGCCCCGGCCCATTCGACGTGGTCTTCAAGGGCGATACAAAGTTTATTGAGCTTAATTTTGACAGCGGCGGTCACTACGCCTCAGCCGCAACCGGCATACTCGCGGGCAACTCGCTCGCGCTCGAAAATCTTGAGTCATCGCTCGACGATGATCTCAACGGTGATGGCACGATTGGCGTGCTCTCCACCACCATCGCCACCAACGGCGCGCTCAATCTGGTTGGCTTGGCCGATGAGTTCGAGATCACCAGCGGCGGCACCGTGCAGGCCATCCTGCAGATCAACGGCAGCCCCATCATCTCAGGCCAGTTTGCCGGCTACACGCCACAAGCCGTGACGATGGACGGGGCCGCATTCGAAATCATGTTCAGCAGCGGCGCATCCTTTGTCGCGCTCGATTTCAATACCAAAGGCGCATATCTCTCAGCAGCCACCGGTATCCTGACATCGGGCAGCTACGCGCTGGAAAGCCTGGAGCCGGGCTTCAACGCCGATCTGAACGGTGATGGCACAATCGGCCCCAATCTCGTCCCGATCGAAGCCGCGCTTGCGTTGGACGCAACCAGCCCAGTGCTCAATCTGGCGGGCAACGCGTTTGAGATCACAAGTGGTGCACAATCAGCCGTGCTGCTGGTCTCCAGCAAGCCCATCATCTCGGGACAGTTCTTCGGCTTCACGGCGGAGGCGGTGATCGCCAATACCGGCGGCTATGAGGTGATGTTCAACAGCGACACCAGCTTCATCGGCCTCGATTTCGACAGCGCCGGCAACTTCCTCTCCGCCGCCACCGGCGTGCTGACATCGGGCAGCTTTGCCCTGCACGTGGTGGAGCGGCAGTTTGGTTACGATCTCGATGGAGATGGGAACGTAGGGCCGATAGAACAGCCAATCCAATACGACAGCGGCCAATATTTGTTTCAAGAAGATAATGTGTTCGTGATCCAGAATGGAAAGAATTTGCCGGGGATTTCCCAAGCGTCTTGGGCTGTTCTGCAGATTTCGGGTTCTCCTATCATTTCAGGCCACTTCAACGGCTTCGACCCGATCGGGCTGTTGTCCAATTTCGGTGGCTATGAGGTGATGTTCAACAGCGCCACCGGCTTCATCGGGCTCGAGTTTGACATCAGCGGCAACTACCTCTCCGCCGACACGGGTTTGCTGGCCGGCAGCTCCTACGCGCTGGAGAGCCAGGAGACGGCATTCGGCAACCAGTATGTCGGCGGCGACGATCTGAATGGAGATGGTGTCATCGGCGTGACCAGCACGGTGATCGCCACCAACGGCGCGCTCAATCTGGTTGGTGTGGCCGATGAGTTCGAGATCACCAGCGGTGGTGCGGTGCAGGGCATCCTGCAGATCAACGGCAGGGCCATCATCTCAGGCCAGTTCGGCGGCTTCACGCCACAGGCCGTGACGATGGACGGGGCCGCGTTCGAAATCATGTTCAGCAGCGGCGCATCCTTTGTCGCGCTCGATTTCAATACCAACGGCGCATATCTCTCAGCGGTCACCGGCCTCCTGGCATCGGGCAGCTACGCGCTGGAAAGCCTGGAGCGAGGCTTCAACGTCGATCTGAACGGTGACGGCACGATCGGCCCCAATCTGGTCGTGATCGAAAGCCCGGTCTCGTTGAACGCAATCACCCCCGTGCTCAACCTGGCGGGCAATGTGTTTGAGATCACGAGTGGTCCACAATCCGCCGTGCTGCTGGTCTCCAGCAAGCCCATCATCTCGGGACAGTTCTTTGGCTTCACGGCGGAGGCGGTGATCGCCAATGCCGGCAGCTATGAGGTGATGTTCAACAGCGCCAACAGCTTCATCGGCCTGGATTTCGACACCTCCGGACACGAGCTCTCCGCCGCCACCGGTGTGTTGACCTCGGGAACCTACGCACTGCACCTGGTGGAGCAGCAGTTCGGTTACGATCTCGATCACAACGGCGTGGTGGGACCGATGCAGTCTTTTATCGGAGAAAACGGTCCCCTCGGCCTGTTCATCGAAGACAACCTGTTCGTGATAGAGGACCACCGGCTTGCGGACGACAACGGTAATGTTTCGCAAACCGTCCTGCGGATCTCGGGTGCCCCAATCATGTCCGGCCAATTTGCCGGTTTCAACCCGCTGGCTGTGCTGTCCAATGCCGGCGGCTATGAGGTGATGTTCAACAGCGCCACCGGCTTCATCGGTCTCGAGTTTGACACCAGCGGCAACTTCCTCTCCGCCGACACCGCGTTGTTGGCCGGGTCCAGCACGGCTCTTGAAAGCCTGGAGACAGAATTCGCAACCGATCTCAACGGCGATGGCCTGGTCGGTCTGCCGCAATCCGCCATCCAGACCGACAATGGCACCACACTGACCCTTGTGGCGTTCAGCAGCTACTATCTCTACGACGCCCAGGGGTCTGGCCCGGAGCTGCAGGTGAACTCTGTCCCGGTCAGCTCGGGCCAGCTTGGCACAATCAACCCGATCGGCGCGGTTGCGGTGACCGGCGGCGGCTACGAGGTGGCGTTCAAGGACACCGCGTCCGACACCTATATCGTCTGGGCCGTCAACAGCGCCGGCAACTACACCAGCCTGGTGACAGGTCCGGTCACCGGCCAGGATTTCTCCCTGGAGCAGCTGGAGCCGGTGTTCGGGCAGGATCTCAATGGCGATGGCCGGCTGTCCACCCAGGTGCTGTCCACCCAGGTATCGTCCGGGCTGAACACGCTCAGCCTGACGCAAGCAAGCCCCGCCACCACGGTGCAACTGGCCAACAACACCGCTTATGCCGGGGAGGGCCTCGGCCGCTTCACCTTCACCCTCACCGGCACGCCCGCCACGCTTGTCCTCACCAGTGCCACCGCCACGATCGACATATCGCTGCAAAAGACCCTCGGGATCGAGGTGATCTCCGGCTACCAATACGGGCTGGATCAGCTCAACATCGACCTCAAGGGCGCGGCAAGCTCGGTGCTGACGGTGGGCAGCGGCACCTATGACAACCAGGCTGCGATCACGCTTTTCAGCTTGGCCGATCCAACTCACGGGGTCATTCTGGTGGGCTATGGCACCATGGTGACATCGGACAGTGTGCCGACCAACCACACGACTTTCATCGGTGGCCATGCCGTGATCACCTGACCCCGGATTCCGTCAGCGCGATCGCACACAATGGTGCAACATATATCGAGATTCCAACAAATTTCCTGGCATCGCAATGATTTCTGTGTGAGCTTTCGCCCTGAAAGCAACGAGACGCGCAACGGATCATAAATCCTGACCGATCAAGGCCGCGGTCTCTGACGTGGAGTGATCGTTTTGCCGGTATTGCTCTCCGCCCGCGTTGCCTCCAACGGCGCGCTCTCGATCTATCACATCGCATCAAACGGCGCCTTTCAGGTCTCAAGCGGCACCACGCTCGAAGCAACGCTCGAAATTGGCGGCGTTGCCATCTCCAACACCCTGAACGGCTATACCCCGATCGGGATCGAGGCCATCACCGGCGGCGGCTATGAGGTGATGTTCGAGGACGGCGCAAGCTATGTCGGCCTCGACTTCAACGCCGGCGGCAACTTCACCTCCGCCGCAACCGGCGTGCTCACCGGCAGCTCCTATGCGCTGGAAAGCCTGGAGCCTGGCTTCAACACCGACCTCAACGCCGATGGCACGACCGGTGTGACCAGCACCACGATCGCCTACAACACCCAAGGTGCCGCCCTGTTCGACCTGGTCCAGGTCGCTGACGAGTATGAAATCACCGTCGGTGGATCGGTGCAGGGCATTCTCAACGTCGCCGGAACCCCGACCACGTCCAGCGGTCAGAGCGACCAAGCCGTGGCCTTGCTGGTCAATGCCGGCGGCTACGAGGTGATGTTCGAAAGCGCAGACACCAACATTTTCGAGGCCCTGCAATTCAACACCGCCGGCGCCTACGTCTCCGCCGCGACCGGCCAGCTTCACCGCGGAACCTATGCGCTGGAGAGCCTTGAATCATCGTTCCGCTCCGACCTGAACCGCGATGGCGTTGTCGGACCACATCTGACACCCGTTGTCAGCAACGGGCTTTACACGATCGGCTCACTCACCGACGCCTATGCGTTCACCAGCGCCGGCACCGTGGTGGGGCCGCTTGTGGTATCCGGAACGATCATCTTCCCCGGTGGTTTCAACGGCTATGCCCCAGTCGGCTTGCTCTCGAACACGCCTGGCTATGAGGTGATGTTCCAAAGCGGCACCACATTCGTGGGCCTGGAATTCAACGCCGCCGGCACCTTCACCTCGGCCGCGACCTCTGCGCTGCAAGCGGGCAGCTACGCGCTGGAGAGCCTGGACGCAGCGTTCAACACCTCGCTCGACCAAACCGGCCGCATCGGGCCAAACACAAGCTCCATCGGCACCAATGGGGTCTACGGTCTCATGTTGGAGGCCGACAATTTTGCCATCACCAGCGGCGGTTCGATCAAGGTCTTCCTGCAATCGGGCGGCAGCGACATCGTGTCAGGCAGTTTCAACGGCTACAGCCCCGTTGCCATGCTGTCCAATGCCGCCGGCTATGAGGTGATGTTTCGAAACGGCACCAGTTTCGTCGGTCTTGAATTCGATACCACCGGCAATCTCACCTCTGCTGCAACCGGCGTGCTGCAATCGGGGACCTATGCGCTGGAGAGCCTGAACGGCGCGTTCAACGCCACGCTGGACCTCCACTCGCCCACCTCCACGCTGATCGACACCAACAGCGGCTACAGCCTGTTCCAGGTGGACGACGTCTATGAACTCACCAACGGGCCCGCATTTTCGGCGATCCTGCAGGTCGGCGGCAGCTCGATCATCTCGGGTCATTTCAACGGCTTCACCCCGCTGGCGGAGATTCCGGTCACGGGCGGTTTCGAGGTGATGTTCCAAAGCGGCACCGGCTTTGCCGGTCTCGATTTCAACGTCGCGGGCGCCTTCACCTCGGCTGCGACAAGCGTGCTCGCCGGCAGTTCCTTTGCCTTGCAAAGCCTTGAGCCGGTGTTCAACACCGATCTGAACGGGGATGGCACTATTGGCCCGATCTTCGTCTCAAGAGTGGCGCAACTCGGCGTGACAACGATTTCCCAGGAGAACAGTGCCTATGTTCTCAGCAGTGGCGCAGTGTCCGCCTTCCTGACTGTCGGGGGGCAGCCCGATTTTCTCGGGTCAGTTCAACGGCTACACGCCGGAAGCGGTGATCCCGGTCACCGGTGGCTTTGAGGTGATGTTCAAGAACGCCACCTCCTTCCTGGGCCTTGACTTCAATTCCGCCGGCGCCTTCACCTCGGCTGCCACCAGCGCGCTGAGCTCCGGCACGATTGCGCTCCAGGAGCTTGAGACTGCGTTCAGCTTTGATCTCGACGGAGACGGTCATATCGGTCCGGTGCTGACCACGATCCCCTCGGTCGGACCCTATAACTTCTACACGGTGGACAAGGAGTTCGTCTTCAGCAGCGGCGCCGGGCCGTTCGAGGTCCTGCAGGTCTCCGGAAACCCGATCATCTCGGGCCAGTTCAACGGCTTCACCCCGATTGACATGATCTCGTCCGGCACGGGTGTCGAGGTGCTGTTCAAAAGCGGCACCGGCTTTGTCGGTTTCGATTTCGACAGCAATGGCAACTACACCTCCGCCGCGACCCCGGTTCTGGCCGGCTCCAGCTTTGCGCTGGAGAGCCTGGAGAACACCTTCTTTGCTGATCTGAACTTGGATGGCACCTATGGGCCCGTCTATACGACGCTCGAAGGCAGCGGCAACGTCGTTCTGACGCAGGCAGCCGAGGTGTTCGAAATCTGGAGCGGCACGTCCAAACCCGTCCTCACAGTCGCCGGCAGCGCGATCACATCCGGCCAGTTCAACGGCTACACGCCAATCGCGGTGATGGGACTGACGGGCGGCTACGAGGTGATGTTTCGCAACGGCACCAACTTCGTCGGCCTCGACTTCGATCGCTCCGGCAACTACCTCTCGGCCGCCACCAGCGTTCTGACATCGGGCAGCCTTGCACTGGAGATGTTGGAGGGCAGCTTCAGCAACGATCTCAACGGGGACGGCACCGAAGGCCCGGTGTTCACCACAATCGAAACCCAGGCACCCACATTCACCCTGTATCAGGAGGCAAACGAATACACGATCTGGAACAATGCGGGTCTGGCGGCGGTTCTGCAAGTCAATGGCAGCCCGATCATTTCCGGCAACTTCAACGGCTACAGCGCGGTGGGAATTATCAGCAACACCGGCGGCTATGAGGTCATGTTCGGCAACGGCTCGCAATACATCGGCTTGGAATTCAACGGCACCGGCAACTACACCGGACCCGTCACCGCGCAGCTCGCAGGGTCCAGTTTTGCCCTGCAGAGCCTGGAGAATACGTTCGGAATCGATCTGAACGGCGATGGCGTCGTCGGTCTCTATTACAATTACGTCGACAACGGCGGCTCCCTCTATTTGTATCAGGCCGCCGATGAATACGAAATTTACGACGGCACGAGATACACCGTGCTCACGGTCGGAGGCACTCCGATCAGCTCGGGTCATTTCAATGGCTACACGCCCGTGGCCGTCACCGGTGTGACCGGCGGTTATGCGGTGATGTTCGAGAACGGCGCCAATTTCATTCGCCTCGATTTCAACATTGTCGGCAGCTACACCTCCGCCACTGGCGTCATGACGGGTGAAACACCGGCCCTGTGGGCGCAGGAAACCGTGTTCGACAAGGATTTCAACGCGGATGGTTTCGTGGGCCAGCCTCAAACAAAAACACTTTCAATCGTTGGGGGCACCACCTTCGAGTATGCGGCGTTGTCCAACGCGTATTATCTGCTGAACAACCTTGGCTCCGGCCCGGCCGTCAGTCTGAATGGCGCCCCGATCTCTCCAGGGGAGTTTGGAGCCTACGATCCCTACGCGGCCGTGGCTGTCCCTGGTGGCTATGAGGTGGTGTTCGAGGAGGGCGGCAGCGTTTATCAGCTTGCCGACAGCGCCATCGTTTGGGCGCTGAACAGTGCTGGCAACTACGTCAGCACCGTCACCGGCCCGCTGCCGGAGGAGGATTTCGCGATCCAGAAACTGGTGCCGTTGTTTGGCGAGGCCTTGGATTACTACGGCTTTGTCACGCCCACCCAAACAGCTTTGGGCGTCTCCACGCTCACCCTGACCCATACAAGCCCCGCCACACTGGTTCAGCTGACCAGCAACGTGGCCTATGATGCGTCGGGCCTGGCCAACGGCACCATCACGCTCAACGGCGTGCCCGGCACGCTGTTCCTGACCAGCGCCACCGCCGAGATCGAGATCACCTTGCAACCCAGCAATGGGATCGAGGTGATCTCCGGCTACCAGTACGGGCTGGACGAGCTGAACATCGACCTCAAGGGGGCGGCAAGCTCGGTGCTGACCGTGGGCAGCGGCACCTATAACGGCCACGCCGCCATCACGCTGTTCAGCTCCGACGATCCCACCCATGGCGTCATCCTGGTGGGCTACGGCACCGCCGTGACATACTTCAACGTGCTGGCGGAGGACACCAAGCTAATCGGTGGCCATGCGCTGATCAACTGATCGGGCGCCGCGCGCGATTTGCAACGCAAGGGCAGGGGGCTTAACCCCCGGGTGATGACCGTACCACGTGCGCCCTTGCGTCAGCCCATCCGCCTTCGCGTGCTTGCCGCGGGGCTTCTGCTGCTGGTCTCATCCTGCGCGGCACCCTCTGCCATCCCCGCAATCCCCGCCTCCGGTCTGCCCTTCACCGCCGCCTTCGATGCCACCACCACGCTCACCGGCCGCATCTGCGCCCCTGAAGGCCCCGGTCCCTGGCCGATCGCCCTGCTCAACCACGGCTCGGCCGCCTCGCCGGCGGCGCGGCCGGACATGCAGCCAATGACCTGCCAGGCGCCGCCGGTGCGCTGGTTCACGGCACATGGCTATCTTGCCATCATGCCGCTGCGCCGCGGCTTCGGGGCCAGCGGTGGTGCCGTGGCCGAAGACACCTGCCTGTGCGCGGAGGCCGATTTCGCGGCCTCCGCCGAGGCCGGCGCCGATGACATCGCGGCAAGCCTTGCGGCCGCGCGACACCTGCCCTGGGTGCGGCCGGACAACGCGCTTGTGGTGGGCCAGTCCACCGGCGGCTGGGCGGCGCTGGCCTATGCCGGGCGCAACGATCCCGGCGTGCGCGCGGTGATCGCCTTTGCCCCGGGCCGCGGCGCCAAGGTCTATCCACCGCCGCATTCGGTCTACCGCCCGGACCTGCTGGAAGCAGCCGCGGCCCGGCTCGGCGCGCGCTCCCGCCTGCCGGTGCTGTGGATCGCAGCGCGCAATGACAGCTACTTCCCCCCGGAGGTGACGGCTGGCCTGCACCGCGCCTATACCGGCGCCGGCGGGCAGGCCGTCCTTGCCATGGTCAACCCGTTCTTCGATGAAGGCCATGCGCTCTACTCGGCCCCCGGCGGTGCCGATCTGTGGGGGCCGCTGATCGAGAATTTTCTGCAACACATGCACGACAGCGCAGTCGTCTTGCAGTGACAGGCACACAGCCTATGTCACGCCAGTGAGGAGAGGGTGATGAGCGGGATCAAGGACAAGCTGATCGAGGCCAAACAGGCCTGGGCCAAGGCCGGCCGGCTGCTGACCGGCAAGACGGCCGATCCCTCGGTGCGTCTGCCGCCCGGCCAGCGCCTGGTGAAGGATTGGCCGGTGCTCGATCTCGGCGTGCAGCCGGAGATCACGCCCGAGAAATTCTTCCTCGACATCAACGGTGCCGTGGAAAACCCGGTGCATCTCTCGCTTGCCGACCTGATGGCCCTGCCGCAGGAGCAGAGCGTGTCGGACATGCATTGCGTCACCGCCTGGTCGCGCTACGACAACACCTGGCGCGGCGTGTCATCGCGCACGCTGATCGACCTGGTGCGCCCGCTGCCCGAGGCCGCCCATGTCATCTTCACCGCGCATGACGGCTACACCACCAATGTGAAGCTCGAACAATTCGCCGATGACGACGTGTATCTGGTGCATGAATGGGAGGGCGAGCAGATCAGCCGCATCCATGGCGGCCCGGTGCGCGTATTGATCCCGAAGCTCTATCTCTGGAAATCCGCCAAATGGGTGAACCGCATCGAGTTCACCACCTCCGACCGGCCGGGTTTCTGGGAACGCAACGGCTACAACAACAACGCTGATCCCTGGCTTGAGGAGCGCTACAGTGACTGACATCACCCGCCGTTCAGCTTTGATCGCAACCGCCGGCCTCATCGCGGCCCCGGCCCTGGCCGCCCCGCGCAAGCCATCCGCCTTCGATTTCAGCTTCAAATCGCTGGAAGACGACAAGATGGATTTCGCCCAGTTCAAGGGGCGCGTGGTGCTGGTGGTCAACACCGCCAGCTTCTGCGGCTACACCTACCAGTATGAAGGGCTGGAGAAGCTGCACGCGGCCCTCACCCCTGCGGGCCTCACCGTGGTCGGCATGCCGAGCACCGATTTCAACCAAGAAAGTGCCAGCAACACCGCGGTGAAGGAATTCTGTGACGCCACGTTCGGTGTCACCTTCCCGATGACCGAGATCACCCATGTCCGCGGCGCCCAGGCCAATGCGTTCTACAAATGGGTGAAGGCCGAGAAGGACTGGGAACCCTCCTGGAACTTCAACAAGGTGCTGATCGGCCGTGACGGTCAGATCGTCCAGCTCTTCGGCTCGGATTCCGAGCCGCAGGGCAGTGCGATGACCGGCTGGCTGGACCGCGCCCTGAAGGCTCAGGCCCCCACCGCGTAAGGCAGGTCCACGACCCGCCATCACCACGTTCCCAAAGGCGGGTCACGGACCCGCCCTACAGGCCGTTGCGGGACGCATGATGGATGGCGACAATCTGAACAGCCTCGCCGCGGACCCGGTAGAAGAGACGATAAGGATAGCGCACAAACGGGACGGTTCGGATGCCTACCCAGCCCGCCACTTCTTGTGCGCTGTCCGGCCACCGCCCGATCTGTCGTTCAATGGATCGCAAACGGGCAACGAAGCCCTGGTGTGCCGCCGGAAAATCCGTTTCGATCGATGTGAGTATTTCATCGAGATCCCGCAAAGCGCGATCCGTGTAGACAATTCTCACGCAGGGCGATGCCGCGCCAACATGGCTGCCACCGCATCCGGGGACGCAAACCGCCCCTCGTCAGCATCTCGAACCCCAATATCAATATGAATGAGCTCCTCGGGTGATGGCTCATACATCTGCCCGCGCAACGCGGCATCGATCCCTGCCGCGATGCTGGCCAGTTCCTCCTGCGCCGATTCAGGCCAGGTCGCTGCAAGTGCCAATGCTTCCGAGAGACCGTGGGTGATCATACCCAAGGCATAACACGCCCCATTGACCGCGCGCATCCGTGATATCACGCAGCTGCCCGCAATCGGATCAGGTCTCCAGCACGGCCACGATCTCCGCCACCACCGCCTCGAACATCGGCGTCGTCAACCGCCCGGTGTTCGTGTTGTAGCGGGAGACGTGGTACGAGTTGAACAACACCACCCCGTCTGGCAGAGCATGGCGCGCGCCATGACCAAATGGATGCCGGCTGGCCACCATCCCCTGCGCCTTTAGCACCGCCTTGTGCGCAAGCCCGCCTAGCGCCAGCACCACGCGCAGATTGGGAAGGCCGGCCAGCTCGGCTGCCAGATAGCGGTTGCAGGCGGCGATCTCAGCCGGTTCCGGCAGATTGGCCGGCGGTACGCAGCGCACCGCGTTGCAGATGCGCGTGTCCACCAGCTCAACCCCGTCATCCGGCCGTGCGTCATACACGCCGGTGGCGAAGCCGAATTTCAGCAGCGTCTCATACAGCAGCAGCCCCGCATGATCGCCGGTGAACGGCCGGCCGGTGCGGTTGGCCCCCTTTACGCCCGGCGCCATCCCCACCACCAGAAACCGGGCGGACGGGCTGCCAAAGCTCGGCACCGGGGCGTTGAACCAGGCGGGATTGGCCGCCCGGTTGGCCGCGCGATAGGCGGCCAGCCGCGGGCACGCGGCACAATCCTGTGCCGGCGCTGCGATCCCCGTCATCGCTGTCAGGCCAGCTCACCCGCATCGGCAAACGGCTCGGCGGGCGTCTGGCGGATCGGCGGGCTGCTGCGCACCGGGCGCGGCTCGGTCTGGCGGCGGGTGAACTCGGGCGCGATCTCCGCCAGATCGATGAACTGATCCGCCTGCCGCCGCAGCTCATCGGCCACCATCGGCGGCGAGGTGCGGATCGACGAGATCACCGAAACCCGCACGCCGCGCCGCTGCACGGCCTCCACCAGACGGCGGAAATCCGAATCCCCGCTGAACAGAATGGCATGGTCGATCTTGTCGGCCAGCTCCAGCATGTCGATCGCCAGCTCGATATCCATGTTGCCCTTGATCCGCCGGCGCCCCTGCGCATCGGTGAACTCCTTGGCCGGCTTGGTCACCAGCGTGTAGCCGTTATAGGCCAGCCAATCGGTCAGCGGCTTGAGCGGCGAATATTCCTCGGTCTCCAGCACGGCGGAGTAGTAATAGGCCCGGATCAGATGGCAGCGCTTGCGGAACACCTCCAACAGGCTGCGATAATCGACGTCAAAGCCCAGGTTGCGCGACGCCGAGTAGAGATTGGCGCCGTCGATGAACAGGGCGGCGCGTTCGGTCGGGAGGAAATGCATGACGGTCTGTCCTATATGCGGTATCTGAAACGATCCGGTCGAGCAAAAAAACATTTGGCCGTTATCGGCCCGGTTTGTCCTTGGAGCGCTGCACGACCTTCGCCCACGACAATGTTAAGCGCAGATTCGCACGGATCGGAAGCCGAAAGTTGCAGTGATGTGTCACACCGTTAACGATACAATTCTGTCGGGCGATGTGTTCGTCGCCATCGGCGCCAACCTGCCGGACCGTCAGGGCCGCCAGCCCCTGGCCAGCGTGCGCGCCGCGGTGGAGGCGTTGCGGGCCTTGCCGGGGCTGCGGCTGGCGGGCGTGTCGCCCTGGTATGAAACCGCCCCCATCCCGCCCGGTGGCCCGCCCTATGTGAACGGCGTGGCCTGGCTGGTGGGGGAGGCGTCGCCCGCAGGCCTGCTGGGCGCCCTCCAGGCCATCGAGGCGCGGGCCGGTCGCGTGCGCAGCGAGCCCAACGCGCCCCGCACGCTTGATCTGGACATCATTGCCATGGGCCAGACCATCCGCGCCACCTCCGACCCGATCCTGCCGCACCCCCGCGCCCATCTGCGCCGCTTCGTGCTGCAGCCGCTGTGCGATCTCAGACCAGACTGGGTGCACCCGGAGCTGGCCCGCCCAGCCTCCACCCTGCTCGCCGAGCTACCACCTCAAGGCATCACACGGCTCTGAAGTGCTGAAAGTTTTTTGCTTCTTTTTTTCAAAAAAGAAGCTCTTCTCTTGAGAACAAACGTCCGCTTCGCCCCTCACCGCCGCCATGCGCCCGCTGCACTTGCACAAAGCCTGTGTCCTTGTCATATAACGCGCTTTCCTAGAGACCGTTGATCGGAGCTGATCGCATGGCGCGCGTAACCGTCGAAGATTGCGTGCAACGCATTCCCAACCGCTTTGAGCTGGTGCTGCTGGCCGCCCAGCGCGCCCGCAACATCTCGCGCGGCGAGGAGATCACCGTCGATCGCGACAACGACAAGAACCCCGTCGTTGCCCTGCGCGAAATCGCCGATGAGACGATCACGCTAGAAAAGCTCAACGGCGATCTGCTCAAATCCCTCTCACGCGCGCCCGAGCCCGAGCCCGCGGATGAGGAGGTGCTCGATCTTATCCCCACCGAACAGAACATCTTCGGCCTGCAGGACATCTCGGACAGCGAGGAAAGCGCCTCGCTGCCAATGGATGGCGAAGACCTGTCCGCCGACGACATGGCCGCCGCCATCGAGGCCGAGCTGGGCGGGCGCGGCCGCCGGTAACCCAGCATGACCGCCGGCACTCCTCCCCCATGGCGTGCCGGCGCCCTGCGCGCCCCTGACGGAGCGCCCACACCAACCCCGGCCGGCAGCGGCAGTGCCCTGGTGCAATCCGCCGGCGCAGCCTTGCGCGGGCGCATCCTCGCCTACGACCCCAAGGCCGACACCGGGCTGATCGACCGCGCGGTCGCCACCGCCGCCGAAGCGCATCGCGAACAGCGCCGCGACAATGGCGAGCCCTATATCATCCACCCGCTCGCCGTGGCCGACATCCTCGCCGGCTACCGTCTCGACACCGCCAGCATCGCAACTGCCCTGCTGCATGACGTGATCGAGGACACCCAGCTCACCCTCCCGGAGATGACACGCCAGTTCGGCGCCGAGATCACCGGCCTGGTCGATGGCGTCACCAAGCTCACCCGCCTCGAACTGCAATCGGACCGCACCAAGCAGGCCGAGAATTTCCGCAAACTCGTCCTCGCCATGAGCAAGGACATCCGCGTCCTGCTGGTCAAACTCGCCGACCGCCTGCACAACATGCGCACGCTGGGCGCCGTGGCGGAGGCGCATCGCCGCCAGCGTATCGCCCGCGAGACGATGGACATCTACGCCCCGCTCGCCGAACGCATCGGCATGGAGGCGGTCAAGACCGAGCTGCAAACCCTCGCCTTCGCCCAGCTCGACCCCGAAGCCTATGACAGCATCCAGGCCCGCCTGAACTTCCTGCGCGGCCAGGGCGCCGAGGTGATCGAGGAGGTGCGCCACGAGCTGCGCCGCGTCTGCACCGATCAGGGTGTCACGGTGGTCAGCGTCACCGGCCGCGAGAAATCGCCCTACTCGATCTGGGAGAAGATGCAGCGCCGCAACGTGCAGTTCGAACAACTGTCGGACATCATGGCGTTTCGCCTGGTGGTGCCGACGCGGGAGGCCTGTTACGCGGCGCTGGGTGCCATCCACGCCGCCTACCCCGTCATCGCCGGCCGCTTCAAGGACTATATCTCCACCCCCAAGGCCAACGGCTACCAGTCCATCCACACCGGAGTGACCCTGCGCCAGCCGCGCAACCAGAAGATCGAGGTGCAGATCCGCACCGAGGAGATGCACGACATTGCCGAAAGCGGCGTCGCCGCCCACTGGGTCTACAAGGCGCTGGGCGCCGGCCCGCAGGACGCGCAGAAATTCCGCTGGGTGCAGGATCTGCTGGAAATCCTGGAAAACTCCACCCCCGATGAGTTCCTGGAGAACACCAAGCTCGAACTCTACCAGGACCAGGTGTTCTGCTTCACGCCCAAGGGCCAGCTCATCCAGCTGCCACGCGGCGCCACGCCGATCGACTTCGCCTATGCCGTGCACTCCCAGGTGGGCGACACCTGCGTGGGCGCCAAGGTCAATGGCCGCCTGCTGCCGCTGCGCCACGAGCTGCAGAACGGCGACCAGGTGGAGATCCTCACCTCCCGCGGCGGCACCCCCAGCCCGCAATGGGAGCGTTTCGCCGTCACCGGCAAGGCGCGCGCGCGCATCCGCCGCTTCGTCCAGCAGCAGCAGCGCCAGGCCAACCGCGACCAGGGCAGGGCAGCCCTCGCCAAGGCGTTCCGCCAGGAAGGGGTGGACGGGTCGGAAAAGATCCTCGAACCCGCGCTCAAGCTGCTCAAACAGGCCTCGCTGGAAGATCTCTA
This sequence comes from uncultured Rhodospirillales bacterium, assembly GCA_903924855.1. GTDB lineage: Bacteria > Pseudomonadota > Alphaproteobacteria > Acetobacterales > Acetobacteraceae > CAIQQQ01. The sequence goes on along the minus strand of CAIYCW010000055.1, from coordinate 29,723 downwards.
CGTCGCTGTCGGCAACGGCAATCTGGGGCCCAAGGATGTGGTGCTCGCCGCCTATCCCGAGCTGCGCCAGGCCCCGCGCGCCCCGCGCATGCTGCCCAATCTCGGCACCCATCGCAGCAAACCCGGCAGCACCGGCCATCATCTGCCCATCACCGGCCTCGTCCCCGGCATGGCCATCCACTATGCCGGCTGCTGCCACCCGCTGGCGGGCGATCGCATCGTGGGCATCGTTGCCACCGGCAAGGGTGTGACCATCCACACAAGAGACTGCCCCACGCTTGAGACCTTCGCGGACACGCCGGAACGCTTCATCGATGTCGACTGGGACGCCTCCGCCTTCGGTGGCGCCAAGGGCCTGGCGGACGGCCACACCGGGCGCATCAGCGTCATCGCCCACAACGAGGCAAAGGCGCTGGCCAATGTCGCCAACGCCATCTCCAAGCAGGATGCCGCGATCGCCAATGTGAAGGTGGTCAACCGCCAGGCGGATTTCTTCGAGATGCTGGTCGATGTCGAGGTGCGCGATCTGCGCCATCTGAGCCACGTCATCGCAGGCCTGCGCGCCACCGAAGGCATCCACCAGGTCGAGCGCGCGAAGGGATGACAGCCGCCTCGATCCGCCCCACGATCAGCCCCGCGTCCATTCAACCGTCATTGCGAGCGCAGCGAAGCAATCCACCGAACCATTGGCCCGGCCTACGGTTCATCGCAGCACGCCACCCGGCCCGCAACGACGGCACGACCGGTCATGAGACATGGCCATGATCCTCGGCCTCGGCTCCGACATTTGCGACATCCGCCGCATCGAGGGTGCAATCGAGCGCTTCGGCCAGAAATTCCTCGACCGGGTCTTCACCAAGACCGAGATCTCCAAGGCCGAACGCCGCTCCGGCCGCATGCGCACCGGCACCTACGCCAAGCGCTTCGCCGCCAAGGAGGCGATGAGCAAGGCGCTCGGCACCGGCTTCAAGCGCGGCGTGTTCCTGCAGGACCTCGCGGTGGTCAACCTGCCCAGCGGCAAGCCGACCTTGGTGCTGTCCGGCGGGGCGGCCGCGCGCCTCGCCGAAATCACACCCCCCGGCATGCAGGCGCAGATCGATCTGACCCTGACCGATGAGTATCCCTACGCCTACGCCCAGGTGATCATCTCCGCCAATCCCGCCTGACAGGAGCGCGCCGTGGCAGACCCCGCCCCCGCCAAGTTCAATTCCTCCGCCCCGGTCCTCTTCGTGCGGAACATCCACGCCGCCGCTGAACACTACCGAGACGCGATGGGCTTCAAGCTCGGCCGCTTCTACGGCGAGCCCGAGGTTTTCACCATCATCGGGCGGGACGGCATGTACGTCATGCTCAAGCAGGTCGCAGCCGAACTGGTCGTCCCCCACGCCGCGGTCGATCCCGAGATGTGGCAGATGTATTTCTGGGTCGATGACGCAGACGCCCTGTTCGCCGAATTCACCCAGCGCGGCGCCACCATCAGCTACCCCCCCTGCGACCGCTTCTACGGCTGCCGCGAATTCGGCGCGCGCGACCTCGATGGCCACGAGATCGGCTTCGGCCAGATCCTCGCCAAACCCGACTAGGCGCTTGCGTGTCACACACGTGATCGCCGCGGTTTCTCGGACAGATTGTGTTTCCCGGCAGCTTTGGCACACTCGCTGCGGCGCTGTGCCCAAAATGAAAAACACCGGGAGAATTCTCAATGATTCGGTCCAAAGCGAGTCTTGCCGCCGCCACTGTCAGCCTGCTTCTGGCCGGCACCGCCATGTCCGCTGAGCTGAAACAGATCGCAACCATCGCCATTCCCGGCAATCCGCTCAAAAGCTTTGATATCTCGCAGGTCGATTCGAAGGCGCGGCAGATGTATTTCGCCGATCGCGACAACGCCGCCATCGACATCTTCGACACCAAGACCAACAGCTTCATCGGCCGCGCCGGCAAGTTTGTCGGCGTCACCATGAAGGGGCCCAAGGTGGACAACGACCATTCCGGCCCGGACGGCGTGCAGAAGATCGGCGGTCAGGTCTGGGGTGGGGACGGCAACAGCACCGTGCAGATCATCGACGTGGCCAGCAAGGCAACCGTCGCCACGATCAGCACCGGCGGCACCGCGCGGCTCGACGAAATGGCCTACGACCCGAAGGACGGCGTGTTCATCGGCGTCAACAATGCCGATGATCCGCCGTTCGCAACGCTGATCTCGACCAAGCCGGACCACAAGATCCTCGGCAAGATCGTCTTCGAGAACGCCACCGACGGCGCCGAGCAGCCGGCCTACAACCCGAATGACGGCATGTTCTACATGTCGGTCCCCGAGCTGAACAAAGACCCCAAAAAGGGCGCCATCGCGGTGATCAACCCGAAAACCGCCAAGCTGGTGAAGATGCTGCCCATCGACATGTGCCACCCGGCGGGCCTGGCCAAGGGCCCGGGTGACAATCTCGTCGTCGGCTGTGGCGCCAACGGCAAGGAAGGCATGCCGCCGGTGACCGGCGTGATCAACGTCAAGACCGGTGCCGTGGTGTTGGTGCCGGAGATCGGCGGGGCGGACATGGTCAACTACAACGCCCACAACAACCAGTATTACACCGCCTCGCGCGGCCAGCCCGGTGGGGCGGTGATCGGCGTGATCGACGCCAAGACCAACAAGCTGGTGCAGAAGATCGACACCCATGGCGGCTATCCGCACTCGGTCACGTCCGATGAAGCCACCGGCTATGTCTACGTGCCGGTCGGCACGGTCGATGGCGGCGACGGCACCATCCACGTCTACGCCCCGGCGAAGTGACGCCGATGCGCTGATCCGCGCAGAACCGATCAGGCGAAACATGCGTGCCGGCGGGCAACCCCGGCACGCATTTTTGCAACCGGGTCACGCGATCGCCGCCCCATCTGCCCCGGACAAGCCGGCGCTTGCTTGACATGCATCCGGGCCTGGGCTTCATCGGCCCATAACATTTTCTGGACCCAGCCGTTTCATGAGCAAGCGCAGCTCGGGCACCATGCTCGAAAACATCAAGACGGTGCTTTATGCCGGCCTCATCGCCATCGGCATCCGCACCATCGCCTTTGAACCATTCAACATCCCCTCCGCCTCGATGGTGCCGACCCTGCTGATCGGGGACTATCTGTTCGTCTCCAAATACAGCTACGGCTATTCGATCCACTCGCTGCCGCTGTCGCCGCCGCTGTTCCACGGCCGCATCTTCGGCCGCCTGCCGGATCGCGGCGATGTCGCGGTGTTCAAGCTGCCGAAGGACAACTCGACCGACTTCATCAAGCGCATCATCGGCCTGCCCGGCGATCGCATCCAGGTGCGCGGCGGCCTGCTCTACATCAACGGCACCGAGGCACCGCGCAAGGCGCTGCCGGATTTCCTGGCCGATGAAGGCGAGGTGCGCACCATGGCGCGCCACTACCAGGAAACCCTGCCCAATGGCCGCGTCCACGAAATCCTGAAAAAGACCGACGGCCCGCTGATCCTGGGCCCCGATCTCGACATGAACAACACCATCGAATACCGCGTGCCGGAAGGCTACGTCTTCTGCATGGGCGACAATCGCGACAACAGCGAAGACAGCCGGGTGCTGAGCGAGGTGGGCTTCGTGCCGCTGGAAAACCTGGTCGGCCGCGCCGAATTCGTGTTCTTCTCCATCGATGCCTCCGCGCCAATGTGGGAGTTCTGGCAATGGCCGCTGGAAATCCGCTGGTCCCGCCTGTTCATGGGCATCCACTGACCGAGCCCGCCGCCCTCACCGCGGCCCAGACCATTCTGGGCCACCGGTTTCACAAACCGGCCTTGCTGGTGGAGGCGCTGACCCATCGCTCGGCAGCGCTCGATCGCTGGGCCGGCAAGACCGTGTTCTCCGCCAGCAATGAGCGGATGGAATTCATCGGCGACCGTGTGCTGGGCCTGCTGATCGCCGAATGGATCGCCGAACGCCATCCCGATGAATCGGAGGGCGATCTCGGCCGCAGGCTGGCCCTGCTGGTCTCACAGCCGGTGCTGGCCGAAATCGCGGGGGAGCTTGGCCTCGCCGCCTGCCTGTCGCTGTCACCCAGCGAAAGCCGGGCAGGGGTCCGCAAACTGGCAACCGTGCTGGCGGATGCGATGGAGGCGGTGATCGGCGCACTCTATCTCGATGCCGGGCTGGACGAGGCCCGCCGCTTCGTCCGCCGCGCCTTCGCCCGGGCCATCGCCAAACACGCCCAGCCACCGCGCGATTCCAAGACCAGCCTGCAGGAATGGGCCATGCAGCGCGCCCTCGGCCTGCCGGTCTATCACGTCATCTCCACCACCGGCCCGTCCCACGCGCCGGTCTTCGAGATCGAGGTGCAGATGGGCGGCAAAACCGCCCGCGCCACCGGACAAAGCAAGCGGCAGGCCGAACAGGAAGCCGCCCGCGCCCTTTTGGAGATGTTGCAGCCATGACAACGCGATGCGGCTTCGTGGCCATCCTTGGCGCGCCGAACGCCGGCAAATCCACCCTGCTCAACCGCATGACCGGGGCCAAACTCTCCATCGTCTCGCCAAAGGCCCAGACCACGCGGTTTCGCGTCCTCGGCATTCTGATGCGAGACACCTCGCAGATCCTGCTGGTCGACACGCCCGGCATCTTCAAACCCAAGCGCAAACTCGACCGCGCCATGGTCAACGCCGCCTGGACCGGCGCCGAAGACGCCGATCTGGTGGTGCTGGTCGTCGATTCCAAAGCCGGGCTGAAGGAGAATGTCCGCGAGATCGCAACCGCCATCGGCAAACGCGGCGGCCGAGCCTGGCTGGTGCTCAACAAGACCGACCTGGTCGGCGCCCCCGCCTTGCTGCCGCTGATCGCAGGCCTCAACGAACTCGCCAGCTTCGAGGAAACCTTCATGGTCTCCGCCTCGGACGGCGACGGCGTGATCGAACTGATGGACGCACTCGCCCGCGCCGTGCCGGAAGGCCCCTACCTCTACCCGGAAGACGACCTCACCGACCTGCCGGACCGCCTGCTCGCCGCCGAGATGGTGCGCGAACAGATCTTCCTGCAAACCCATGAGGAAGTGCCCTACGGCACCACCGTCGAGACCGAAAGCTGGCAGGAACGCAAGGACAGCTCGGTGCGCATCGACGTCACCATCTTCGTCGCCCGCGCCAACCACAAATCCATCCTCATCGGCGCCGGCGGCGCCCGCGTGCGCGAAATCGGCGCCCGCGCCCGCACCGGCCTCGAACAGCTGCTGGAACGCCGCGTGCACCTCTTCCTCAACGTCAAGGAACGCGCCGGCTGGGACGAGGAAAACGCCCGTCTGCGCGCCATCGGCCTGGAAGACCCGAAATGACCGCGGACGCAGCGCTCACCCCCAAAGGCGAACTCTGCATCCGCACCATCGCCATGCCGGCCGACACCAACCCCAGCGGCGATATCTTCGGCGGCTGGCTGATGTCCCAGATGGACCTCGCCGCCAGCACCATCGCCCATCGCCGCTCCCACGGCCGCGCCGCCACCATCGCGGTCGATGCCATGACCTTTCATAGCCCGGTCTTCGTCGGCGACGAGGTGACGCTTTACGGAACCTTGGTCTCCGAAGGCCGCACCTCCATGCGCATCGCCGTCGAAGCCTGGCGCCGCGCCCGGCACGACGAAATCATCACCAAAGTCACCGAAGCCAATTTCGTCTTCGTCGCCATCGACAACAACCGCCGCTCCCGACCACTCGACGCGCCCGAGGCCTGGCAACCACCCCAGGACACCCGCACGCGCGGCGGAGACGGGGGGTGATGGGGGGGGAGGGTGAGACCAAGGGGCTTCGCCCCCTGGACCCCCACCAAGGGCCGAAAGGCCCTTGGAACCCGGTCGTTCAAAGTTTTGGTGAGAGGGGGCGCCACGGGGCGCGCTGTCGCGCAGGCGAAGCCGCCCCCTCTCGCCAAAACTTTCAAAAGCTTGAGGTCCAGGGGCTCGGCCCCTGGCGGGGTTCAAGGGGCGGAGCCCCTTGCCCTCTCTCCCCCCCCACCACCGCCTGACCCCGCCATGGAATGGCAGGCGCCTGGTGTGGTGCTCGACATCCGGCCGTATGGCGACACGGATGTAATCGCCACGGTGTTCACCGAGGAGCATGGCGCGCATCGCGGCCTGGCGCGTGGTGCGCAGGCCCGCAGCAGAACGGCCATCTGGCAGAAGGGCAATCTGGTCGAGGTGCGTTGGGTGGGTCGGCTGTCCGACCAGCTGGGCAGTTTCTCGGCCGAGCTGGTGCATGCGACGGCCGCACCCGTGATGGATGATCCGCTGCTGCTGGCCATTCTCTCCTCCTGCTGTGCCGTGGCGGAGGGTGCCTTGGTCGAGCGCGAGGCCCAGCCGGTGGTGTTTGACGCGTTGGTGCGTCTGCTGGCGCGCTTGCCCTTGGGGGAGATCGTGTTGGGCGAGGCGGTGCGGTGGGAGCTGAGCCTGCTGGCCGGGCTCGGCTACGGGCTCGACCTGTCCTCCTGCGCTGTCACCGGCACCGCCGACACGCTGATCGGCGTCTCGCCCCGCACCGGCCGCGCGGTGTCGGAGGCGGCCGCCGGCATCTGGCGCGACCGTCTGCTGCCCTTGCCCGGCTTTCTGCTCACCGACTCGCCAGGCGATGCGCCACAATGGGTGGACGGCCTGCGTCTGACCGCGCATTTCCTGGCGCGCGACGCGTTCGGCCACCATCACCGCCCCTTGCCGCAACCGCGCCTCGCACTTTACGACCGCGCGCTTGCGTTGCTTGCGGACGATGCGAAGCGGGACTCGGTGGATCGGACTCTATAATCGTCAGTGCGAGCCGCCGAAGGCGGCGTGGCAATCCATCGCAAGGCCGGCCTGGGCGGTGATCGATTGCCACGCTTCACCGGTCGGCGCGCAATGAAGCCTGTTTTGCGGGTCCTCCGGCCTGCCATGAAAAGCGATAGACAATGAGCGACAAGACACTCGAGGAAGGCCGCACCGAGGACACCAACCTCATCGACGCGCTGTCCGAGCGTTATCTGGCCTATGCGATGTCCACCATCATGTCGCGCTCGCTGCCCGATGTGCGCGACGGGTTGAAGCCGGTGCATCGGCGCATCGTCTACGCCATGCAGCTGCTCAAGCTCGACCCCAATGCCGGCTTCAAGAAATGCGCCCGCATCGTGGGCGACGTGATGGGCAAGTTCCATCCGCATGGCGACAGCTCGATCTATGAGGCGATGGTCCGCCTCGCCCAGGATTTCGCCACCCGCTACCCGGTGGTGGAGGGCCAGGGCAATTTCGGCAATATCGACGGCGATAACCCCGCCGCCATGCGCTACACCGAAAGCAGGCTCACCGAGGTCGCCAAGGCGCTGCTCGCCGGCATCGACGAGGACGCGGTGGATTTCCGCGCCACCTATGACGGTGAGGAAAACGAGCCGGTGGTCCTCCCCGGCGGCTTCCCCAATTTGCTCGCCAACGGGGCCGCCGGCATCGCGGTCGGCATGGCCACCTCCATCCCGCCGCACAACGCCGGTGAGGTCTGTGCCGCGGCCATCCATCTGATCAACAACCCCGACGCCAGCACCGCCGATCTGCTGGAGCATATGCCCGGCCCCGATTTCCCCACCGGCGGCATCCTGATGGAAGACCGCGCGGCGCTGATCCAGGCCTATGAGACCGGCCGCGGCGGGTTTCGCACCCGCGCGCGCTGGGCGGTGGAGCAGGGGCGGATGGGCACCTGGACCATCGTCATCACCGAAATCCCCTACCAGGTGCAGAAATCCCGCCTCATCGAGCAGATCGCCCAGCTGCTGGAGGAAAAGAAGCTGCCGCTGCTCGCCGATGTGCGCGACGAAAGCACCGAGCAGGTGCGCCTGGTGCTGGAGCCGAAGAATCGCGGTGTCGAGCCGGAAGTGCTGATGGAGACGCTGTTCCGCGCCACGGCGCTGGAAAGCCGCTTCCCGCTCAACATGAACGTGCTCACCTCGGACCGCACCCCCCGCGTGCTCGGCCTGCGCGACGTGTTGCGCGAATGGCTGGCCCACCGCCACGAGGTGCTGCTGCGCCGCTCCCGCCACCGCCTGGCCGCCATCGAACGCCGCCTCGAAATCCTGGACGGTTTCATCAAGGTCTATCTCAACCTCGATGAGGTGATCCGCATCATCCGCTACGAGGACGAGCCGAAGCAGGAGCTGATCCGCACCTTCGAGCTGACCGAGCTGCAGGCCGAATCCATCCTCAACATGCGCCTACGCTCCCTGCGCAAGCTGGAGGAGATGGAGATCCGCGAGGAGCACGCCAAACTATCCGCCGAGCGCGACGGGCTGCACGCCCTGCTGGGCGATGAAGCGCTGCGCTGGGTGCGCATCACCGAGGAGATCACAGCCACCAAGGAAAAGTTCGGCTCCGGCGCGCTGGGCGACCGGCGCACGACGCTGGGCGACGCCGCGCCCAGCATCTCCGTCTCGATGGAGGCCTTTGTCGAGCGCGAGGCGATCACCGTCATCCTGTCGGACAAAGGCTGGCTGCGCGCCGTGAAGGGGGCGGTGGCCGATCCGGCCGATCTGAAGTTCAAGGAGGGCGACAAGCTGCGCGCTTTGCTGCCCTGCGAGACCACGGACCGGCTCTGCCTGTTCGCCACCAACGGCAAATCCTACACGCTCAAAGCGTCCGACATCCCGCGCGGCCGCGGCGACGGGCAGACGCTGCGCCTGCTGATCGAGCTGGGTGACGGCGAGGACGTGGTGCGGCTCTTCGTCCATCGCGACGGGCAGAAGAAGCTGGTGGCATCCTCCACCGGCCGCGGCTTTCTGGTGGCAACCGAAGAGCTTCTGGCCGAAAAGCGCACCGGCCGGCAGATTCTCAACGTGAAGCCGGGTGATGAGGCGGCGTTCTGCATCGATGTCGAGGGCGACCACGTGGCCGTGGTGGGCGAGAACCGCAAGCTGCTGGTCTTCCCGCTGCACCAGGTGCCGGACATGCAGCGCGGCCAGGGTGTGATCCTCCAACGCTACAAGGATGGCGGCATGCGCGATGTGAAGGTGTTCGCCCTGGCCGAAGGGCTGAGCTGGCGGCTGGGCGAGAAGACCCGCACCGAGAGGCTGCTCACCGAATGGCTGGGCGAACGGGCAGGGGCCGGGCGCATGGTCCCCAACGGCTTCCCCAAAAGCGGAAAGTTCGGCGCATGATCGACCAAGGTGCCAAGACCGCCCTGCTGCAGGCGGCGTCGTCCCTGGAATCCGAGTGCGAGGCTCTGGTGGCCCGCCTCGTGCGGCACAGATCGGTGCTCGGCCAGGAGCAGTCCTGCCTCGCCGAGATGGAGCAGATCTACGCCGAGCTGGGCCTGGAGCCGTTTCGCATCCCGGTCAACGTGGCCGAGCTGGAAAGCCATCCCGGCTTCTCCCCCCCGCTGATCGACTATGCCGGTCGCGACCCGGTGGCCGCCATCTACCGCCCGGCCAGCACCGCCGGCCGCTCCCTGCTGTTGCAATCACATATCGACGTGGTGCCGGAGGGTGACGCCGCGCTCTGGACCACGCCGCCCTTCGAGCCTGTGGTGCGCGACGGCCGGATGTATGGCCGTGGCGCTGCGGACATGAAGGCGGGCCTGGCCTGCAGCCTGATGGCGTTCAAGGCGCTGAAGCTGGCCGGGCTGGAACCGGGCGGCGAGCTGCATTTCGCAGCCGTCATCGAGGAGGAATGCACCGGCAACGGCGCGCTTGCCGTCATGCAGGCGCTGCCGCGGCCCGATGCGGTGCTGATCCCGGAGCCGGGGCCCGACAATCCGGCGCTCTACGTGGCCGAGGTCGGCGTGGTCTGGGCCTGGCTGCACGTCACCGGCAAACCCGCCCATGTGCGCGAGATGCAGGCCGGCGTGAACGCCATCGAGGCGGCCATGGCCATCGCGGCCCGCTTCAAGACCTACGAGTTCGAGATGAACCGCGCCGAGCACCGCCACCCCGCCTTTGCCGGGCTCAACCACCCGGTGAACATCAATCTTGGCACCATCGAGGGGGGCGAGTGGAACAGCTCTGTCCCGACGCGCGCCAAGATCGGGCTGCGCGTGGGCGTGATGCCCGGCATCTCCTGCCGCCAGGTCGCCGCCGACATCGTGCGCATCGTGGCCGAGGGTGCTGCCGAGTTGGGCCTGCCGGAAGGTCATGCCCGCGTGACATTCGGCGGCTTCATGGCCGATGGCTGCGTCTTCCCACCCGACCAGGCGATCAGCCAGGCCGTGATGGCCGCCCATCGCGCGGTGTTTGACGACGAACTGCGCCATTACGCCGCAAGCGGCCTCACCGATGCGCGCCACTACGTGTTGTATCAGGGCACCGAGGCGGTGTGTTACGGCCCGGATTGTTCGAACATCCACGGCATCGATGAAAGTGTCGGCCTCGCCTCGATGCATGGCGTGACCAAGGCTTTGGCGCTGCTGATGGCGGGCTGGTAACGCTTCGTCCGACACGGTGCAGCCCGGTCGCCAATCGTTACCGCACGCCGGCCTCACGCAGGGAGGCCAAGGCCTGTCGCAGCGTCTCAGCCAGGGCCGGAAGCCGGATCGGTTTGCGCAACACGGCGAACACCCCCGCATCCTCCGCCTCCTGCTCCAGCCGTGGCAGTCCCTTGCCGGTCAGGATCACCACAGCCGCCCGACGGTCCGCCAGAACATGGCGCGCCAGTTCCAGCCCGGTCATGCCCGGCATATCCATATCGGTCAGGATCAGCGACAGGTCCGGGTGATTTCCGGTGATCGCACGGGCGGCAAACCCGTCAGAGGCGGTCATAGTATCGAAGCCGCAATAATGCAGGCCTTCCTCAAGTTGGTCGCGCAGCGAGATATCATCTTCGACAATCAGCAACCGGATCTTTGGCCCTTCGCCCTGACCCGACAAACCGATATCCATCCCTCTGCTCCCACAGGACCCAACCTGTCTGTGCTATCGCATATTCACCCATCGGTCTTGCACCACGACGCACTCAATCCACTTGCCACCACGTTTCGGCCAAATAAATCAGTTTGATATTCAACAACATACGTGCGCCGAAAGAATTGCGTTTTGATTAACGCGCGCGGCGCAAACTGTCACCCGGGGTTTCACCGAACGCCGCGCGATAGGCCCGCGTGAAATAGCTGATATGGTTGAACCCAACTTCCAACGACACGCCGAGCACCGTGTCGCCCGGACGTCCCGCCTGCAGCATCTCCCGCGCCCTGGACAGCCGGACACTGCGGATCGCACCGGTGATGCTGGTATGCCCATGCCGTTGAAACATCGCCTGGGTGCCCCGCAGCGACAGGCCGCAGGCCTTGGCCACGTCCGTCACCGAGATGTCCGCTGCCAGATTCTCCAGAATGAACGCCATGGCGCGGGAAAACCCGGCCGGATTCTCCGCCTGTTTCCGCGGATGCACCGGGCCCACCAGGGCACTGGCCGCTTGGGCATAGACCAGATCCTCCAGCGCCCGCGCCTCGCCGGGGGCAGGCTCGCCGAACCGGTCCAGATGCTGGAACAAGAACCGCAACGTCGAATCCAGCGCCGCGGTGTCAGGGCGCGGCTGCAGCCAATGGCGTGCCAGATAGGCGCCCAGTCTGATCTCGGCGGGGCGCACATCCATCTCATCCAGCAACGCCACCAACCTGGCCCGGTTCAGCCGAACCAGCGCAAAGCGGCAATCCCGCACCATGCCCATCACCGGCACGGTCGGCAGAAAGCTCGCCATCTCCGGCATGATCCGCGTCTCGTTGCCCACCGTCATCAGCTGATGGCCGGACAGCGCAAGCCCGATCGTGATGGAACCAGAGGTGTCGGAGCGATAGGAAACCCCGGTCGAGGACGAGGTGCTCAGCTCGATCGAGCCCAACTGCACCCGAAAATGCGCATAAAGCCAATCCGGCGTGGCCGTGACCGACACATCCCGCATCCAGGGCTGCCGCCGCAGCAGGCCGTCCACGAGTTCGTCGGGTCGGTTCGTCTGGACAACAAGGTATCGGCTTAGCAGCACGACATTGCACCTTCTGGACGGAAAACACTAAGCCCAGAACAGCAACCATGGCAACAGCCGCTTGTCATGGGGCGTAAACCTCATTGACCCCAACACCGAAATCATCGAACGCCACGCCATAGACGTGCAACGAAATCGCATTCGCCGTGCCCAGATTGGCCAGGCGATGGATCGCCTCATGGCCCGCCGGCGCACAGCCGGTGCTGCCGGCCGCATGCGCATGACACGCGGTGGGAGAGGGTGTCACACAGCCCGCCGCCTGCGCCCCGGCGTCGAAATACGTCTCCGCCAGCCAGCCCTGATGAATGCCGAAGGCGCACCAGGTGCGATGCGCATGCACCGGCGACATCTGACCCGGCGCCCACACGATCGCCACCACCGCATAGTTGGCGGCCGCGTTGTTGTGCAGCAAATGCCGGCTGTAATGCTCCGCACAGGAGGGGCAGGACAGCCCGTCCAGCAGCCCGGGCAGCCCCAGATACGGCGCCAAGGCCGCCGCCACCGCCTTGTGCCGCCGTGGCAACGACGTGTGGGCCGCCTCGGCGATGTCCGCCAGCATCTGCAGCCGGATGCCGGTGGTGGGCTGGGGCAGGGACAGTCCCTGCGGCGAGATCGCGTTCATCGTGGCTCCGAGACAATCAGGGGAGAACGGGGACCGGTGAGGGCGGCAAGCACCATCTCGCGGCTGGCCGCCACCTGCTCGCGCATGATCTGGGCGGCCTCATCGGCAGCGTTGCGGGCGATGGCCTCCACCAAAGCGTGGTGCTCATGCGCCATCTCAACCGTGCGATCGCGCGTCGACAGGCCGTGCACCAGCATGCGTGTGCCTTCATCCAGCAGCCGGCCGATCTCGCGGGTCAGCCGGTCATTGCCGGCCAGCACGGCCACACCGGTGTGGAATTCTCGGTTGGCGGTCAGGAAATCCAGCGCCGACTCCGCATCCCCCGGCGTGTAGCCCCGGGCACAGATGGCATCCAACTCCCGCAGCCGCGCCGCCGAGCCCGGCTCCCGCCCGCAGTTCAGGGCGGCCAGCCGGGCCGATTCCGGCTCCAGCAGCATGCGCAGATCGCACACCTCATGAATGTCGCGCAGCGTCACCACCCGCACCACCCAGCCACGGCGCGGCATCGCCTGCACCAGGCCTTCCTCGGCCAGTCGGGACAGCGCGGTGCGGATCGCAGCCCGTCCCAGCGGAAACCGCTCCGCCATCAGCGTTTCACTCACCGTCTCGCCAGGCGCCAGCCGGCAGGCGATGATCTCGCGCCGCAACGCCACCACCGCCTGATCGGTCAGGCTCAACGGGGCTTCAATACGGCCGATCAAAGACATGGGACTGACCTGCGGGCTGACATGTCAGGCACAATACCAGTCGCATGGCAGATCACAACACCATTCGCGCCCCTGATCCCGCAGGCCAGAAATACCCTCAGGGCGCAGACAGCAAAAAACCCACCATGTCCGAGACATGGTGGATTTCGAGCAGTTTCAGATCAGGCGGATCAGCCCCGGCGGCGACGTACCGCGGCAAGCCCGGCCAGACCCAGACCCACGATCGCCATCGAGGCGGGCTCCGGCACCTCAAGCACTGCGCCCGCAGCGAAGAATGCCTCGTCCTTAAGCCCGGTGAAGGTCTCGGTGCTGGTCAAAGTGTTGCCGGTAGTCGGAACAAAGCCACCAACACAGCTCGTTGCTGGAGGGGCGGTGTTGTCGCACAGGAATGAATGCGTTGTGTCGATCACGTTCTCGCCGAAGTGCAACGGCGCGGTGAACACCAGATAGATGCTCCATTTAACAAAGTTTCCGCCATTGATATCAGTGATATCCATGGCGAGACCATCGGCCGACACGCTGACATTGAGCGACGCGTTGCCGTCATTCCCACCCAGATCCTTCGCCAGCGCCGTGAAGGGAGGAATGGTAAAGCTTTTGCTCGGGCTGGTATGGGATACCGTCGCCCCCAGGATCGTATCCATGCTAAATTGGCCAGGATACGCGCCGTTGCCCGTCGTCTCTACGCTGAACGCGCCGGAGATCGAGCCTGCCGAGATGTTGCTTGTGTAAGGAGTAGTACTGAACACCGCCGAAGAGGTACTCAGCGCATCGCCCACGCCTGAGGCGCCGAACGAAATCACCGCGCCATTATATCCCGGTCCAAGGATGGCAGCCGAGGCTGCACCGGACAAACCGGATGCGGCGACTGCAAAAGCCATCACCAATCTGCGGAGGTTAGCCATGCTCGCCTCGATCGTTAAAATTCATACAGGATTACATAACGCCTATGTAAAACTGGTGTCAATCACGAAATCAACTCTCGCAGACGTGTCCAACCAAGCACAAACCGTGGATTGGCACGCCCATATCCGGGTCGCATGACAAAATCCGACAAAAGCACAAGAAATTCTGACTGGCATGCCTGATGTGCTAACCATCGATAACGTATCGCCATCGGCGGCAGACAGGAGGACAATTCGTGCAGGCACTGATACTTGTTGGCATGGGCGGCGCCGCGGGCAGCCTGCTGCGCTACTGGCTGACACTCATCACAGCCCAGCTGGTGGGGGAGGCCTTCCCTTGGGGCACGCTGGCCATCAACGTCCTGGGCAGCCTGGTCATCGGCGCCTTCGCGGCCCTCACCGGCAGCAATGGCGACTTCTCCGGCAATCAAAGCCTGCGTCTGCTGGTCATGGTCGGCATCTGCGGCGGCTTCACCACCTTCTCCAGCTTCAGCCTGCAAACCCTCACCTTGCTGCGCGCCGGCCAAACCCTGCAGGCCGCCCTCTATGCCGCGGCCTCGGTCGCTCTCTGCGTCATCGCCACCGCCGCAGGCCTCGCTTTGTTCAGCCGGGCTTAACCAATCCGGCGCACTCTGCCGGCATGATCGCCCGACGCCACATGATCCTCGCCGGCCTGGAGCTGTCAGCCTCAGCCCCCGGCCCCCAACCCAAAGCCCAACTCCGCCCGGGCACGGTCGGGGAGGTGGCACGCCCCGCCACCCTCTTCCTGCCCGGCGGCGCTGTCTTTATCCTCCCCCCGCAGCGCGCCCGCCTGCGCGCCACGCTCGATCTGCGCCCCGCTCCCATCCACCTGATCAGCTTCGCGCTGGACACCGCACAGATCCGCCAGGACCTGTTGGCCTTCATCGCCTCAGACGGCGCGCTTCTCGCCCTCGAACGGGCGGACGTTATCGAAACCGGCGCGAACGGTGCCTCTCAGCCCCGCCTGTCCACCCGCATCGCCATGCTCGCCGATCGCAGCGCCATCACCCTGCAGCGCCTGGGCCAGGCCGCCCACACAACCCCCCACGAACAATGGACGGATTATCTGCGCCCCACGCCCACCCAGCTGGAAAACGCACCACCCCGGCCGGTGCAGCTCAACACGCTGCAACACGCAATCAGCCTGGAACGCAGCGCCATCGCAGCCCAGCTTCCGCAAGGATCGCACCACGTGCCACTCACCCTGCTGCAAACACTGCAAACGCCACCCTTCGCCGCGCTACCCCTCGGCGAGGGCCCCCTTTGCCGCCTGTGCCAGAAAGCCTGACGCCGCCGGCAGGATCGCATCGTTGAAATCATAGCCGTCATTGTGCAGATCAGCGCCCGGCCCACCCGGCCCGTTGCCGATCCACACATAGGCGCCCGGGCACGCCTCCAGCATCCAGCCGAAATCCTCCCCCGTCATCGCAGGCGGCAGATCGCGCCGCACCGCAAGACCCGCAGCCGCGGCCGCCTGCACCGCAAGCGCCGCCTCAGCCGGGTGATTGATCGTGGGCCCCACGCCCGGGACAATCTCCACATCGATGCGCACATCCAGCATCGCAGCCACACCCGCCGCCACCCGCCTGATCCCGTCATGGATGATCTGCCCGGTCCCATGCGTGTAATGGCGGGACGTGCCGCGCAACCGCACCTCGGATGGGATCTGGTTGGACGCAAGCCCCCCCTCGATCCGCCCCAGGCTGATCACGCCGGACTCGATCGGGTCCACATTGCGCGCCACTACCGATTGCAGCCCCACAATCAGATGCCCCGCCGCCAGAATCGGATCACGCGTCTGATGCGGCAACGCCGCATGGCCGGAGGTGCCCTCGATCCGCACATCAAGCCGCGCCCCTGCCGCCATCACCGGCCCGCTGTGAACCGCAACCGTCCCCGCCTCCAGCCCTGGCCAGTTGTGGTAGCCAAAGATGCGCTCCATCGGAAACCGGCTGAACAGCCCGTCCGCAATCATCGCCCGCGCCCCGCCCGCACCCTCCTCGGCCGGCTGAAACACGAAATGCACCGTCCCGCTCCAGCTCGGGTCATCCTTCAGCAGCGCCGCCGCCCCCAGCAGCGACACGGTGTGCCCGTCATGCCCGCAGGCATGCATCACACCCGGCCGCGTCGAGGCATGCGCAACCCCCGTCGCCTCCACGATCGGCAGCGCATCCATATCCGCGCGCAACCCCACCGCCCGGTTCGAACTGCCGCGCCGCAGCGTCGCCACCACGCCATGCCCCCCAATGCCGGCCTCGAACCCAATGCCCAGCTCGGTCAACTTCGCCCGCACAAAGGCCGATGTCTCGACCTCCTCGCGCGACAGCTCCGGATGCGCATGCAGATGGCGGCGCCAGGCGGTGAGACGTTCAATCAAAGAGGCATCCATCAGACGGCTGACCTGTGTGGTGAAAGACAGCCCCGACCTTGCAGGATTCTCGCCAAACGCGCGCGAATAATTCGCAACCCTGCGATTTTGCCGCACCGCCACATTGTTCGCCGCAATGTCGCCATTTGTGGATGGCATCTCTGGGTCAATCGCAACGGTTCGGGATCGCTCAAGGCATCTCGGGATGTGCGGGACCAGGAGGTTTTCGTGACCCGTCTGCCGAAATCCATGCGCCGCGAGGCCCCGTTCGGGGCTGAGGTGACCGAGCTTCATCCCGCCCACAACCGGGCCACGATGAACCGTCTCGTGGTGATCTCCAACCGCGTCCCGCTGCCCGACCAGGGCCCGCGCGCCGGCGGCCTCGCCGTGGCGCTCGACGGCCTGATGGAAAAGCGCGGCGGCATGTGGTTCGGCT
Source organism: uncultured Rhodospirillales bacterium (assembly GCA_903924855.1). Lineage (GTDB taxonomy): Bacteria > Pseudomonadota > Alphaproteobacteria > Acetobacterales > Acetobacteraceae > CAIQQQ01. The sequence goes on along the minus strand of CAIYCW010000055.1, from coordinate 12,707 downwards.
GGTCCGGCATCGTCAGCCCCAACGCCACCAGCACGCCGGTCAAGGTCGCCCATCACGATGGGGTGGACTACGCTACCACCGACCTCACCGCCGAGGAGCATGACCGTTACTACAACGGCTTCTCCAACGGCGTGCTCTGGCCGCTGCTGCATTCCATGACCGACCTCATCCAATACGACCGGACGGACGCCCAGATCTACCGGGACGTCAATCTCCGCCTCGCGGCGGACGTTCAGGCCCTGATCGGCCCGGATGACCTGATCTGGGTGCACGACTACCATTTGCTGCCGCTGCCCGCCGCCCTGCGCGCCGCCGGCGTCTCCAACCCGATCGGCTTCTTCCTGCACATCCCCTTCTGCACCCCCGAGACGCTGGACGCCGTGCCGGACATGGCGGAGCTGCTGCGCGGCCTGCTCGCCTCCGACCTGATCGGCTTCCAGACCGAGGGTGACATGGCGAATTTCGCCAATTGCGCCGTCCAGTTCTGCGACGCCGCCCGCGGCCCCGGCAACACGCTGCTCGTCGATGGCCGGCGCGTGCTGCTCGGCGTCTTCCCGGTCGAGATCGAGGCCCGCGAATTCGCCGCCATGGCCGCGGCCAACGCCCGCAAACTCCCCGCCGTCCGCCTGCGCCAGAGCCTCACCGGCCAGACCCTGGTGCTCGGCCTCGACCGTCTCGACCCCACCAAGGGCCTGCTGCAACGCATCGCGGGCCTCCGGCGCCTGCTGGAAACCGAGCCCGTCTGGAAGCGCCGCATGACACTGCTGCAGGTCGCCGCCATCTCCCGCAAGGAGGTCGGCTCCTACCGCGCCCTGCGCGCCGCCCTCGATCGCGAATCCGGCAATCTCAACGCCGATTTCGGTGAGCCGGACTGGCTTCCCCTGCGCATGATCTCCCACGGCGTCGACCGCGCCACCGCGGCAGGCTTCATGCGCTGCGCCCGCGTGGGCCTCGTAACCCCGCTCCGCGATGGCATGAACCTCGTCGCCAAGGAATTCGTGGCCGCCCAGAACCCGGCCGACCCCGGCGTGCTCATCCTCTCGCGCTTCGCCGGCGCCGCCCAACAGCTCGACGCCGCCCTCCTGGTCAACCCGCACGACACGGATGCCATGGCCGAAGCCATGACCCAGGCGCTGACCATGAAACTCGCCGAGCGCCGCGAACGCTGGCAGTCCCTCTACGGCGCCATCGAGAACCGCACCCCGCTCGCCTGGGGCCGCATGTTCGTCGCAGCCCTCCTGCGCGGCGCCGTCCGCGGCGGCGGCCGGCTGGAACTGGTGGAAAATGAGGACCACCAGGCCATGGCCAATGCCGGCTGACAAACAACCCGACTTGTAGGGCGGGTCCACGACCCGCCTCAAACCCCTAAATAAGACACAAATCGCAATAAAAATCCGGCAATTCCTCCGTCACGCCGGCAGGTCTCGGCCAAAGCCCGCCCGCCGTGCGGCCGAAAGCACACCGCGTGGCAAAGGAATCCGAAACGGCGGCAAGGTCGGGCGGGGCCGCCGCACACGAGGGGCAGCCGCAACCCTGCGCGCCCGCGGCGCGCCGGGCCCCGACACGCCCGGCAGTTCCACGGCCAGCGCCCGGCACAACGGCCGCACCAGCCGCACCGCCTGGGGTGACGCCGCAAGCAACGCCGCCATCTCCGGCGAGGTCAGCACGGCCTGCAACTGCAACCCCCGGCACACCGCCTCCGAGCCACCTGCCTGCGCCAGCCAGCCGAACCGTCGTGGCAGCCGCACACCAGGCGTCGCGCGCAACGCCCCACCCGGCCTCATCCCTCCCGTCCGTGCCCCGCGCGGCCCGCAATGCCGCAGCAAGCCTGCCTGAAAACGCCGCAGCATCCGTTCCAACCGGCAGCCCAGCACGGCAATCCGGCGATAAACCAGCACCGCGGCGTAAGGCTCCAGCCGCCACATCCCCAGCACCGCCAGCATCCCGCGCAACACCAGCTGCAGCCGAACCAAAACCGGTCCAGGCGCATCAGTGTCAGGCTCAACAGAGGCGGAGCTCACATCCATCCACCAGCCTACGCCACACCAACTGGCCCAACGCAAGAGAATTCCCCCAAGCCCCCCAATCGCGCGCCGCACCATCGGACGTTGCTGGTCAACCCGGCGTTTCTGGAGGAAAAAGAACACTCACAGCCGAATTGGCGGGGAGTGTACAATATCAACCAAAACCACCATCGCAGATCTGGCAGACTCACACAAAACTCCGATCATCAATCGTCTGAGTTAATCAATAAAAACGGAGTGAGAGCGTGATCACCGTCACCAGGCCGTTCATGCCACCTCTTGATGAGTACGTGGAATATTTAACAGGCATCTGGAGCCGCAACTGGATCACCAACAACGGCCCCCTGGTCAATGATCTCGAGCTTCAGCTGAAGGAAAAACTCCACCTCGACCATCTGATCTTCGTCGCCAACGGCACCATCGCCCTGCAGATCGCCATCAAGGCGCTGGGACTGGCCGGAGAGATCATCACAACGCCGTACAGCTACGTCGCCACCACCTCCAGTATCGTGTGGGAAGGATGCCGCCCGGTGATGGCCGATATCTGCCAGCGAAGCTGGAACATCGATCCAACATCCATCGCCTCACGCATCACCCCGCAGACAACGGCCATCCTCGCCACCCATGTCTACGGCAATCCATGCGACATCCCGGCCCTCGAACAGATCGCGCGCGACCACGGTTTGAAACTCATCTTCGACGGCGCGCATTGTTTCGGCACGCGATATCGCGGCAAATCCCTGATGTCCTATGGGGACATCTCAACCATGAGCTTTCACGCAACCAAGCTGTTCAGCACCGGCGAGGGCGGAGCGGTGGTCTGCAACAGTCCCGAACTGCTGCGCCGCGCCGCGCTGATGCGCAATTTCGGGCACACAGCGCCCACGGAATTTGACGGTGTAGGCATCAACGGCAAGAATTCCGAGCTGCATGCCGCCCTAGGTCTGTGCAACCTCAAATATATTGATCGAATCCTGCAAGACAGGAAAAATATTTTTGAAAATTACAGAAAGCTCTTGAGGCACCCGGATATAAAATATCCCGAAATCGCGGATGACACACTCTACAACCATTCATACTACCCGGTCCTGTTCAAATCGCACCGAACCATGCAGCTTGTGGAGCGGGAACTTCTGAAAAACCAGGTCTCAACCCGCAGATATTTCTATCCCTCGCTCTCCTCACTCGACTATGTCCCTGGCCGTTTTGCCACACCGATCGCCGATGACATCGCGTCAAGGGTTCTGTGCCTGCCAATGTATTATGGATTATCCTTCGCAGAACAAAGAATGATCACACGTCTCGTTTTCCGGGTTCTGAACAATGGATAACCAACATCCCGGCATCAATGGCGGCTTCTTCCCCCAGGAGGAACTGGCCCGGTTCGGCTTCCGCCACCTCGGCCAGAACGTCCAGCTGTCACGCGCTGCCATCATCCTGTCGCCAGAGAACATCATCCTGCGCGATTTCTGCCGGGTGGATGCATTCTCCATCCTCTCCGCAGGCAGCACCGGCTGCATCGATCTCGGCCGCTACGTCCATGTCGGAAACAGCTGCTTTGTCGCCGGCGCAAGCGGCGTGACGCTGGAGGATTTCGCAGGCCTTTCCCCCGGCGTGCGGCTGTTCTCCGAATCAGACGATTTCTCCGGCCAGGCCATGGCACATCCAACCATCCCGGCCCGCTACCGAAGCGTCACCAAGGCCCCCATCCTGCTGCGCCAACACAGCCTGGTGGGCAGTGGCAGCGTCGTCCTGCCAGGCGTCGAACTGGGGGAGGGGGCGGCGGTCGGCGCCCTCAGCCTCGTTTCAACATCGCTGCCCGCCTGGGGCATCTATGCAGGCTGCCCGGCACGAAAAATCCGCAACCGAAAGACCAACCCCCTCGCGCTGCAGGCAGAGTTTGAACGAGACACCGCCTTGAACACCAACACGTCCAATCCCTGAACACGCCCCGCGTGCCGCAATCCCGGCACGCCAATCATCCCGCACAACGCCCTGATGCGGCGCGTCAAACCACCATCCCGGCAAGAAGGTCTCCCCCATGGCTCTCACCCCCCCGGTCGTGTCCGTGGTCATGGCCAGCTACAACCATGCCCCGTTCATCCGCGAGGCGATCACCAGCGTCCTTGCGCAGGACGTCGACCTTGAACTTCTGGTGGCCGACGATGGATCAACCGACCCCACCGCGGACATCGCACGCTCCATCCAGGATCCCCGGCTGCAGGTCACAGCCCATGCCCAGAACCGCGGCGCCTGCGTGGTCACAAACGAACTCATCTCACGCAGCCGTGGCCAGTATATCGCCATCATGAACTCGGATGACGTCTGGAAACCCGCCAAACTGCAAACGCAACTCGCAGTCCTGGCCGAGCATCCCGAATGCATCGCCTCGTTTGGTGCCGCCGAATTCATCGATCGGGCCGGCAAGCTCATTCCACGCGAAAGCCAGTCCTCCCATTATCGCGACATCTTCAACAAGAAAAACCGCTCCCGTGGCCAATGGCTCAGGTTCTTCTTCGAACATGGCAACTGCCTCTGCCACCCAACCCTGCTGATCCGGTCACAGGCCTATCAAGACATCGGCCTTTACGACAACCGATACAGACAATTCCCGGATTTCGACCTGTGGATCCGGCTGCTCAAACACCACGAGATACATGTCTCGCCCGAATTCTTCATCAGCTTCCGTCTGCTGCCCGGCGAAAACGCCAGCTCCATGACGCCGAAGAACCTCGTCAGAATGGAAAACGAACTCTACACCCTGGCCAGCAAATTCTTCGACCACATCCCCGATGACTGTCTGCGCGATGGATTTGCCGATCTGATGCGCCATCCAGGCCTGCCCACCCCACAGCACAAAACCATCGAAACCGCCCTGCTGCTCCTGTCGCCCCACAGCACGTCGCGGCCAATCTTCAGCCTCGCCGGCCTGATGGCGCTGTTCCAACTGCTCGGCGATGCAGCCCTCGAAGACCTGCTGCAAACCGAGTACGGACTCACCGCGCGTGACCTGCACGACAAAATGGCCGAGATCGACACGCTGCGCCGCCCGGATCTGAACGCCCTCAGCCGCTCATCCGGCTACGATGTGCTGCGGGAACTCACCAAACGCATCCGCGCGCGCCTCAGACCAGGGTAGAGGCGCACACACCCTCACCCCGGCACCACATACCCCTCGCGCCTGGGGTCGGCGCCACCCGTCATCACGCCGGAGGCCGGGTCAATCGAAATCCCCTGCATCCCGCCCACCGCACTCGTCCACGCACTCGGCGTCTCCACCGCATGCCCGCGTGCCCGCAACGCCTCGATCACCGAAGCCTCGATCCGGCTCTCCGCCTGCACCCGCACCCCGTCCCACAGCCGCGCCCGCGGCGCCTCGATCGCCGCCTGCAACGCCATGCCGTAATCCACGTGATGCACCATCACCTGGGTCTGCGTCTGGCTGATGCCGTAACTGCCAGGCGTGCCCAAGGCCAGCACCGGAACCCCGCCCCGCGTGGCAAGGCTCGGCGCCACCGAGGTCATCAACTCACCCCCCGGGATCAGATGGTTCGGACTGCGCGGGTCCAACTCACCCCAATACAACCCGTTGTTCAGACACACCCCGGTGCCCGGCACCACCACGCCATTGCCAAACAACGCCCCCAGACTCTGCGTCAGACACACCAGATTCCCCGCCCGGTCCGACACCGAAAGCGACGTCGTGTGCTGCCCCGCAACCCGGCCCTCAGGCGGCGCCACCCATTGCTCGGCCGGCCCCGAAATCACCACCCCATCCGCACACCGCGCCCGCAAACGCGCAATCGCCTCATCCTCCAGCAACCGCGCCAACAACTCCGGCTTCGGATTGCCCGCCTCGATCCGCGCCCCCGCCGCCAACCGGGCCGCCCGCCACACCAGGTCCAGATGCTCCACACCCAGAAACGGCAGGGACCCCACATCGAACCCGTCCAGTATCCGCAACCCGATCAACATCTGAAACGCCTGCGACGGCGGGCGCGGCACATGCACCATCAGATCGCGATACGGCGCCGACAACGGCGTGGTCCACGCCACATGCTGCGCCGCCTCGATATCCGCCATCGACAGACACCCGCCCAAACCCCGCAGATGATCGACAATCCGCTGCCCCAGCGCCCCGCCATACAGATGGCCAATCCCATGCGCCGCAATCGCCTCGAACGTGTCCGCCAGCTCCGAAAGACGCAGCACCTCGCCCGCCCGAACCGCGCCACGCCCACCGGTGTAAACCCGGCTCCAATCCTCAAAGAACGAATACGGCGCCAGCTCCTTGGCCGACCCGTTGATGCCGAACGCCGTGTAGTCGATCAACGCAAACCCATCGCGCGCCAGCCTGATCGCAGGCGCCAACGCCTCCGCCAGACTCAGCGTGCCATGCGCCTTCAACAACGCATCCCACCCCGCCAGATTGCCAGGCGCCGAGGTCGCCATCGGCCCGCGATACATCTCCTCGCGCTTGCCATACCGCCCCAGCGGAAACGCCCGCGGCACACCTGCGCGAAACTGCAACGCCCGAATGGGCCCACCCGCCGGCCGCACCGTCGCCATGCCATTGCCAAACAGGCCGGACATGAACGGCTCCACCACCCCCAACACCGCGGCCACCGCCACCGCCGCATCAAACGCATTGCCCCCAGCCGCCAAAATCTGCGCCCCGGCCGCCGCCGCCTGCGGATGTGACGCCGCAACAATCCCATGCAACGAAGCAATGGTGGGTCGAATCCCGTCCATGACAGCCCTCCGCTCAACGCAGGCACTAAGCCTGGAACGGACATTGCCATCGCGCAAGGCTTGCGCTGGGGGAGGGGAGGGCAAGCGCGGGGCTCCGCCCCGAACCCCGCCAAGGGCAGAGCCCTTGGAACCCATTCGTTCAGCCTATGTCGGTAAGGGGGCCGGCACGGCGCGTCGCCGAGGGGGCGCAGGCCCCCTTACCGGCATAGGCTCCAACCTATCGAGGTCCAGGGGCTCGGCCCCTGGCGGGGTTCGGGGCAGCGCCCCGCGCTTCCTTCCCCCTCCCCAACACCAGCCTAGGGCGAATGGTAAAGCCGCTCGGCTGCGGTGCGGAACGCGGTGCGGGCGGCGTCACGGGCGTAGAACATATGCCCGCCTTCGTAGACTTCGAGTGTCACCCGATCGCGTCCCACGCTTGGGGGGATCTGGTTCAGCTGCAGTTGGGTTGCGAAATACGGCGTCACCAGGTCGAACATGCCGTGTGCGATCAGCACGCGCAGTTTCGGATCGGCCGCCAGATCCTGCCGCAGGGCGCCGGTCGATTGTGGCCGCGTGAACCCGCTGCGCCCGTAATCCCAGGCGCTGTTCACCGCGTTGTTCGAAAGCTCGTACGGCCCATCCGGCAGCCAGTTCAGGCGGGTGGCGTAGATATCGTAGATCGCTTCGGTGAACGGCACGGCGAGTGTGTCGGTCAGCGGGTCGCCATGTTCGCTGAAGCTGTTCTCCGGAAACGGATCGGCCTTGACGGAGGTTGCGTCATAGGCGCTGGCCACCGCGTCCCGATCCCGTCCGGTTTCGCGCAGAAACTCGAAATCCTGGAGTCTTGCGTGGCGCCGTGCCAGCAGGGCGGGGTCGAGCCCGGTGAGTGCCGCCACCTTGGCGCCGCGCCGCGCCAGGGCCTGCGGGTCCTCGCCCTTGAACAGATCGGCCGCGTAGTCGCCGGTCGCGTAGGCCTCCACATCGGCCAGATCGGCGCGCGTCACATGTCCCTGCCGGGCCCGGTTCACTGCGGTCAGTGTCGGCAGTTGCACCACCCAGCCCATCAGGTCGAAGGCCGCGCTGTGCAGCCCGTAATCCAGCAGCGGCGAGATCAGGATCAGCCCCGAAATCCCCACGCCCTGTTCGTTGGCCAGTTCATTGACCAGCCGCGGCCCGCGAAACCCGGAATAGCTCTCACCCACCAGGAATTTCGGGGATGCCATGCGATGCGCCTGTTCCAGCCACTGCCGGATCGCCTCGGACAGCACACTGACATCACCGGCCACCGAATAGTATTTCTTGCGATTGTCGTCCGAATTCACCAGCAGCCGGCTGAAGCCGGTGCCGATCGGGTCGATGAACACGATGTCGGTGAAATCCAGCCAGGTGTCGTCATTGGCCACCGGCACGGACGGGGCCGAGCGATACGCGGCATCGTCATGCATCGAAAGCCGCCACGGCCCCAGCAGCCCCAGCTGCAACCAGGCCGAGCCGGAGCCCGGCCCACCATTCATCGCGAATGTCACCGGCCGGCTGCCCGCCGGCAGATCGGCGCGGCTATAGGCGATATAGCCGATCTGCGCCTGCGCCACGCCATCGGCGTTGGAGATGGTGATGGCACCGGCGGTGGCGGTGATGTCCAGAGTGCGGCCGGACAGCACCAGCTGATGATGCGTCGTCACCGGCTCCGGCAGCCGTTTCGGGCCAGACGGGGCGGCTGCCGCTGCGGGCTGCGCACCGGCCGCCTGCCCGCCCTGCGGCCGAAGGGCGGTCTGTGCGGCAACCGTCCCGCACAGCAGCAGCAGCGTCACCAGCCATGCAGCGAAGCGCTGCACCCGCATCAGCCGAACAGCTTGCCAACCAGCGAGGAGAAATCCGGGGCAGGGGAGTCGGCCTGCGGCACCGCGCCATCCGGCGTTGCATGATCCACCGCATGCGGCAGCACCTGCGCCAGCACTTCCGCCACCTGCTCATGCGGAATGCCGGCCTTGTCGGCCAGCGCGTTCAGCTGCTCCGGCGGGATCGCGGCAATCACATGCTCGGCGGTGATCGCCAGATTGTTGCCATTGCCCACCCAGGACTGCACCTGCGCCCCGAGCCCGGCCTGCTCGAACATCGCGATGATCCCCGGCAGCCCGCCGGCATTGGCGCCCTCGGCCGAACCCAGCAACTGCCCCAGCAACCCCGGCACCGCCGCCGTCACGGCAGGGTTGCCCAGCAGGCTTCCGGCGATCTGGGAGAAAAATCCGCTCATGGTCAGGCTCCTCGTGAATTTGGCGCAGGCTAGACCAACCGCCGCCGCCTCACCAGCGATACGAACCGATTTCCCGATCCGCCTTCAAAATGTCGCAACTCGGTCATTGCGGTGCCATTCGGCGGGCTATTCTATGCAGTGTTGGTTGCGCCGCTTGGTGCGGCGCGGACCGATCCAGGAGAAGTTTCATGCGCCTTGCACAGATCATCACCGCCTCCCTGTTCAGCGCCATGATCGCGCTGCCCGCGCTGGCCCAAACGCCGGCCGTCACCACGCCCGCCAAACCGGCCGTGACCGCGCCCGCCGCCACCACGATGCCCGCGACCACGGCCGTCAAGCCGGCCACCACCGCGGCCAAGCCGGTCGTGGCCAAGCCCTCGCCCTCCGCCCCGGTCAACATCAACACCGCCACCGCCGAACAGCTCGACGCGCTGCCCGGCATCGGCAAGGTGCGCGCCGGCAAGATCATCGCCGCCCGCCCCTACAAATCGGCGGATGAGCTGGTGTCGAAAAAGGCGATCGGCCCCGCCGAATTCGCCAAGATCAAGGACCTGATCACCCTCTGATCAACGAACGGCACCCCGGAGCAAATCCGGGAGGCCGCAAGCGGCCCGGCTGGTGACAGCCGGGCCGTTGTCGTATGTGCCACCGACACACACTCCGCCGAGGCCTCGCATGCACGCCATCGCCCCCGCCACCGCCCGATCCTGGCTGCTGGAGCGCGCCATCCCGCTCTGGCTCGCCCATGGCATCGACCGCGCGCAGGGCGGCTTCCACGAAGAGCTCACGCCGGAGCTGACCTGCTCAGCACAGTTCCGCCGCCTGCGCGTCGCCGCCCGGCAGACCTATGTCTTCGCCCGCGCCGCCCAGCTCAGCGTGCCCGATGCTGCCGAGGGCGCCATGGTCGGCCTGCGCTTCCTGCGCAACCACGCCCGCCAGGATGACGGCGGCTACGCCATGCGTTTCGACCTGCAGGGCACCCCCACCGACACCACGCGCGACCTCTACGACCACGCCTTCGTCCTGCTCGCCCTCGCCACCACCGGCGAACGCCAGGCGGCCGGTGAGCTGCTCGCCTATCTGGACGAACACTTCCACCACCCCGCCGGCGGCTGGCGCGAATCCCTGCCGGACGCGCTGCCCCGCCGTCAGAACCCGCATATGCACCTGCTCGAAGCGCTGCTCGCCGCGGCCGAATCCTTCGAGGACACCACCTACCTCGACCATGCGGACGCGCTGATCGACCTCTTCCTCGACCGTCTGGTCCAGCCCGAAGGCCTGCCCGAATATTTTGATGAAGGCCTCATCCCGCTGCGCGAGCAGGGCAACTTCATCTGGGAGCCCGGCCATCACCACGAATGGGTCTGGCTGCTGGCCGAGCACCGCCGCATCGCGCGCAGCCTCGGTCGCACCCCGCGCGACACCGCGCCTGTCTCCGACCGGCTGATGAACGCCGCCGAACGCCACGCGCTGCTGCCCGATCGCGTGATCGCCGGCGAGATGTGGAGCACCGGCCAGGTCCGCACCCGCGCCACCCGCGTCTGGCCGCACACCGAACGCCTCAAGGCGCTGCGCTGCGCGGGGGGCGCCGAGATCCTGCCCCAGGCGCTGGGCGAACTCTGGCAGTTCCTCACCCCCGAGGGTCTGTGGACCGAGAAATGGGACGAAGGCCTGCGCACCGGCCAGCCCGCACCAGCCTCCACCCTCTATCATCTCACCTGCGCTATTCTGGACGTTTCAGCCTGACCCCACCCACCCCATATCAAAGCCAACACAGGAGGACGCGATGCGAGCGATGTTGGCGGTGATGTCGGGCCTGGCGCTGGCCGGCTGCAGCGTGGTGGGCATCCGCACCGGGCTGGAGGAGCCGCCCTTCACCGTGGTGCAGCGCCTGGGCGATCTGGAGATCCGCCAATACGGCCCGCGCATCGCAGCCCAGGTCACGGTGGACGGCGACGAGGACAGCTCCCGCAACGCCGGCTTTCGCAAGGTCGCCGGCTACATCTTCGGCGACAACCAGGCGAGCACCAAGATCGCCATGACCGCCCCTGTCGCCCAATCCTCCGAAAAGATCGCCATGACCGCCCCGGTCGCCCAGGCCAGAACCGATGCCGGCTGGACCATCCGCTTCTTCATGCCCAGCCAATACACGATGCAGACCCTGCCCAAACCCAACGACCCGGACGTCAAACTGGTCGAGGTCCCAGGTCAAACCATGGCCGTGCTGCGCTACACCGGCTTCATCGGCGCAGACACCGTGGCCACCCAACGCGCCCGCCTGCTCGCTTTGCTGAAATCCTCGCCCTACACCGCCCAGGGTGAGCCGATCTCCTGGTTCTACGACCCGCCCTGGACCATCCCCTTCCTGCGTCGGAACGAGATCGCGGTCCAAGTCACACAATAACGCCCTTTCGGCTTCGCTCCCGCAGGATCTCCATGACCAGTCTCACCATGCGCGGCTTCAACCTCATCGAAGCCATCCTGCGAAACCGCGGCTACAAGGTGGTCCGCGCGGCGGAGGAGGCAGGCAATGTCGGCCCCACCGATCCCGTGCCCGCTATGTCGCGCGACGCCATGCTGATCCTCACCGGCGGCAACGCGGATCTGGTCGATGCCTCAACATCACAGCTCTATCAGGACATCTTCGTCCTGTCGGAGCACAGCTACAAACAGGGTGGCTTCTTCGTGGAATTCGGCGCTGCGGACGGCGTCTATCTCAGCAACACCCAACTGCTGGAAACCCGCTTCGGCTGGACCGGCCTCCTCGCCGAACCCGCGCGCAAATGGCACGCGCCCCTTGCTGCCAACCGCTCCTGCATCATCGAGACGGATTGCGTTTGGTCGCGCACCGGCGAGCAACTCACCTTCCTCGAAACGCCGGATGCACATCTCTCCACCCTGCAGGGCTTCGAGGACAGCGATAGCCACGCAGATATCCGCACAGGCGCCATCGCCTACCAGGTCCGCACCATCTCCCTGCAGGACCTGCTGGACCGGCACCAGGCACCACGCACAATCGACTATCTCTCGCTGGACACCGAAGGCAGCGAATACGACATCCTCGCCGCCTTCGATTTCACCGCCTACGACATCCGGGTCATCACCTGCGAACACAACGACACACCAGACCGTGAGCGCATCCACGCGCTGCTGGCGTCCAAGGGCTATGTCCGCAAATACACCGGCCTGTCCCGCTGGGATGACTGGTACGTCAGGCAATAACAAAAGGTCTTTCAGCCGGTCCCCCGGTCAGGATCAGCGATACGGCAACGCGGATTGCGTCCGACGAAAATCTTTTTCCGTTTTCAAGAAAGAAATACGTTCTTTCTTTGAAAAGAAAGAACCAAAGAAACTTTTGAACTCTCGGGTCGCGTTGGACATAAAAACGCGCATTCCCCACGCCGACCGGCACGGCTTAGTTTATCTGGAGCGTGGTGCCTTATCGGTTGAAGATGGATGTCTGCGTTTCATCGCAGGTGGAAGTGATCTGCTGGTGGCGGGCGATTATCGCATTCCGCATCAATCCATCTCCACCATCCTGCTCGGCCCTGGCTCGACCGTCAGCCACGACGCACTGCGCCTGATGGCGCGTCACGGCACGGCATTATGTGCCGTGGGGGAGGATGGGGTGCGGCTTTACACTGCGCCGCCGCTGCTGCCAGACAGTTCCGCCCTTGCCCGCACTCAGGTTCGGGCTT